>NZ_JBSFKF010000095.1:0-1170 GCF_053598415.1 Kitasatospora sp. NPDC001132 | reverse complement strand
GCTGCCGTCGGTGCCTCGCGCGCCGCCGTGGACGCCGGCTGGTACCCGCACAGCAGCCAGGTCGGCCAGACCGGCAAGCAGGTCTCCCCGCAGCTGTACGTGGCCAACGGCATCTCGGGCGCCATCCAGCACCGGGCCGGCATGCAGACCTCGAAGACCATCGTGGCCGTCAACAAGGACCCCGAGGCCCCGATCTTCGAGCTGGCCGACTACGGCGTGGTCGGCGACCTCTTCGAGGTGCTGCCGCAGCTCACCGCCGAGGTGAAGGCCCGCAAGGCCTGATCCCGCACAACGACGACGACGGAGGGCGTGGCACCGAGGGGTACTCGGTGCCACGCCCTCCGTCGTCTCCCGGCGGATTCCCGGCGCGCAGCCCGGCCCGACCGGTCGGTGGCGCGGTCCGCGACCGAGCCCGTGACGCACCCCGCGGCGAGCCCGCGGCTCACTCCGCGACGAAGGCCGCGAGGTGCTGGGTGAAGCCGCCCTGGGCCGGCGGCAGCGGGCGCGGTTCGGTGTCCGGCGGCGACGGCGGCTCCTCCATCGGCAGCAGCCGCAGCTCCGGCTGTTCGGAGTCGGGGGAGGAGAGCAGCCGCACCCGGGTGCCGACCGGGACGGTGCTGCGCATCCCGTCCACGATGCACCAGACGTCGAAGCCCTCCGCCATCCGGATCAGCGACTTCTGACGGACCAGCGGCGTCCGGGCCTGCTCGACCGCGCAGCGCCGCACCACGCCCGTGCCCTCGCTGGGCTCCAGCCTGAGGTCGGTGGAGCCGCAAGTGGGGCAGAGCAGCCGTTGGAAGGTCGGGTTGTTGCACCACGTGCAGCGCTGGAAGTACAGCGTCGTGCTCCGGGTGTCGGCATCGATGGCTGGGTGGACCACGCTGTCATCTCCCTGCGCTCGGACGGGCTCGTTCGGCGGAAGTACGGCGAAAGTACGCCGGAAGTTCGGCACGAAAAGGATAGGGAACTCAGTACCGCCAAGGGAAGGCACTGAGTTCCCTTTTTGCCGCGCGCATGCATAATGAAGGGTACTGAGTACCGTCGTGAAACAGGAGTGGCGATCATGAGCCAGGAGTTCGATCTCTTCCGGATCTCCGAGGAGCACGAGATGCTCCGTGAGGCGGTGCGTTCGCTGGCCGAGGCGAAGATCGCTCCGTTCGCGGCGGAGGT
>NZ_JBSFKF010000094.1:0-1309 GCF_053598415.1 Kitasatospora sp. NPDC001132 | reverse complement strand
CTGGACGCGCTGGAGGCCGAGTCGGTGCACGTCTTCCGCGAGGTCGCGGGGGAGTTCGAGCGCCCGGTGATCCTCTTCTCCGGCGGCAAGGACTCCATCGTCATGCTGCACCTGGCACTCAAGGCCTTCCACCCCGCCGCCGTCCCGTTCTCCCTGCTGCACGTCGACACGGGGCACAACTTCCCCGAGGTGATCGCCTACCGCGACCGCGTCGCCGCTCGGCACAACCTGCGCCTGCACGTCGCCCACGTCCAGGACTTCATCGACCGCGGCGTCCTGCGCGAGCGCCCCGACGGCACCCGCAACCCGCTGCAGACCGTGCCGCTGCTGGACGCCATCGAGCAGAACCGCTTCGACGCCGTCTTCGGCGGCGGGCGCCGCGACGAGGAGAAGGCCCGCGCCAAGGAGCGCGTCTTCTCGCTGCGCGACGAGTTCGGCGCCTGGGACCCGCGCCGCCAGCGCCCCGAACTGTGGTCCCTGTACAACGGCCGGCACGCCGTCGGCGAGCACGTGCGCGTCTTCCCCCTGTCCAACTGGACCGAACTCGACGTCTGGCAGTACATCGAGCGCGAGGGCATCGAGCTGCCGGAGATCTACTACGCCCACGAGCGCGAGGTCTTCGCCCGCAACGGCATGTGGCTCACCGCCGGCGACTGGGGCGGCCCCAAGGACCACGAGCCGGTCGAACGGCGGCTGATCCGCTACCGCACCGTCGGCGACATGTCCTGCACCGGCGCCGTCGACTCCGACGCCACCACCATCGAGGCCGTCATCGCCGAGATCGCCGCCAGCCGCCTCACCGAGCGCGGCGCGACCCGCGCCGACGACAAGCTCTCCGAGGCCGCGATGGAAGACCGCAAACGCGAGGGGTACTTCTAACCATGACCAGCACCGCCACCCAGCACACCACCGCCACCTCGCTGCTGCGCTTCGCCACCGCCGGCTCCGTCGACGACGGCAAGTCCACCCTCGTCGGCCGTCTGCTGCACGACTCCAAGTCCGTCCTCGCCGACCAGCTGGAGGCCGTCGAGCACGCCTCCCGCAGCCGCGGCCAGGAGGCGCCCGACCTCGCGCTGCTCACCGACGGCCTGCGCGCCGAACGCGAGCAGGGCATCACCATCGACGTGGCCTACCGCTACTTCGCCACGCCCCGGCGGCGGTTCATCCTCGCCGACACCCCCGGCCACGTGCAGTACACCCGCAACATGGTCACCGGCGCCTCCACCGCCGAACTCGCCGTCGTCCTCGTCGACGCCCGCAACGGCGTCGTCGAGCAGACCCGCCGGCACGCCGCCGTCGCCGCGCTGCT
>NZ_JBSFKF010000093.1:0-1309 GCF_053598415.1 Kitasatospora sp. NPDC001132 | reverse complement strand
GGCGGTTTCTAGTGGTCGTTGCAACACGTGGTCGGTTGTCTAGGCCGCGAGGAGTTTAGCCAGGCGCTCGGCTGGGGTTTCCCAGCCGAGCGTCTTGCGTGGACGGCGGTTGAGCTGGTCGGCGACGAAGGCCAGGTGCTCCGGAGTGTGGATCGACAGGTCGGTGCCCTTGGGAAAGTACTGCCGCAGCAGTCCGTTCGTGTTCTCGTTCGAGCCGCGCTGCCAGGGGCTGGCCGGGTCGCAGAAGTAGACCGGGATGTCGGTGGCGAGCGTGAACTCGCGGTGGCGGCCCATCTCGCTGCCCTGGTCCCAGGTCAGGGAACGCTTCAGCTCGACGGGAAGCGTGCGGGCGGTGGCCACCAGGGCGTCGCGCACCGTCTCGGCCGTGTGGTCGCCGGGCAGGTGCAGGAGCATCACGTAGCGGGTCGCGCGCTCGACCAGGGTGCCGATCGCCGACTTCTGGTCCTTGCCGATGATCAGGTCTCCCTCCCAGTGGCCGGGGACGGCCCGGTCCTCGGCCTCGGCGGGGCGATCGCTGATCATGACCATCGGGTCGGCGAACCGGGGCTGGCGGCGGTTGGCCTGCCGCTGGGGCTTGCGCCGGGCGCGTCCGCTCCGCAGGGCGCCGGCCAGCTCGCGCCGCAACTGCCCTCGCCCCTGGACGTAGAGCGACTGGTAGACGGTTTCGTGGGCCACGTGCATCTCCGGCCGGTCGGGGAACTGTGCCCGCAGAGCGTGGCATATCTGCTCCGGGCTCCACTTCTCGTCCAGCATCGCCTGGACGGCGTCCCGCAGCTCCGGGTCCGACAGGATCTTGCGGGGCTTTGGCCGGGGCCGGCGGGCGTCGGCGCGGGCCTGGGCCGCGTGCGGCCGGTAGTGCCACCGGCCGCGGCTGCCGTCGGTGCGGTTTCGGCGGATCTCCCGGCTGACCGTCGACGGACTGCGGCCCAGCTCGGCCGCGATCTCGCGGATGGATGCCTTCTCCCGCAGCCGGTCGGCGATGTGGATCCGTTCGTCCTCGCCGAGGTACCTCGAACGTCCGCAAGGCGGCGCCACCGCTGCCAGCGGTGGCGCCGCCTTGTTCCCGCCGGACGAATTGCGCCCGTAGAGCCAACGCCTACCGGTCCGGTCGTTGATTCCGAGGACCCGGCACGCCTCGGCGTTGGTGTAGCCCTGCTGCATGAGCCGGGAGTATGCCTCCCGCTCCCGGATCAGCTTCACAGGCCCCTGAGCCGTCCGGTCCTCGCGGATCTCGAAGTCCAATGCATCCCCTGAACTGGGGTGTTGCAACGACTCCTAGAACCCAAGG
>NZ_JBSFKF010000092.1:0-1742 GCF_053598415.1 Kitasatospora sp. NPDC001132 | reverse complement strand
CAATGCCACGAAGTTAAGGACTGGGCGGCGGTGTCAAGGGTGCGCGAGATAAGGGAAGTGCCTCTGCTATTCAGGGGATCGACCAAGATCTTCCTGAGAAAGCAGAGGCCCAGTGACCCAGTCTGTCACGGGCGGAACCGACGTGTTCGCGCCTGGCCATATCGGTGAGTTAACCCAGGTCATCCCAACCGAGTTGGTGGACGCAGTGCTGGACGAGACGGGGGCACGCGAGCAGCGACTGCGGAGCCTCCCCTCTCGTGTCGGGGTGTACTTCGTCCTGGCGCTCGGGTTGTTCGAGCATCTGGGCACCACACTGGTGTGGGGCAAACTCGCCACTGGACTGGGGGCCCAGGTGCCGCAGCCCTCGGAGAAGGCCCTTCGCGATCTGCGTCGGCGGGTCGGCGTGGCACCGCTCAAGCGGCTGTTCGACGTGCTGGCGGGCCCGCTGGCCCAGCCGTCCACACCCGGAGTGCGCTACCGCCGCTGGCGCACGGTCGCCTTCGACGGCTGCGGGAGTCTGAACGTCCCCGACCACGAGCGCAACCGGTCCTGGCTGGGCCGCACCGAGCGCCGCCACGGCCCGACCGGCTACCCCCGGCTGATGCTCATGACCCTTTGTGAAACAGGCACCCGCGGCCTGATTGCCGCCGTCTTCGGCTCCGCCTCCAAGGGCGAGACCGACTACGCCCACGACCTGGTCGGCCACCTGACCCCAGACATGCTCCTGCTCGCCGACCGTGCCTTCGACAGCAACGAACTGCTCGCAAACATCGCAGCTCAGGGTGCTCAGCTACTGATACGTGCCACCAGTGTCCGGCGCCCTCCGGTGCTGGCACTGCTGCCCGACGGCTCCTACCTCACCCGCATCAGCGGCGTTCCTCTCAGAGTGATCGAGGCCGACGTCCGCACGCGCACCGCCGACGGCGGCGACTTCGGCGGCACCTATCGCCTGCTGACCACCCTCCGCGACCACCGTGCCGATCCCGCTGACTGCCTGGTGCGTCTCTACCACGAGCGCTGGGAGATCGAGACCACATACCTCGCACTCCGTCACACGCTGCTCAAGGGCAGGGTGCTGCGATCGAAGGACCCCGTCGGCGTCACCCAGGAGATGTGGGGACTGCTCACCCTCTACCAGGCACTGCGCTCGACAATGGTGACCGCGGTGGAGACGATACCCGGCTGCGATCCCGACCGGGCCGGCTTCACGATCGCTCTCGAGGCAGCACGCGACACGGTCGTCAGCCCCATCGGCACGATCCCAGTCGCTGGCCCATACGGACGCCCTGACCTGGTCGGATTCATTGGAACCCGCATCCTGAAGGCACTGCTTCCCCGGCGCCGAATGCGGCTTTCCACCCGCATCGTCAAAGGCGGGATATCCCGCTACCACAGCTGGAATCGCGACGGCCGTCCCCGCGACAGTACGCCGATCACCGCTCTCGAGATCACCGTGAATCCACCGGCGCTCCCCATCGCACAGGATCCGAGCCGAGCCCCATCCGGGCGCTGGGGCCAGGTCTGCCAGATCCTGGCCGCGCACTCCAACCAGGCCATGCACACCCGTGACATCGCTCAGCACCTCGGCCTCGCCACTGCGGGGCGCCCCCTGAGCAGCCTCACCGCGCAACTCTGCTACTGGGCACGCAACGGCCGACTCATCCGAACCGCGCCGAACACCTACAAGATCACCCTCCCCGACGCCTTGACACCGCCGCCCAGTCCTTAACTTCGTGGCATTG
>NZ_JBSFKF010000091.1:0-1758 GCF_053598415.1 Kitasatospora sp. NPDC001132 | reverse complement strand
GCTGGAGGCGGCCCGGATCGCGGTCACCTACCGCACCCCCGTATTCCTCCTCTCGGACGGCTACCTCGCCAACGGCTCCGAGCCCTGGCGCATCCCGGACGTCGACGAACTCCCCGAGATCGACCCACGCTTCGCAACCGGACCCAACCGCGAGGACGGCGCGTTCTGGCCCTACCTACGCGACCCCCACACCCTGGCCCGCCCCTGGGCCGTACCCGGCACACCCGGCCTGGAACACCGCATCGGCGGCATCGAGAAACAGGACGGCACCGGCAACATCTCCTACGACCCCGCCAACCACGACTTCATGGTCCGCACCCGCCAAGCCAAGATCGACGGCATCACCGTCAACCCCGTCGAGGTCGACGACCCCTCCGGCGACGCCCGCGTCCTGGTCCTCGGCTGGGGCTCCACCTACGGACCGATCACCGCCGCCGTGCGCCGCGTACGCGCCGACGGCGCCGAAATCGCCCAGGCCCACCTACGCAACCTCAACCCCTTCCCCGCCAACCTCGGCACCGTCCTGCGCAGCTACGAAAAGATCATCGTGCCCGAGATGAACCTCGGACAACTGGCCCTACTGCTCCGCGCGAAGTACCTGGTCGACGCCGAGTCCTACAACCAGGTCCGCGGACTGCCCTTCAAGGCCGCCCAACTCGCGGACGTACTCCGGGCCGCGATCGGCACCCTGGACGAGGAGGACCACCAGTGACCGACCACACCTACCCCTCCCTACGCCTCGTCCCCAAAACCGAACAACCCCAAAACGCCCGGGACTTCAAAACCGACCAGGAAGTACGCTGGTGCCCCGGCTGCGGCGACTACGCCATCCTCGCCGCCGTCCAGTCCTTCATGCCCGAACTCGGCATCCGACGCGAGAACACCGTATTCGTCTCCGGCATCGGCTGCTCCTCACGCTTCCCGTACTACATGAACACCTACGGCGTGCACTCCATCCACGGCCGCGCCCCGGCGATCGCCACCGGACTGGCCACCTCACGCCAGGACCTCAGCGTCTGGGTGGTCACCGGCGACGGCGACGCCCTGTCCATCGGCGGCAACCACCTCATCCACGCGCTGCGCAGGAACGTGAATCTGAAGATCCTGTTGTTCAACAACCGGATCTACGGTCTTACCAAGGGGCAGTACTCGCCGACGAGTGAGCTGGGCAAGGTCACGAAGTCGACGCCGATGGGCTCGCTGGACGCGCCGTTCAACCCGTTGTCGCTGGCGATCGGCGCCGAGGCCACCTTCGTCGCCCGCACGATCGACTCGGACCGTCAGCACCTGCAGTCGGTGCTGCGGGAGGCCGCCCTCCACGAGGGCACCGCGCTGGTGGAGATCTACCAGAACTGCAACATCTTCAACGACGGCGCGTTCGAGGTGCTGAAGGAGCCGGGCACCCGCGACGAGGCACTGATCCGCCTGGAACACGGCCGGCCGATCCGCTTCGGCACCGACCTGGCCAACGGCGTCTTCCGCGGCCACGATGGCGAGCTGTTCACCGCCCCCGTCACGGCCGACAACGAGGCGCGGGTGCTGGTTCACGACGCGCACGCCGCGAACCCGGCCACGGCGTTCGCGCTGTCCCGGATCGCCGACGCGGACACCCTCCACCACACCCCGATCGGTGTCCTGCGCAGTGTCCAACGGCCGGTCTACGACGAGTTGATGGCCGAGCAGCTGGCCACCGCCACCGCCCGGGGCGGCCCCGGCGACCTGGCCACACTCCTCACCGGCAACGACACCTGGACGGTG
>NZ_JBSFKF010000090.1:0-1924 GCF_053598415.1 Kitasatospora sp. NPDC001132 | reverse complement strand
TCAGAGGGCGTTCTGCGAGTCTTGGGTGGTTCTCGTAGTCCTTGAAGGCAGGTTGTCCGGTTCCGGTGCTTCACGGCGGGCCGTCGGCGCGGTGTGCTGGTGGATGTGGACGAGCGTCCTGCGTACCCGAGCGACCTGTCGGATGAAGCCTGGGAGCTGATCCGGCCGGTCCTCACCGCGTGGAAGGCGAAGCATCCCTCGGTCAGCGGCCATGCAGGCCGGTACGAGATACGGGAGATCGTGAACGCGATCCTCTACCAGGCCCGCACCGGCTGCCAGTGGCGCTACCTGCCCCACGACCTGCCGCCCAAGAGCGCGGTGTACTACTACTTCGGCACATGGCGCGACGACGGGACCGCCGAGACCATCCACGACCTGCTGCGCTGGCAGGTCCGCGAAAGCCGCAGGCGACACGAGGACCCCACCGCGGTCGTCCTGGACTCCCAGACCGTGCGGACCTCGACGAACGCGCCGAAGGACACGACCGGGCTGGATCCGGGCAAGAAGAGCCCGGGCCGCAAGCGGGGCATCGCCACCGACGTGCTCGGCCTGGTCATCGCCGCCGTCGTTGTCGCGGCCAGTGTCCACGACAACGCGATCGGCATCGCGCTGCTGGACAAGGTCGTCCGCGCCGCGCCCACCGTGACCAAGGCATGGACGGACGCGGGGTTCAAGAACGCGGTCGTCGAGCACGGCGCCCGCCTCGGTATCGATGTGGAGATTGTCCAACGTGAGCCCGGTGCACGAGGGTTCACACCGGAGCCCAAACGGTGGGTGGTCGAGCAGACCCTGGGAACGCTCATGCTCCACCGACGCCTGGTGCGCGACTACGAGGCAAAGCCGGCCAGCTCGGTCGCGATGATCCACTGGTCCATGACCGACGTCATGCTCCGCCGCCTCACCGCCGCCACCACGCCGACCTGGCGCGACCCACCGACCTGACACGCAGCCCCCGACCAGCAGGAGCATCGATGAGGGAACTCCTGGACAAGATCGAGACCCGACAGCAGATCGTCCGCGAGACGACCGAACAACTGCGTGACCAGATAGCCCGTCTCACCGAGCAACTCTTAACCGCCGAAGACACCTTGAGACGCCTGCAGATCACCCGCGAAACCCTGCTGGAGATCGCCGGAGACGACGACCGCACCCCTGACCTCGTCCCATCGGCCTACCGGCAGATTCTCGCCCTGTTCGAGAACGCCGAAGACGGCCTGCGCGCCAAGGACGTGTGCCGGGCACTCGGCGTCGGCGCCGAGCCCCGCCACACCGAAGGCACCCGAGCCAAGCTGAAGCGCCTGGTCAGCCGTGGCGTTCTCATCGAACCCGAGCCCGGCCTCTTCACTATTCCTCAGCCGTCCCGTACCACGACAGTGCCACCCTCAAGTTAGAACCCGGCAAAGGCGTTCGATGACGATCGAAAGCCGGCCACGATCTGGTGCGCGTGCTGATCATCTCGGCCGAGGTCGTGGACCGCTTGATCGGCCTCTTGAACCCGGTTCGTCTCGCACAGCAGTCGAACAAGGCCGTAAAGGGCGTCGCGGTCGCCATCTTCGGCGCGCATGCGTAGCGCTGCCTCCATCCCCCGCTCTCGAAGCGATGCGTTGAGCCTCCGGCGTGCATGGACATCGGTGAGGGCGAGTTCCGTGAGCTCTGCGAACCGTCCTGCTCGGGCGAGCAATGCCATGTGCCAGAGATGGTTGTCGTGGGCGTAGGAATCGGCGGAGTAGCACTCGGCCCGGGCACTCACCAACGTGATAGCCGTATCCCAATCCCGGAGCTGTTCCGCGTCCCGGGCCTGCTCGAACCACTCCATGGGACGAGTATCGCTGAGCGCCGCCTGATGCGACATCTCGGCAGGTCCCTGATGAGTCGCCGTCAGGACCAAGCACTGACCGATAAATGCTCACAGAACGCCCACTCA
>NZ_JBSFKF010000089.1:0-3471 GCF_053598415.1 Kitasatospora sp. NPDC001132 | reverse complement strand
GGCCCGACCGTGCACAGCCACCGAACGACGCCCGGACGCATCCACCGCGCCCACCGTCACCTGAACCTGCACACCACCCGACCCCGGAAGCACCAACGGCGCCTCCAGCGTCAACTCCTCCACCAGCGAGCAACCCACCTGGTCACCGGCCCGCACCGCGAGCTCGACAAAGGCGGTCCCGGGCAGGATCACCGAACCCAGCACCACGTGATCGGCCAGCCACGGGTGCGACTCCACCGACAGTCGACCCGTGAACAAGAAGCCCTCCGCATCGGCGAGAGCCACCGCCGCACCCAACAGCGGGTGATCGGCCGCACCGAGGCCGGCGGACTGGACATCCCCGGTCAGAGCGGGGGCGTGGAGCCAGAACCACTCGCGGTCGAAGGCGTACGTCGGCAGGTCCGTGACGTGGGCGCCGGTCTTCGCGAAGAACCCTCGCCAGTCGACCCGGGCGCCCTGGACGTGCACGGTCACGAGGGCCGTCAGCGCGGCCTGTGCCTCGGGCCGCTCGGCGCGCAGCGCCGGTACGAACACACCGCTGTCGACGCACTCCTGGCCCATGGCCGAGAGCACACCGTCCGGGCCGAGCTCGACGAAGGTGGTGACGCCCTTGGCCTCCAGGGCCCGCATCCCGTCGGCGAAGCGAACCGCCTGGC
Source organism: Kitasatospora sp. NPDC001132 (assembly GCF_053598415.1). NCBI lineage: Bacteria > Bacillati > Actinomycetota > Actinomycetes > Kitasatosporales > Streptomycetaceae > Kitasatospora > Kitasatospora sp. NPDC001132. Next base: position 2,815 of record NZ_JBSFKF010000089.1, on the reverse strand, counting down.
GGACATGCCGGACCCAGTACTCGGGCGAGCACAGCTCCTCAGCCGTGGCCGGCTCACCGGTCACGTTGGACACCACCGCGATCTGCGGCGCCGAGTAGGTCAGACCCTCCGCCACCCGGCGGAAGTCGTCCAGCATGCCGTCCATCAGCGGCGAGTGGAAGGCGTGCGAAACGCTCAGCCGCTTGGTCTTCTCGAACTGCCCGGCGATCGCCAAGACTTCGGCCTCGTCGCCGGAAATCACCACGGACGTCGGACCGTTGATCGCGGCAATGCTGACGTTCTCGCTGAGCAGGGGCAGGACGTCGGCCTCGGTGGCCTTGACCGCGACCATCGCGCCGCCCTCGGGCAGCGCCTGCATCAGGCGGCCACGGGCCGCCACCAGGGTGACGGCGTCGTCGAGGGAGAGAACGCCCGCGACGTGCGCGGCCACCAGCTCGCCGATCGAGTGGCCGACCAGAAAGTCAGGGCGGACACCCCAGCTCTCCAGCAGGCGGAACAGCGCCACCTCGACGGCGAACAGCGCGAGCTGGGTGAACTCCGTACGGGCCAGGACCGCAGCGTCCTCGCCGAACACCGCCTCCTTCAGCGGCAGTTCCACCCGCGAGCACACCGCGTCGAAGGCCTCCGCGAACACCGGGAACGCCTCGTACAGCTCACGCCCCATCCCGGGACGCTGGCTGCCCTGCCCCGTGAACAGGAACGCCAGCTTCCCGCCCGAGGCGGCACCCGTCACCAGCCCGGCAGCCGTGCCGCCCTCGGCCAGCGCCCGCAGGGCGGACGCGAGCCCGTCGCGGCTGTCCGCGACGACGCCGGCGCGGAGGTCCATCGTCGTGCGGGTGGTGGCCAGCGAGTAGGCGAGGTCGGTGACCCGCAGCTCGGGCTCGGCCTCGACCAGGGCGAGCAGTCGCTGCGCCTGACCGCGCAGAGCACCCTCACTCTTCGCGGAGAGCACCAGCGGCGCCTGACCGTCCTCCTCGTTCCCGGTACGAGCCGGACGCTTCTCCGCCGGAGCCTGCTCGATGATCGTGTGGGCGTTGGTGCCACTGATGCCGAAGGAGGAGACGGCCGCGCGACGCGGACGCCCGGTCTCCGGCCAGGGGCGGGCCTCGGTCAGCAGCTCGACGGCGCCCGAGGCCCAGTCGATGTGCGGCGACGGCTCGTCCACGTGCAGGGTCTGCGGCAGCACGCCGTGCCGCATCGCCATCACCATCTTGATGATGCCGCCGACACCGGCCGCCGCCTGGGTGTGGCCGATGTTGGACTTCAACGACCCCAGCCACAGCGGCTCTTCGGCACGCTCCTGACCGTACGTGGCCAACAGGGCCTGGGCCTCGATCGGGTCACCGAGCACCGTGCCGGTGCCGTGCGCCTCAACCACGTCGATCTGGTCCGAGGTCAGTCGGGCACCGGCCAGCGCCTGGCGGATCACCCGCTGCTGGGACGGACCGTTGGGGGCGGTGAGGCCGTTACTCGCGCCGTCCTGGTTGATCGCGCTGCCGCGCACCACCGCGAGGACGCGGTGGCCGTTGCGCTCGGCGTCGGAGAGACGCTCCAGCAGGAGCATCCCGACGCCCTCGGACCAGCCCGTGCCGTCCGCCGCCGCCGCGAACGACTTGCAGCGGCCGTCCATGGCCAGACCGCGCTGCTTGCTGAACTCGATGAACGCGCCCGGGGTGGACATCACCGTCACACCACCGGCCAGCGCCATCGTGCACTCGCCCTCACGCAGCGCCTTCGCCGCCCAGTGCAGAGCGACCAGCGACGAGGAGCAGGCGGTGTCGATGGTGACCGCCGGACCCTCCAGCCCCAGGGTGTAGGCCACCCGGCCGGAGGCGATGCTGCTCGAACCACCCGTACCGAGGTAGCCCTCGACACCGGCCGGAATCGCGTGCAGACGCGAGGTGTAGTCGTGGTACATCACGCCGGCGAAGACGCCGGTCGCGCTGCCCTTCATCGAGGCCGGGTCGATACCCGCGCGCTCGAACGCCTCCCAGGAGGTCTCCAGCAGCAGACGCTGCTGCGGGTCCATCGCCGACGCCTCACGCGGGCTGATCCCGAAGAACGCCGGGTCGAACAGACCCGCGTCGTGCAGGAAACCACCCTCCGTGACGTAACTCGTCCCGGAAAGACCCGAGTTGACGTCCTCCAGGGCATCCAGGTGCCAGCCACGGTCAGTCGGGAAGGACGTGATGCCATCGCGACCGCCGAGCACCAGCTGCCACAGGTCCTCGGGCGAGGCGACCCCGCCCGGGTAGCGGCAGGCCATGCCGACGATCGCGATCGGCTCGTCATCGCGGTACGACCTGACCGCGGGCACGCTCGGGCGCGACACCTCGGCGCGGCCGACGAGTTCGGCGGCCAGGTGACCGGCGAGCGCCTCGGGCGTCGGGTAGTCGAAGACCAGCGTCGCCGACAGCCGCAGGCCGGTGGTCGCGTTGAGGCGGTTGCGCAGATCCACGGCCGTCAGCGAGTCGAAGCCGAGGTCCTTGAACGCCCGGACCGGGTCGATGCTGTCGGGGGCGGCATGCCCGAGGACGTACGCGACCTGCGCCTGCACCATCGCCAGCAGCGTGCTCAGCCGCTCGGACTCGCTCAGGCCGGCCAGGGCCCGGGAGAGCTCGACCGACGCACCGGTGCCGGTGCCGACCTTGCGGCGGCGCGGCGTGCGAACGAGAGCCCGCAGCAGCGGCTGGACCTCACCCCCGCCGGTCATCGCCACCGGGTCGAGGTGCATGGGGACGACCAGGGCGCGCTCCAGGGTGAGCGCACCGTCGAACAGGGCCAGACCCTCCTGGGCGCGCAGCGGGGCGACGCC
>NZ_JBSFKF010000088.1:0-3524 GCF_053598415.1 Kitasatospora sp. NPDC001132 | reverse complement strand
GAGACATGACGGACCCACTCCGACGAGCCCTCGGCCCGACCGTGCACAGCCACCGAACGACGCCCGGACGCATCCACCGCGCCCACCGTCACCTGGACCTGCACACCACCCGACCCCGGAAGCACCAACGGCGCCTCCAGCGTCAACTCCTCCACCAGCGAGCAACCCACCTGGTCACCCGCCCGCACCGCCAACTCCACGAACGCCGTACCCGGAACGATCACCGAACCCAGCACCACGTGATCGGCCAGCCACGGGTGCGACTCCACCGACAGACGACCCGTGAACAAGAAGCCCTCCGCATCGGCGAGAGCCACTGCCGCACCCAACAGCGGGTGGTCGGCCTCGCCGAGACCGGCGGCCGTCATGTCGCCGGCGAGCGACGGGACGTGGAGCCAGAAGCTCTCACGCTCGAACGCGTACGTCGGCAGGTCGACCCGCCGGGCACCGGCCCGGGAGGCCAGGCTGCTCCAGTCCGCGGCGGCACCGTGGGCGAACGCCGTCGCCAGCGCGGAGACCGCCGTTCGCGGCTCCGGTCGCTCGGCACGCAGCGCCGGCACGAACACCCCGCCGTCGACGCACTCCTGGCCCATGGCGGAGAGCACGCCGTCGGGGCCGAGCTCGACGAAGGTGGTGACACCCTTGGCTTCGAGGGCCCGCATGCCGTCGGCGAAGCGAACCGCCTGGCGCACGTGCCGGACCCAGTACTCGGGCGAGCACAGCTCCTCCGCCGTGGCCATGTCCCCGGTGACGTTGGAGACGACCGGGATGCGCGGGGCGCTGTACGTCAGCCCCTCGGCAACGGCCCGGAACTCCTCCAACATCCCGTCCATCAGCGGCGAGTGGAACGCGTGCGAGACGCTCAGCCGCTTGGTCTTCTCGAACTGCCCGGCGATCGCGAGGACTTCATCCTCGTCGCCGGAAATCACCACGGAGGAAGGCCCGTTGATCGCCGCGATGCTCACCTGAGCGGTCAGCAGCGGCAGCACCGCCTCCTCCGAGGCCTTGATCGCCACCATCGCACCGCCCTCCGGCAGCGCCTGCATCAGCCGGCCACGAGCCGCCACCAGGGCGACGGCGTCGTCCAGCGACAGGACACCCGCGACGTGGGCGGCCGCCAGCTCACCGATCGAGTGGCCCACCAGGAAGTCCGGACGGACCCCCCAGCTCTCGAAGAGCCGGAATAGCGCCACCTCGACCGCGAACAGCGCGACCTGCGTGTACTCCGTACGGGCCAGGACCGCAGCGTCCTCGCCGAACACCGCCTCCTTCAGCGGCAGTTCCACCCGCGAGCACACCGCGTCGAAGGCCTCCGCGAACACCGGGAACGCCTCGTACAGCTCACGCCCCATCCCCGGACGCTGGCTGCCCTGCCCCGTGAACAGGAACGCCAGCTTCCCGCCGCCGGCCAGACCCTGGACCACCTGCGGGTCGGACTGGCCGTCGGCCAGTGCCCGCAGGCCGGCGACCAGGGCGTCCCGGTCCTCGCCGAGGACCACGGCCCGCTGCTCCAGGACCGTGCGGGTGGTCACCAGCGAGTGCGCGACGTCGGCGACCGGAAGCCGGTCGTCGGCCGTCACCAGCGCGTGCAGGCGCTCGGCCTGGCGCCGCAGGGAGTCCTCTCCCCGTGCGGTGACGACGAACGGCGTGACGGCGGCCGGGGCCGCGTCCGTCCCGGCGACGGCCGTGGCCGGACGCTTCTCCGCCGGGGCCTGCTCGATGATCGTGTGGGCGTTGGTGCCGCTGATGCCGAAGGAGGAGACGGCCGCGCGGCGCGGGCGTCCGGTCTCCGGCCACGGCCGGGCCTCGGTCAGCAGCTCGACCGCGCCCTGCGTCCAGTCGATGTGCGGGGACGGCTCGTCCACGTGCAGGGTCTGCGGCAGGACACCGGCGCGGATCGCCATCACCATCTTGATGACGCCCGCGACACCGGCGGCGGCCTGGGTGTGGCCCAGGTTGGACTTCAGCGACCCGAGCCAGAGCGGCTCTTCGGTGCGCTCCTGGCCGTAGGTGGCGAGCAGTGCCTGGGCCTCGATCGGGTCACCCAGCGAGGTGCCGGTGCCGTGCGCCTCGACCACGTCGATCTGGTCGGAGCTGAGGCGGGCGTTGGCGAGCGCCTGGCGGATGACCCGCTGCTGGGACGGACCGTTGGGGGCGGTCAGGCCGTTGCTGGCACCGTCCTGGTTGACGGCGCTGCCGCGCATGACCGCCAGCACCTGGTGGCCGTTGCGCTGCGCGTCGGACAGCCGCTCGACGAGCAGCATGCCGACGCCCTCGGACCAGCCGGTGCCGTCCGCCGCGGCGGCGAACGACTTGCAGCGCCCGTCGGCCGCCAGGCCGCGCTGCTTGCTGAACTCGATGAAGGTACCGGGGGTGGCCATCACGGTCACACCACCGGCGAGAGCCATGGTGCACTCGCCGTTGCGCAGGGCCTGGGCGGCCAGGTGGAGGGCGACCAACGAGGAGGAGCAGGCCGTGTCGACGGTGACCGCCGGGCCCTCAAGACCGAAGGTGTACGCCAGGCGGCCGGACAGCACGCTGCCCGCGTTGCCGGTGCCGAGGTAGCCCTCGATCTCCTCGGGGATGGTCTGCAGGCGCGCGGCGTAGTCGTGGTACATCACGCCTGCGAAGACGCCGGTGGCGCTGCCCTTCATCGAGGCCGGGTCGATGCCCGCGCGCTCGAACGCCTCCCAGGAGGTCTCCAGCAGCAGGCGCTGCTGCGGGTCCATGGCGAGCGCCTCGCGCGGCGAGATGCCGAAGAACACCGGGTCGAAGCGGTCCGCGTCGTGCAGGAAGCCGCCCTCGCGGGTGTACGTCGTGCCGGAGCGGACGGACTCGGGGTCGTACAGGCCCTCGACGTCCCAACCGCGGTTGGTCGGGAAGAGCGAGATGCCGTCGCCGCCGCCGAGCACGAGCTGCCACAGGTCCTCGGGCGAGGCGACCCCGCCCGGGTAGCGGCAGGCCATGCCGACGATCGCGATCGGCTCGTCGTCCCCGCCCGCGGCCGTCTGGGCCTTCACGACCGCGGTGGCCGCGGCCGGTTCGAGGTGTCCGAGCAGTTCGGTGTGCAGGTGGTCGGCCAGGGCGGCGGGCGTCGGGTAGTCGAAGACCAGCGTGGCCGGCAGCCGCAGGCCGGTGGCCGCGTTGAGGCGGTTGCGCAGCTCGACGGCGGTCAGCGAGTCGAAGCCCAGCTCACGGAAGGCCCGGGCGGCGTCCACCGCGTCGGCGGACGGGTAGCCCAGCGCCGTGGCGGCGTTGCTGCGGACCAGGTCCAGCAGCGAACGGTGCTGCTCCTCGGCCGACAGGGTGCTCAACTGGCCCACCAACGTGGCGGCGGAGCCGCTGCTGACGTCCACCTTGCGGCGGCGCGGGGTACGGACGAGTCCGCGCAGCAGCGGCGGAACGTCGCCGGTGCCGACCGCCGTGGCGGGGTCGAGGTGCATGGGGACGACCAGGGCGCGCTCCAGGGTGAGCGCACCGTCGAACAGGGCCAGACCCTCCTGGGCGCGCAGCGGGGCGACGCC
>NZ_JBSFKF010000087.1:0-3626 GCF_053598415.1 Kitasatospora sp. NPDC001132 | reverse complement strand
AGCCTGTCGGACGCGGACGTCCGTCGTCTGGCCCGAGCCGGCGTGGCGCCGCTGCGTTCGCAGGAGGGTCTGGCCCTGTTCGACGGTGCGCTCACGCTGGAGCGCGCCCTGGTCGTCCCGATGCACCTGGACCCGGTGGCCATGGTCGGCGGAGGTGAGGTCCCGCCTCTGCTGCGGGCCCTGGTGCGTGTGCCGCGCCGTCGGACCGCCGCGAGTGGCGGTTCCGCTGCCGCCGGTTCGCTGGCCGAGCGCCTGCTGGCCCTGCCGGTGGCGCGCCGCGACGAGGCCGTCCGCGAGGTGGTCCGTACGCAGGTGGCCGAGGTTCTGGGCTACGCATCGGCGGAGGGAGTCGATCTGACCCGCGCCTTCCGTGAGCTGGGCTTCGACTCGCTGACGGCGGTCGAGCTGCGCAACCGGATGAACGCGGCCACCGGTCTGCGTCTGCCGGCCACACTGGTCTTCGACTACCCGACGCCGTCCGCGCTCGCCGACTTCATCCGCGACGAACTCGTCGGTGAGGCCCCGGTGGTGGCCGAGGTGCTGTCCACGACCGCCGTGGACGAGCCGATCGCGATCGTCGGCATGGCCTGCCGCTACCCGGGCGGGGTCGCCTCGCCCGAGGACCTGTGGCAGCTGGTGCTCGGTGGCGGCGATGGCATCACGTCCTTCCCGACTGACCGTGGCTGGCACCTGGAGGCCCTGGAGGACGTCAACTCGGGTCTTTCCGGGACGAGTTACGTCACGGAGGGTGGTTTCCTGCACGACGCGGGTCTGTTCGACCCGGCGTTCTTCGGGATCAGCCCGCGTGAGGCGTCGGCGATGGACCCGCAGCAGCGTCTGCTGCTGGAGACCTCCTGGGAGGCGTTCGAGCGCGCGGGTATCGACCCGGCCTCGATGAAGGGCAGCGCGACCGGCGTCTTCGCCGGCGTGATGTACCACGACTACACGTCGCGTCTGCACGCGATTCCGGCCGGTGTCGAGGGCTACCTCGGTACGGGTGGTTCGAGCAGCATCGCCTCCGGCCGGGTGGCCTACACCCTGGGGCTGGAGGGTCCGGCGGTCACCATCGACACCGCCTGCTCCTCGTCGCTGGTCGCTCTGCACTGGGCGGCGAAGGCGCTGCGTGAGGGCGAGTGCACGATGGCGCTGGCCGGTGGTGTGACGGTGATGTCCACCCCGGGCGCGTTCATCGAGTTCAGCAAGCAGCGCGGGCTGGCCATGGACGGCCGCTGCAAGGCCTTCTCGGCCGACGCGGACGGTACCGGCTGGTCCGAGGGTGTGGGCATGCTCCTGCTGGAGCGCCTGTCCGACGCGCAGCGCAACGGGCACCAGGTTCTCGCGGTGGTCCGTGGCAGTGCGATCAACCAGGACGGTGCCAGCAACGGCCTGACCGCCCCCAACGGCCCGTCCCAGCAGCGCGTCATCCGCCAGGCCCTCGCCAACGCACGCCTCACGGCCAACGACGTGGACACGGTCGAGGCGCACGGTACCGGCACCACGCTCGGTGACCCGATCGAGGCGCAGGCGCTGCTGGCCACCTACGGTCAGGAGCGTGCCGAAGAGCCGCTGTGGCTGGGGTCGTTGAAGTCCAACATCGGTCACACCCAGGCGGCGGCCGGTGTCGGCGGCATCATCAAGATGGTGATGGCGATGCGGGAGGGTGTGCTGCCGCAGACGCTGCACGTCAACGAGCCGTCGCCGCACATCGACTGGGCCTCGGGCGCCGTCGAGCTGCTGACCGAGGCCCGGCCCTGGCCGGAGACCGGGCGTCCGCGTCGCGCGGCCGTCTCCTCCTTCGGCTTCAGCGGCACCAACGCCCACGCCATCATCGAGCAGGCTCCGGTGGAGAAGCGTTCGGAGCGTCTGTCGACCGAGGACGGTCAGGCGCCGCTGGTGCTCTCCGCGAAGAGTGAGGGTGCTCTGCGCGGTCAGGCGCAGCGACTGCTCGCCCTGGTCGAGGCCGAGCCCGAGCTGCGGGTCACCGACCTCGCCTACTCGCTGGCCACCACCCGCGCGACGATGGACCTCCGCGCCGGCGTCGTCGCGGACAGCCGCGACAGTGTCATCCGAGCCCTCACGGCACTCGCCGACGGCGGCACGGCCGCCGGGCTGGTGACCGGGACTGTCGGCGGGAAGCTGGCGATCCTGTTCACCGGCCAGGGCAGCCAGCGTCCCGGGATGGGGCGTGAGCTGTACGAGGCGTTCCCGGTGTTCGCGGAGGCCTTCGACGCCGTCTGCGCGCGGGTCGAACTGCCGCTGAAGGAGGCGGTGTTCGGCGAGGACGCTGCGGTTCTCGCCCGAACGGAGTTCACCCAGCTCGCGCTGTTCGCCGTCGAGGTGGCGCTGTTCCGCCTCTTCGAGAGCTGGGGGGTCCGTCCGGACTTCCTGGTCGGCCACTCGATCGGCGAGATCGCGGCCGCGCATGTCGCGGGCGTCCTCTCCCTCGATGACGCCGTCGCCCTGGTGGCGGCCCGTGGCCGCCTGATGCAGGCGCTGCCCGAGGGCGGCGCGATGGTGGCGGTCAAGGCCACCGAGGCCGAGATCCTGCCGCTGCTCACCGAGAACGTCAGCATCGCCGCGATCAACGGGCCCACCTCGGCGGTGATTTCGGGTGACGAGGCCGAAGTCCTCGCCATCGCCGGTCGGTTCGAGAAGAGCAAGAAGCTCAAGGTCTCGCACGCGTTCCACTCGCCGCTGATGGACGGCATGTTGGCGGAGTTCCGGGCCGTCGCCGAGGGCCTGAGCTACGCAGAGCCGGTCATCCCCGTCGTGTCCAACGTGACGGGTGAGCCGGCCACGGCGGAGGAGCTGTGCTCGCCCGAGTACTGGGTCCGGCATGTCCGCCAGGCGGTTCGCTTCGCCGACGGCATGCGGGCCCTGGAGGCCCAGGGCGTCACCACCTTCGTCGAACTCGGCCCGGACGGCGTGCTCTCGGCCATGGGCCAGGAGTGCGTCGAGCAGGGCGTGTTCACCCCGGCGCTGCGCGCCGAGCGGCCCGAGGCGCAGACCGCGCTGACGGCCCTCGTCACCGCGCACGTCCAGGGCGCTCAGGTCGACTGGCGAGGGGGGTTCTTCGCGGAGGCCGGTGCCCGTCGGGTCGACCTGCCGACGTACGCCTTCGACCGCGAGTGGTTCTGGCTCCACTCTCCGGCCGCGACCGGGGACGTGCAGTCCGCCGGCCTGGGTGCGGCGGACCACCCGCTGTTGGGTGCGGCGGTGTCGCTGGCCGATGCGGACGGTGTGCTGTTCACCGGCCGGCTCTCGCTCCAGTCGCACGCCTGGCTGGCCGATCACGCGGTGCTGGGTTCGGTGATCCTGCCCGGGACCGCCTTTGTCGAGCTCGCGGTGCGGGCCGGCGACCAGGTGGGTTGCTCGCTGGTGGAGGAGCTGACGCTGGAAGCACCGCTGGTGCTTCCGGAGTCGGGCGGTGTGCAGGTCCAGGTCCGGGTCGGAGAGCCCGATGGTGAGGGCCGTCGTTCGGTGACGGTCCACTCGCGGGCCGAGGGCGTTGGTGAGGACGGCCTCTGGACGCGTCATGTCTCGGGTGTGCTGGCGGAGGGTGCGTCGGCTGCTGAGGGTGCGGGTCTGGTGGAGTGGCCGCCGGCGGGTGCCGAGGCCGTGGATGT
>NZ_JBSFKF010000086.1:0-3904 GCF_053598415.1 Kitasatospora sp. NPDC001132 | reverse complement strand
CCGTGGCGTTGGCTGCCCTGTCCGGTGAGCAGGAACGCGGTCTTGCCGGGTCGGGCCGTGCCGGTGACGAGTCCGGGGGCTTCGGTGTCCTCGGCGAGCGCGCGCAGTGCGGCGAGCAGGCCCTCGCGGTCGGTCGCGGTGACGACGGCGCGGTGGTCGAAGCGGGTGCGCGCGGCGAGGCTGCGGGCGACGGAAGCGGTCTCCGCCTCGGGCTGTTGGGCCAGGAAGGCCGTCAGCTGCCGTGCCTGCTCGCGCAGTGCCTGCGTGGTGCGCGCCGCTAGGAGCAGCGGTGGCTGTTCCGTCGGCTCGGTCGGGCGAGGTGCCTCCGCGGGCTGTTCGAGGATGACGTGGGCGTTGGTGCCGCTGATGCCGAACGAGGAGACGGCGGCCCGGCGGGGACGGTCGTCCTCGACGTCCCACGGCCGTGCCTCGGTGAGCAGTCGGACGGTTCCGTCGGACCAGTCGACGTGGCTGGTCGGCTGCTCGGCGTGCAGGGTGCGCGGCAGGACGCCGTTCCGCATCGCCATGACCATCTTGATCACGCCACCGACGCCGGCCGCCGCCTGGGAGTGTCCGATGTTGGACTTCAACGAACCTAGCCAGAGCGGGTGTTCGGCATCGCGTGTCTCGCCGTAGGTGTTCAGCAGCGCCTGGGCCTCGATGGGGTCGCCGAGGCGGGTGCCGGTGCCGTGAGCCTCGACGGCGTCGATCTCCTCCGGTGCGAGCCGCGCGTTCGCCAGGGCCTGCCGGATGACGCGTTCCTGGCTGGGGCCGTTGGGCGCGGTCAGGCCGTTGCTGGCGCCGTCCTGGTTGACGGCGGTGCCCCGGACGATCGCCAGCACCGGGTGGCCGTTGCGGCGGGCGTCCGACAGGCGCTCGACCAGCAGCAGGCCGACGCCCTCGCTCCAGCCGGTGCCGTCCGCCTCGTCGGAGAACGCCTTGCAGCGCCCGTCCGGGGACAGCCCGCGCTGGCGGCTGAACTCCACGAAGGTGCCCGGGGTGGACATGACGGTGGCGCCGCCCGCGAGGGCGAGCGAGCACTCGCCGGCCCGCAGGGCCTGGGCGGCCAGGTGCAGGGCGACCAGCGAGGAGGAGCAGGCGGTGTCGACCGTGATTGCCGGGCCTTCGAGGCCGAAGTTGTAGGCGATCCGGCCGGAGACGACGCTGCCGGTGTTGCCGGTCAGCAGGATGCCCTCCAGCTCCTTCGGCATGAGCTGCACCGGCGGGGCGTAGTCGTGGTACATCACCCCGGCGAAGACCCCGGTGTCGCTGCCGCGCAGGGTGGTCGGGTCGATGCCGGCCCGCTCGAAGGTCTCCCAGGCGGTCTCCAGCAGCAGCCGCTGCTGCGGGTCCATCGCGGTGGCCTCGCGCGGGCTGATCCCGAAGAACTCGGAGTCGAACTCGCCCGCTCGGTAGAGGAATCCGCCCCGGTCGGTGATGGACTTGCCGACCGCCTCGGGGTCCGGGTCGTGGAGGTCTTCCGGCCAGCCGCGGTCGTACGGGAACGGTCCGATCCCGTCGCGGCCCTGGTCGACCAGCTGCCACAGTTCCTCGGGCGTGGTGACGCCACCCGGGTAGTGGCAGGCCATGCCGATGATGGCGATCGGCTCCGCGTCGTCGGCGGTCCCGGACCCGACGGCTCGGGTGGTCCGCGGACGGGGTGCCTGGACGAGGCCCGCGGCCTTGGCGAGTTGCTCCTGCAGGTGCTCGGCCAGGGCGCCGGGCGTCGGGTAGTCGAACACCAGGGTGGCCGAAAGCCGGAGCCCGGTCGCCGAGTTGATGCGGTTGCGCAGTTCGACCGCGCTCAGCGAGTCGACGCCCAGCTCCTTGAAGCCGGCGGAGGCGTCGACCGTGTCCGCGCTGCTGTGGCCGAGCACGGAGGCCGCCGACGCACGAACCAACTCCAGTGCGGTGGCGAGGCGTTCGGCCGTGTCCAGTCCGGCCAGCCGTTCGGCGAACTCGTTGCCCGCCGGCTGGGCGGCCCTGGCCCGGACCCGCTGCGGGGCGGTCCGTACCAGCCCGCGCAGCAGCGCCGGGACGGATTCGGCGTCGGACCGCGCCCGGACGGCGGCGAGGTCGAGCCTGGCCGGGACGAGCAGGGCCTCGGGGCGGCCGAGGGTGGCGTCGAGGAACGCCAGCCCCTCGTCCTCGGACATCGCCGCGACGCCCGCGCGGGCCATGCGCGCGAGGTCGGCGTCGCTGAGCTTCTCGCCCATGCCGCCCTGGCCCCAGAGGCCCCAGGCGAGGGAGGTGGCTGGCAGGCCGAGGGTGTGTCGGTGGTGGGCGAGGGCGTCCAGGAAGGCGTTGGCGGCGGCGTAGTTGGCCTGACCGGCGGCGCCGATCAGACCGGAGACCGAGGAGTACAGGACGAAGGCGGACAGCGGGAGTTCGGCTGTCAGCTCGTGGAGGTGCAGCGCGGCCAGGACCTTCGGACGCAGGACGGTGTCGAGGCGTTCGGGGGTGAGGGCGGTGATGATGCCGTCGTCGAGGACGCCGGCGGTGTGGATGACGGCGGTGAGGGGGTGGTCGGTGGGTACGGCGGTGAGGAGGGCGGCGACGGCGTCGCGGTCGGTGGTGTCGCAGGCGACGGCCCGGACCTCGGCGCCGGAGTCGGTGAGTTCGGTGATGAGTTCGGCGGCGCCGGGGGCGTCGGCGCCCCGGCGGCTGGTGAGCAGGAGGTGCCGGACGCCGTGCTCGGTCACCAGGTGCCGGGCCAGCAGCGCACCCAGCCGTCCGAAGGCACCCGTGATCAGCACCGTGCCCTCGGGGTCGAGCCGCACCGGGCCGGAGTCGGCCGCGGCCGGAGCGTTGACGCGGGCGAGCCGGGGCACCTGGAGAACACCGGCCCGAAGCGCGGACTGCGGCTCACCGGTGGCGGCAGCGGCGCGCAGGACGCGCAGCGACTCGGGCGTGCCGTCGTGATCCACCAGGGTGAACCGGCCCGGATACTCCGACTGTACGGTCCGCAGCAGACCCCACACCGGGGCCGCGGCCGGCACCCCGGCCTCGGTCGGGCCGCCGGCGGGCACGGCCTGCCGGGTCAGCACCAGCACCGGGGTCTCGGCCAGCCGGTCGTCCTGGAGCAGCGCCTGGACGGTCGTCAGAGCGTCGTGGGAGGCCCGGCGGGCCGCCTCGAACAGGGCACCGGCGTCCGTGCCGTCCGCCCCGGGGTGGCCCGGCGCGTACACCAGGACCTCGGGCGGCTCGGCCGTCCCGTCGTCGAGGGCCGCGCGCAGGGCGGCTGCGTCCTCGTACCGGACGGCTGCGAGCGCCTCGGCCGTTCCGGCATCGCCGATCAGGGCCCAGGGGCCGCCGGGCGCCTCGGCGAGCGCGGCGGCCGCGGGCTGCCAGGCGACGGTGTACAGCGGGTGCCGCTGGTCGGCGTCGCGCAACTGCCCGGCGGAGGCCTCGCGCATCACCAGCGCGTCGATCTCGGCGACCGGTGCGCCGGTCGGATCGGTGAGGCGCAGCACGGTTCCGGTGCCGTCGTCGGACGGGCGGGCCGTGAGCCGGAGCCGGGTGGCGCCGACGGAGTGCAGCGTCACACCCCGGAAGGTGAACGGAAGGCCGCGCTCGATGCCGGCGATCAGGAGGGGGTGGAGGGTGGCGTCGAGGAGGGCGGGGTGGAGGGTGTGGCCTTCGGGGGTGAGGTCGGTGGGGAGGGTGATTTCGGCGTGGAGGGTGTTGTCGGTGTCGCGCCAGGCTTTGGTGAGGCCTTGGAAGGCGGGGCCGTAGGTGTAGCCGCGTTCGGTGAGGTGGTGGTAGGTGTCGGTGAGGTCGATGGGGGTGGCGGTGGCGGGGGGCCAGGTGGTGTTGGTTTCGGGGGTGTGGGGGGTGGTGTTGGTGAGGGTGCCGGTGGCGTGACGGGTCCAGGGGTGGTCCTCGTCCGCGCGCGAGTGGATGG
>NZ_JBSFKF010000085.1:0-4037 GCF_053598415.1 Kitasatospora sp. NPDC001132 | reverse complement strand
TCCGCGGAGACCACCACGGTGTGGGACACCCCGGGGGTGTTGTCCACGAAATTGGTGATCAGCCAGTTCAGGTTCTGTGCGGCCTGGCTCATCTGAGTCAACTCAACGCTCCTGGTGGTTCGAGCCGCCGAAGAGATCGGTGCTCGGGTTCTGTCCGTTGCCGGACTGGTCTACCTGATCGGGGTCGATCCGGAAGCTTCCGGTGTTACCGGCGCTGCGGCCCTGCTCCACACCGCGGCGCAGGTTGGTGAGGCGGCCACGGACCTCCTCCGGGCTGCGGGAGACCTGCGGCCCGTCCTGCGGGGTGGACTTGGCGTTGCCGGGCACCAGGTTCTGCTTGGGCACGCGCCGCGGCAGACCGGCACCGGTCGTGCCGCCGGAGGCGGGCTCACGCAGCTGCTCGGCCCGCTGCCAGTCGCCGTCGTTCGGCGACTGCCAGGCGGTGCTGGCGGTCGGGCCGGTCGGGCCGTAACCGCCGAGCGCGGACACGTCGTGGCCGCGCTGGGCCGCGGGCGCCGAGGTGTCCTTGGCGCCGGCGAACCAGTTCGGGCTCTCGCCGGACGGGCTGCCGCCGGCCGGAGCGGAGGCGGGGCCACCGCCGGCCAGCTGCTCGCCGGGGCGGCGCTGCGGCAGCCCGGACGCCAGGGTGGTGTGCGGCGGCTCGGCGGCGGGCAGCGCGGGCGGCTCCGGGGCGTACGGGTGGCCGGCCGGGGACTCCTCGGCCGGACGGCCGTACTGGTCGGCGTACTCGTCCTGCTGGTAGCCGCCCTGGTCGTAGCCGTACCGGTCGTCGGCGTAGCCCTGCTGCTGCCCGTAGCCCTGCGGGGCGTACTGGTCGTAGCCGTCCTGGGCGTACTCGTCCTGCTGGTGGTACTCGTCCTGCTGGTAGCCGCCCTGGTCGTAGCCGTACTGGTCGTCGGCCTGGGCCTGCGGCTGCTCGTAGCCCTGCGGGGCGTACTGGTCGTAGCCCTGCTGGTAGTCCTCCTCGACCTCGGCGTCCACCACCGGCGGGTGCGGGGCGCTGTCCAGGGCCGCGCGGCGGACCTGGTCGAGGCGCTGCGAGCGCTGGACGGACTCCAGGGCCGGGCTGAACCCGCTGGAGCCGGCGTTGCCGATGCCGGTGAGGTGGTCGTCGAAGCCGAGCTCGGCCGCGCTGCGGGCGGGGGCTTCCGGCGCCCACTCGGCGGTCGGCTCCTGCTCGGCGAAGATCCGGGAGACGGTGAACTGCTCGTCCGGCTCCGGCGCCGCACCGGACTGGGTGACGAACGGCGGGAGCATGACCAGCGAGGTGGTGCCGGCGGACTCGCCGGACGGGCGGAGCTGGACGCGGACGTCGTGCCGCTGGGAGAGCCGGCCGACCACGAACAGGCCCATGCGGCGGGAGATGGTGGCGTCCACCGTGGGCGGCTCGGCCAGCTTCTCGTTGATCTCCGCGAAGTCCTCGGCGGTGAGGCCGATGCCCTTGTCGTGGATCTCGACCAGCACCCGGCCGTCCGGCAGGCGGGTCGCGTTGACCAGCACCCGGGTCTGCGGGCTGGAGAACGAGGTGGCGTTCTCCAGCAGCTCGGCGAGCAGGTGGACGAGGTCGGTCACGGCGGCGCCGACGACGTCGACCTCCGGGATGCCGGAGAGCTCGACGCGCTCGTACTGCTCCACCTCGGACGCGGCGGCGCGGAGCACGTCGACCAGCGGGACCGGGGTGTTCCAGCGGCGGCCGGCCTCCTCGCCCGCGAGGACGAGCAGGTTCTCACCGTTGCGGCGCATACGGGTGGCCAGGTGGTCCAGCTTGAAGAGGTTCTCCAGCTGGTCCGGGTCGGCCTCGTTGTTCTCCAGGTCGGTGATCAGCGCCAGCTGGCGCTGGATCAGGCTCTGGCTGCGGCGCGACAGGTTGGTGAAGATCGCGTTGACGTTCCCTCGCAGCAGGGCCTGCTCGGCGGCGAGCGCCACGGCCTGCTGGTGGACCTGGTCGAACGCCCGGGCGACCTCGCCGATCTCGTCCTTGCCGTGCAGCGGGATCGGGGTCACCGAGGTGTCGACCCGGTCGGGGTCGGTCTTGGAGAGCTTCTCGACCAGGTCCGGCAGGCGGTGGTCGGCGATCTCCAGGGCGGCGTTGCGCAGGGTGCGCATGCCGAGAATCATCGAGCGGGCCACGTAGCCGGTGAGCAGACCGGCCAGGACGAGCGCCGCGACGACGATGACCGTGTTGAGGATGGCGTCGTAGAGCGCGTTGTCCTTCAGGGCGAGGGCGTCGTTGAGGACGTCGTCCAGCAGCGCGACTTCGGTGTTCCGCAGGGCCTGGATGTGGGTGTTGGCGGCCTGGTTCCAGTTGTCCGGGGTCAGACCGGCGTTCTTCGCCTCGGCGTACGCGGCGTCGGCGGCGGCCTTGCCCTTCAGCTGGCCCTCCGCGGCGGCCTGGCTGTACGAGGCGCCGAGCTGGAGCAGGGCCTGCATGGTGGGCGCCGCGCCGTTGGGCATCTTGTACGCCGAGCGCTCCTGCGCGGCGAACTGGGCGACCTGCGCCTCCGCGTACTTCTGGGCGTCCTCGGGCGCGCTGCCGGTGTTGAACTCGTTGATGGAGACCTGCTCCAGCTTCTCCGAGATCAGGATCTGCTGGATGACGTTCTGGTTCTCGTAGCGCGTGGTGGCGTTCGCCGAGATGCCGACCAGCAGGTTGAGCATCAGCGCGCGCTGGGTCGAGGCGGCGGCCTTGGCCAGCGACATCGCGTAGATCGCGCGGCCCTTGCTGGTGGCGTTGGCGGAGCCCATGCCGACCGAGTTGTCGAAGGCCAGCAGCGGGTCGAGCATCACCGAGTAGGCGTTGGCGGTGGCGCTGATGAACAGCTCCGGGTTGTACGCGTTGGCCCGCAGGTGCGGCAGGTCGACCACCAGGGTCTGGAAGGCCTCGTGGCGGCGGGGGAGCTCACCGGACTTGTCGGAGGCGGCGTAGGCGGCGTTGTACGCCTTCAGCGCGGCGTCGGTGTCGTTGCGCCGCTTGGTCACCTCGTTGTTCGGGTCCTGCTTGGTGATCAGGGGTATGAGCGTCTTGTCGCGCTCGTTCTCCAGCGCCTCGGCGAGTTCGGTCGCCGCCTTGGCCAGCTCGGCGGTCTTCTCGGCGCGGGAGGCCTTGATGTAGCCGTCGACCGAGGTGTTCACTCGCAGGCCGCCGAAGACGAGACTGATGATCACGGGGATCAGCAGGATCGCGATCAGACGGGTCGGCACGCGCCAGTTGCGCGGGCGGAGGAAGTCGTACCGGCTGGAGCCGCCGCCACTGCCCTCGCCCGACGATCCGCTGCCGCGGGGCGCCGTGGGCGAGGCCTGGGGTTCGGCGGCCGGGACGGGGGACTGGGCGCGTTCCTCGGTGGGAGTGAACGCGGAGAATCCGGCCGGATCCCCCGGGGTACCGTTCGGCTCGCTCTGGCGGGGCTCGGAGCGCCGCTGCGGGGCGGGTTGCTGCTTACGCCTCACTCGACAACTACCTCTCGGCCGAATGCCGGCCATGGATCAATCCAGCGCTACCCCGGGGCCCTGTCCCGCCGCCGGACGGACCGGCGCAGGAGACACCCAGGGGTAGCTGGAATTTCAGCACGTGCAGGGATGGGGGACAAACAGCTGCAGCCCGGCACCCGCGTCGGCACAATCCGGACAATCACCGACATGACGGAGCAAAACAGTGGTCACCAGGCGCTGAGCGACGCCAATTCGCCACACTGAGTCATTGTTGATCACAAAATGCCTACCGAACTGTTATCCGCTGCTTATGCGCGGGTCTTGCGCGGAGCCCCCGGAGGACACCGGCCGGTAAGCGTCGTGGCCCCGACGGCCCGTCGTGGGACGGGCCGTCGGGGCTGTGCGGTTGTTCGCGCGCTCGCCTCCGGGGCGCCCTGGGCCCCTTCGGCTCGGCGCGGGTGTTCGCGCGCCCGTGTGCTCGCGGTCGCCCTCGTTCAGCGGAGTCGGGCGAGGAGGGCGTGTTCGACGAGGGTGATGAGGGCGCTCTTGGCGCTGTCGCGGCGTCGGGCGTCGAGGGTGATGACGGG
>NZ_JBSFKF010000084.1:0-4117 GCF_053598415.1 Kitasatospora sp. NPDC001132 | reverse complement strand
CACACCCTCCCGGTCCGTGGTGTGGTCGTCCGCGAAACGACGGTCACCCGTCGCGTCCGGCACGTACTTCACACAGACAACGATCCTCAAGCTCACGGCCTTGTCTCCTGTACTGGTCTCGTCCGGCGGCTGCGGCGGTGCGAGCGGGCGCGAACACGGCACGCACCCGCCCCGGGCAGCGGATTCCCGTGCCGGTCCGGAACTTGCTGGCAGCATACTCGCCGGTAGCGCAGTGGTCACTACTGGCCAGTAGCTTATGCCGTGCGGCCACTCCGCCGCCTGCGCCCATCCTGCCCCAGCCCGGGGCCCGCTCCACCCGACGGGGCGAAACAAGTGCGGCCGGATCGCTCACACCGGGCTCGCGCCGCACTCTCACACCACCCGACGCTCACACCACCCGGCCGAGCGCCGCGATCACGTCCACCCGGCGCGGCTGCCCCGCCGCCCGCCGCACCACCCGGCCCTCCCCGTCCAGCACCAGGACGGTCGGCGTCCGCCGGACCTCCAGCCGCCGGACCAGCTCCAACCGCTCCTCGGCATCCACCTCGACGTGCTCGACCCCGTCGACCATCCCGGCCACCTCGGAGAGCACCCGCCGGGTGGCCCGACAGGGCTGGCAGAAGGCCGTCGAGAACTGCACCAGCGTCGCCCGTACGCCGAGCGGCCCGCCCAGCTCGGCCTCCGACAGCCGTACCGCCCCGTCCTCGCTGCTCACCCTCGGCCTCCCGTCGCTCCCGGCCCGCGGCGGCCGGGCCCGGCCGCCGTCGAGGCACGACAACGCACGCCGTCGGCCGGGTCATCCCGCCAGTCTGCGGCAGCGCCCGCGGCGCCCGAAACGCGGTCGACCGCCGAGGCCGGTCCACGTACGATCGGCCGATGGACTCCGACCGTCGCCCAACGCCGCCGCCGGCCTGCCGTCGCGTCACCACCCGGGCCCGGACCGCCGCCCGGCGACCACGCTGACACCCCGCGCTGCCGCTCGCCGCTCGCCGCCGCCCGTCGCGACCTCCAGGAGCCCCCGTTGCAGACCGACCCCCGCGGCCCCCGCTTAGCCGCAGCACTCAGCGCGTTCGTCCTGACCGTCGTCCTCTGCACCGGCAGCTGGCCCCTCCTGGCCGCCCAGACACTCGTCTTCGCCCTCGGCGCGTTCGGCGGCCTGCGCCTGGCCCTCTACGTCCGGCTGTTCCAGGTGCTGGTGCTCCCCCGACTCGCACCGCCCTCCGAGACCGAGGACGACCGGACGCTCCGCTTCGACCAGGGCGTCCTCATGGTGTTCGCCACGGTCGGTGCCCTCGGCTACTGCACCGAGGTGACCTGGCTCGGCGTGCTGGCCGGCGCGGCCGCCCTCACCGCCGCCCTCGGCAACGCCGCGTTCGGCTACTGCGTCGGCTGCGAGCTCTATCCCCTCGTCCGGCGCGCCCAGGGGCGCCTCACCGCCGGCACCTGACGCGGGTGGGCGAAAAGTTCCCGTGGCAATTGATCACGGAGATCACACCGCCGAATATTCGCTCGACCGCACGCCTCAGGTGACAGCAGGCACTCGTTCGGGGGATCATCTCCGTGAATCACCCGTGACCCGCCGCGGAGTGCCGTACTCCGGTCGGCACCACCCGCACAACGGAGCGGGTACCCGCCGAACCGGGCTCCGGCCCGTGGAAGTCAGGACTGACCGTGGCAGAGTTCGTGTACCCGCCGGTGATCGGCGCCGCACTCACCGCCTTCCGCGCGCTCGACGTGCGGATCAAGATCGTGGGCGCCGAACACATCCCCGCCAGGGGGGGAGCGGTACTGGTCAGCAACCACATCAGCTACCTGGACTTCCTCTTCGCGGGCCTCGGCGCGTACCGCGGCGGAAAGCGCAAGACCCGCTTCATGGCCAAGGACGACGTCTTCAAGCACCGGATCTCCGGCCCGCTGATGCGTGGCATGAAGCACATCCCGGTGGACCGCACCGACGGCCAGCCCGCGTACGAGGCCGCCGTGCGCGCCCTCAAGGCCGGCGAGGTGGTCGGGGTGTTCCCCGAGGCGACCATCAGCCGCTCCTTCATGCTGAAGAAGTTCAAGACCGGCGCCGCCCGGATGGCCGCCGACTCCGGCACCCCGCTGCTGCCCGTCGTGCTCTGGGGCACCCAGCAGCTCTGGACCAAGGGCCGCCCGAAGACCCTCACCAAGCGGCACGTCCCGGTCACCATCATGATCGGCGAACCTATCCACCTCGGGCCCGACGACAAGCCCGTCATGGTCACCCGGCGGCTGCGCGCCGCCATGAGCGAGATGCTCGACCAGGCCCAGCGCGAGTACCCTGGCAAGCCCTCCGGCCCGGACGACCGCTGGTGGCTGCCCGCCCAGCTCGGCGGCACCGCGCCCACCCTGGAGGTCGCCGAGGCCGAGGACGAGGCGGAGGCCCTCGCCAAGGCCGAGCGCCGCGCCGCCCGGGGCTGACCGCCAGGGGTTGGCCACCAAGGGTCGAGCCTCGCCCTCCCGCCACCCTTCTACTCCGTGTGGCCGAGCGGCAGCGGTCCGTCGCGTGTCGCCCGGTCGCCGGTGCCCCCCGTCTGACACAGTGACAGCTCCTTTCAGGGGCCTTCGTCCTGAATCCGCGGCGGGGGCCACACGTCGGAGCGGTCGAGAGGCTCGGAGGCGGAGATGGCACGGATCACCACCGGCACACGGCAGTCACCCACGGGCAGGGCCCGCACCCGCGCAAGCGCCGGTGCGGGCCTTCTGCTTCTGGGCACCCTGCTCACCGGCTGCGGCGCCGAACCCGGCGACATCCCGCTCTCGGAGCTCCGGCCGGAGACCCCCGCCGCCACCGAGCCGACACCCGCCGCGACCCCCGGCGTGGTCGGCGCGGCCGTCGGAGTCCCCACGGCCCCCGCGCACAACGGGCTGATCGCCAGTCGCGCGTACACCGACTCCTCCCGCACCAGCAGCGCGATCATCACCCTCTCCCCCGACGGCACCGGCCAGCGCCAGGTCACCCAGCCGCCCGCCCGCGCCATCGACGACCGCCCGGACTGGTCACCCGACGGCACCACCATCGCCTTCGACCGCACCGACCCGCACACCGGCACCGCCCGGCTCTGGACCGTCCCCACCGCCGGCGGCCCCGAGCACCAGATCAGCCAGCTCTGCGACGGCGCCACCGCCGACTGCACCAACGAGGACGAACGCGCCCCCGCCTTCTCCCCGGACGGCAAGCAGGTCGCCTTCAGCCGCTCCTGGGGCGCCCTCGACACGTCCGGCAGCCATCAGGTCCAGTACTCGGACCTCTACCTGATGAGCCCCGAAGGCACCGACGTCCAGCGGCTCACCTTCCTCACCAACGACAAGCCCTACTCCGGCACGGTCAGCAACCCCAGCTGGTCCCCCGACGGCAAGCAGCTCACCTTCGAGTACCGCACCAGTGCCACCGGGCAGCCCGCCAACAGCCGCGCCATCTACGTCGTCAGCGCGGACGGCACCGGGCTGCGCCAGCTCACCCCCTGGGAACTGCGCGCCAGCGAGCGCGCGGACTGGTCCCCCGACGGCACCCGGATCCTCTTCACCACCTACCCGGCCGGCCCCGACAACGCCCCCGGCGGCGCCATCTACACCATCCACCCCGACGGCAGCGCCGTCGGTGCCCTCACCCCCGCGACCTCCAACGCCTTCTTCGGCCCGGCCGCCTACGCTCCCGACGGCAAGTCCATCGTCTTCACCCAGGCCCCCTCGGGCGCCGGTACCGACCTCTACAGCATGCAGGCCGACGGTACGGGCGTCACCCGCCTCACCAACAGCGCGGACAGGTGGCTGAGCCGGCCCGCCTGGGGAACGGCGGACGTCCCGGCTGCTCCCACCGATCAGGTTCAGGCCCCTCAGGCGACCCAGGCGTTGCAGGCCCCCCAGGCAACCCAGGCTCCCAGGACGCCGCGGCCCGATGCCCGGCAGTCTGCCCAGGCCCAGGGGCAGGCGTCCGCCGACAAGCCGCGGTCCGGGACGGAATCCGGCTCCGGGGCCGGGGCCGACGAATAGATCTCCGGTTCCGGGAAATGCGAAAAGCCCCTGATCCGAATGGATCAGGGGCTTTTCAGAAGAATTGTTCGGCGGCGTCCTACTCTCCCACAGGGTCCCCCCT
>NZ_JBSFKF010000083.1:0-4273 GCF_053598415.1 Kitasatospora sp. NPDC001132 | reverse complement strand
CACCCGATCGGCACGACCGACCGACACCGCACCCCGCGACGCCAACCACAACGGCGCACCCACACCCGCGTCACCCAACGCCTGCACCAGCGCGATGGTCGCGGTGAAGCCGACGGACAGCACCGGCTGGCCGGCGTCCGGCTGCTCGGCGAGGGCGAGCAGGGACAGCACGCCGGACACCTCGGTGCCCTCGGCGGCGATCCCGGCCAGCAGCTCTGCCAGGCCCGCCCGGTCGGCGCCCGCCTCGATCTCGACGCGGCGCACCTCGGCGCCGCTCGCGGTGAGCGTCTCGGCGACGGCGGTGGCGGTGGCCTCGTCCAGGCCGGCCGGAACGGCGAGCAGCCAGGTGCCCGCCGGGGCGGCCGCCTGCTCACCGTCGACCGGCTGCCAGGTGACGTGGTACTGCCAACCGTCCACCGTGGTCCGGTTCCTGCGCTGCTCGCGCCAGGTGGAGAGAGCGGGCAGCAGGGTGCTCAGGGAGGACTGCACCAGCTCGTCGCCGCCGTCCACGGACAGCGTCATCGCCACGGCGGCGAGGTCACCGCTCTCGACGGCCGCCCAGAACGCGGAGTCCGTGCCGTCCACCGGCTCGAAGACCGCCTCGGCGGCGTCGTTCGGCAGGTCGAGCCAGTAGCGCTGCCGCTGGAAGGCGTAGGTGGGCAGCTCGACGCGGCTCGCACCGGTGCCGTCGAAGGCCGGCGACCAGTCCACCGCGGCACCGTTCACGTGCGCGGTGGCCAGCGCCGTCAGCAGCGCCCGCTGCTCCGGGCGGCCGGCGCGCAGCGCCGGGGTGAACACGCCCTGCTCGACGCACTCCTGGCCCATGGCCGAGAGCACGCCGTCGGGGCCCAGCTCGACGAAGACGCTGACGCCCTGGGCTTCGAGGGCGCGCATGCCGTCGGCGAAGCGGACGGCCTCGCGGACGTGGCGCACCCAGTACTCGGGCGAGCACAGCTCCTCGGCGGTGGCCAGGGCACCCGTGACGTTGGAGACCACGGCGATCTGCGGCGCCGAATAGGTCAGACCCTCCGCCACCCGGCGGAAGTCCGCCAACATGCCGTCCATCAGCGGCGAGTGGAACGCGTGCGAGACATCGAGACGCTTGGTCTTCTCGAACTGAGCGGCGATCGCCAGCACTTCGGCCTCGTCACCGGAAATCACCACCGAGGAAGGCCCGTTGATCGCCGCGATGCTGACGCTGTCCGTGAGCAGCGGCAGCACCTCGGCCTCGGTCGCCTTGACCGCCACCATCGCGCCGCCCTCCGGCAGCGCCTGCATCAGCCGACCACGCGCCGCAACCAGGGTGACGGCGTCGTCCAGCGACAGGACACCGGCCACGTGCGCGGCCGCGATCTCACCGATCGAGTGGCCCACCAGGAAGTCCGGACGGACCCCCCAACTCTCCACCAGCCGGAACAGCGCGGTCTCCACCGCGAACAGCGCCAGCTGCGTGTACTCGGTGCGCGCGAGAACGTCCGCGTCCTCCCCGAACACCGCCTCCCGCAGCGGCAGTTCGACCCGCGCGCAGACCGCGTCGAAGGCGTCCGCGAACACCGGGTACGCCTCGTACAACTCACGCCCCATGCCAGGACGCTGGCTCCCCTGCCCCGTGAACAGGAACGCCGTCCGGCCTCGCGTCGCCGCGACACCGCGCACCACGTCGGCCGAGGCGTCGCCCTCGGCCAGCGCGCGCAGCGCGGCGGTGAGCGCCGTCCGGTCCTCGGCGAGCACCAGGGCCCGGTGCTCCAGGACGGCGCGGCCGCGCACCGCGGAGTAGCCCAGGTCGGCCAGGCCCAGCTCCGGCCGGCCCTCGACGTGGGCGAGCAGCGCCCGCGCCTGGGCCCGCAGGGCCTCCGCCGAGCGGCCCGAGACCGGCACGGGGACCTGTGCGGACACCCGCGCGGGCCGCCCGGCGCCTGGGGCGCCTTCCGTGCCCTCGGCGGCCTCGGCCGCCTCGGGGGCGGGGGCCTGCTCCAGGATGGTGTGGGCGTTGGTGCCGCTGATGCCGAAGGAGGAGACGGCCGCGCGGCGCGGGCGCCCGGTCTCCGGCCAGGGCCGGGCCTCGGTCAGCAGCTTGACCGCGCCCGAGGCCCAGTCGACGTGCGGGGTGGGCTCGTCCACGTGCAGGGTCTGCGGCATGAGCCCGTGCTGCAGGGCCATGACCAGCTTGATGATGCCGCCGACGCCGGCCGCGGCCTGGGAGTGGCCCAGGTTGGACTTGAGCGAGCCGAGCCAGAGCGGCTCGCCGTTCTCACCGCGCTCCTGGCCGTAGGTGGCGAGCAGGGCCTGGGCCTCGATCGGGTCGCCGAGCCGGGTGCCGGTGCCGTGCGCCTCGACCAGGTCGACCTGGTCGGCGGTCAGCCGGGCGCTGGCCAGGGCCTGGCGGATGACCCGCTGCTGCGCGGGGCCGTTGGGGGCGGTCAGGCCGTTGCTGGCACCGTCCTGGTTGACGGCGGAGCCGCGCACCACGGCGAGCACCGGGTGCCCGAGGCGCTGCGCGTCCGACAGTCGCTCGACGAGCAGCATGCCGACGCCCTCGGACCAGCCGGTGCCGTCGGCGCCGGCGGCGAAGGCCTTGCAGCGGCCGTCGGCGGACAGGCCCTGCTGGCGGCTGAAGGCGATGAAGGTGCCGGGGGTGGTCATGACGGTGACGCCGCCGACCAGGGCCATCGAGCAGTCGCCCTGGCGCAGGGCGTGGGCGGCGAGGTGCAGGGCGACCAGGGACGAGGAGCAGGCGGTGTCGATGGTGACCGCCGGGCCCTCGAGACCGAGGCTGTAGGCGATGCGGCCGGAGACCACGCTGGAGGCGTTCCCGGTCAGCAGGTGGCCCTCGAGGCCGGCCAGGCCGGCGTGCATGGTGGTGCCGTAGTTGGAGGAGGCCGCGCCGATGAAGACACCGGCCTGGCTGCCCTTCACCGAGGACGGGTCGATGCCGGCGCGCTCGAAGGTCTCCCAGGCGGTCTCCAGCAGGATCCGCTGCTGCGGGTCCATCGCGGTCGCCTCGCGCGGCGAGATGCCGAAGAAGCCGGCGTCGAACTCGCTGGCGTCGTACAGGAACCCGCCGTCGCGGCTGACGCTCTTGCCGGCCTTCTCCGGGTCCGGGTCGTAGAGCGCGTCGAAGTCCCAGCCGCGGTCGGTGGGCATGCCGGCGATCGCGTCCGTCCCGGTCGCGACCAGGTTCCACAGGTCTTCGGGGCTGCGCACGCCGCCGGGGTAGCGGCAGCTCATGGCGACGACGGCGAGCGGCTCGAGGTCCCGCTCCTCGACCTCGCGCAGCTGCCTGCGGGCCTGCCGCAGGTCCGCTGTGACGCGCTTCAGGTAGTCGAGGTACTTCTCTTCGTTCGAAGACGTGGTCATGTGCTTCGTCACCTCCAGGAGGCGGTCAGTGAGCTTGCGCCCAGGAGGTCAGGAGAGGCCGAGTTCCTTGTCGAGCAGGTCGAAGATGTCGTCGCCGGTGGCCGATTCGAGCTCCCGATCGGCGTCGCGGTCCGCAGCACTACCGTCCGTTGCACTGTGTGCGTCACTCCATTTCGACAGCAGGCTCTGCAGGCGCAGCGTGATCTTCGTGCGCTCGACGCCGTCGGTGGTCGTGGTGAGAAGCAGGGTTTCGAGCTTGTCCAGCTCGCTGAGCACGGGCAGCGGCGCGGCCACCGCGCCGGCGCCGTCGACGAGTTCGGCGACCAGGTGGTCCGCGAGCGCGGCGGGGTTCGGGTGGTCGAAGACCAGGGTGGCGGGCAGCCGCAGGCCGGTGGCCGTGTTGAGGCGGTTGCGCAGCTCGACCGAGGTCAGCGAGTCGAAGCCGATCTCCTTGAACGCGCGGTCCGGGTCGACCTCGGCGGCCGAGGCGTGGCCCAGGACCGCGGCCACCTCGGCGCAGACCGACTCGACCAGCAGGCGCCGCCGTTCGGCCTCGGCGAGGCCCGCCAGGCGCTGCTTGAGCGGGACTCCCCCGGCCGCGGCGGCGTTGGCGTCCACGGTACGGCGGGCGGGCGCGTGCACCAGGCCGCGCAGGACCTGCGGGATGCCGGAGGCGGCGGCCCTGGCCCGCAGCGCGGGCAGGTCGAGGCGGACCGGCAGCACGGCCGGTTCGACCCCGGCGCGGGCCGCGTCGAAGAGCGCCAGGCCCTCCTCCGCGCCCAGCGGCGGCACCCCGCTGCGGGCCATCCGGCGCAGCTCGACCTCGTCGAGCCGGCCGAGCATGCCGCCCTCGTGGGCCCAGGGGCCCCAGGCCATCGAGGTCGCGGGCAGGCCCAGTGCCGCGCGGTGCTGCGCC
>NZ_JBSFKF010000082.1:3396-4797 GCF_053598415.1 Kitasatospora sp. NPDC001132 | reverse complement strand
CTGAGGACAAGCCCTCGGCCTATTAGTACCGGTCAACTCCACCCCTCACAGGGCTTCCATATCCGGCCTATCAACCCAGTCGTCTACTGGGAGCCTTACCCTCTCAAGGAGGTGGGAGTGCTCATCTCGAAGCAGGCTTCCCGCTTAGATGCTTTCAGCGGTTATCCCTCCCGAACGTAGCCAACCAGCCATGCCCTTGGCAGAACAACTGGCACACCAGAGGTTCGTCCGTCCCGGTCCTCTCGTACTAGGGACAGCCCTTCTCAACACTCCTACGCGCACAGCGGATAGGGACCGAACTGTCTCACGACGTTCTAAACCCAGCTCGCGTACCGCTTTAATGGGCGAACAGCCCAACCCTTGGGACCTACTCCAGCCCCAGGATGCGACGAGCCGACATCGAGGTGCCAAACCATCCCGTCGATATGGACTCTTGGGGAAGATCAGCCTGTTATCCCCGGGGTACCTTTTATCCGTTGAGCGACGGCGCTTCCACAAGCCACCGCCGGATCACTAGTCCCTACTTTCGTACCTGCTCGACCCGTCAGTCTCACAGTCAAGCTCCCTTGTGCACTTACACTCAACACCTGATTGCCAACCAGGCTGAGGGAACCTTTGGGCGCCTCCGTTACCCTTTAGGAGGCAACCGCCCCAGTTAAACTACCCACCAGACACTGTCCCTGATCCGGATCACGGACCCAGGTTAGACATCCAGCACGACCAGAGTGGTATTTCAACGGCGACTCCACAACAACTGGCGTTGCTGCTTCACAGTCTCCCACCTATCCTACACAAGCCGAACCGAACACCAATATCAAGCTATAGTAAAGGTCCCGGGGTCTTTCCGTCCTGCTGCGCGAAACGAGCATCTTTACTCGTAATGCAATTTCACCGGGCCTATGGTTGAGACAGTCGAGAAGTCGTTACGCCATTCGTGCAGGTCGGAACTTACCCGACAAGGAATTTCGCTACCTTAGGATGGTTATAGTTACCACCGCCGTTTACTGGCGCTTAAGTTCTCAGCTTCGCCCCGACGAATCAGAGCTAACCGGTCCCCTTAACGTTCCAGCACCGGGCAGGCGTCAGTCCGTATACATCGCCTTACGGCTTCGCACGGACCTGTGTTTTTAGTAAACAGTCGCTTCTCGCTGGTCTCTGCGGCCACCCCCAGCTCAGAGTGCAAGACTCGTCACCAGGAATGGCCCCCCTTCTCCCGAAGTTACGGGGGCATTTTGCCGAGTTCCTTAACCATAGTTCACCCGAACGCCTCGGTATTCTCTACCTGACCACCTGAGTCGGTTTGGGGTACGGGCCGCCATGAAACTCGCTAGAGGCTTTTCTCGACAGCATAGGATCATCCACTTCACCACAATCGGCTCGGCATCAGGTCTCAGCCTACGT
>NZ_JBSFKF010000082.1:1702-3305 GCF_053598415.1 Kitasatospora sp. NPDC001132 | reverse complement strand
GAGGTTCAGCGTTGGCGCTTCAAAGCGGGTACGGGAATATCAACCCGTTGTCCATCGACTACGCCTGTCGGCCTCGCCTTAGGTCCCGACTTACCCTGGGCAGATCAGCTTGACCCAGGAACCCTTGGTCAATCGGCGCAAGAGTTTCCCACTCTTGTATCGCTACTCATGCCTGCATTCTCACTCGTATACCGTCCACGACTCGATTCCTCGGCCGCTTCACCCGGCACACGACGCTCCCCTACCCATCACAGCAGGCGTTGGCCCTTCATGCTGCAATGACACGACTTCGGTGGTGTGCTTGAGCCCCGCTACATTGTCGGCGCGGAATCACTTGACCAGTGAGCTATTACGCACTCTTTCAAGGGTGGCTGCTTCTAAGCCAACCTCCTGGTTGTCTCTGCGACTCCACATCCTTTCCCACTTAGCACACGCTTAGGGACCTTAGTCGGTGTTCTGGGCTGTTTCCCTCTCGACCATGGAGCTTATCCCCCACAGTCTCACTGCCACGCTCTCACTTACCGGCATTCGGAGTTTGGCTAAGGTCAGTAACCCGGTAAGGCCCATCGCCTATCCAGTGCTCTACCTCCGGCAAGAAACACGTGACGCTGCACCTAAATGCATTTCGGGGAGAACCAGCTATCACGGAGTTTGATTGGCCTTTCACCCCTAACCACAGGTCATCCCCCAGGTTTTCAACCCTGGTGGGTTCGGTCCTCCACACGGTCTTACCCGCGCTTCAACCTGCCCATGGCTAGATCACTCCGCTTCGGGTCTTGGGCATGCAACTCAACCGCCCTATTCGGACTCGCTTTCGCTACGGCTACCCCACACGGGTTAACCTCGCTACACACCGCAAACTCGCAGGCTCATTCTTCAAAAGGCACGCAGTCACGGCCCACCAGCAAGCTGATGAACGACGCTCCCACGGCTTGTAGGCACACGGTTTCAGGTACTATTTCACTCCGCTCCCGCGGTACTTTTCACCATTCCCTCACGGTACTATCCGCTATCGGTCACCAGGGAATATTTAGGCTTAGCGGGTGGTCCCGCCAGATTCACACGGGATTTCTCGGGCCCCGTGCTACTTGGGAGTTCTTCAAACGAGCCGTACAGATTTCGCCTACGGGGGTCTTACCCTCTACGCCGGACCTTTCGCATGTCCTTCGACTATCCATACGGTTTCTGACTCGCCGACCGGCCGGCAGACCGATCAAGAAAAATCCCACGACCCCCCGAGCGCAACCCCTGCCGGGTCTCACACGCTCAAGGTTTAGCCTCATCCGGTTTCGCTCGCCACTACTCCCGGAATCACGGTTGTTTTCTCTTCCTGCGGGTACTGAGATGTTTCACTTCCCCGCGTTCCCTCCACACTGCCTATGTGTTCAGCAGCGGGTGACAGCCCATGACGACTGCCGGGTTTCCCCATTCGGACACCCCCGGATCAAAGCTCGGTTGACAGCTCCCCGGGGCCTATCGCGGCCTCCCACGTCCTTCATCGGTTCCTGGTGCCAAGGCATCCACCGTGCGCCCTTAAAAACTTGGCCACAGATGCTCGCGTCCACTGTGCAGTTCTCAAACAACGACCAGTCACACACCCTCG
>NZ_JBSFKF010000081.1:0-5001 GCF_053598415.1 Kitasatospora sp. NPDC001132 | reverse complement strand
CAACGCCTACCTCGACGCCCTGGCCGAGCAGCGCCGCGGCCGCGGCCTCGCCGCCACCGCCGTCGCCTGGGGCCCCTGGGCCGACGGCGGCATGGCCGCCGAGGACGACGCGGAGGAGCAGCTGCGCCGCCGCGGCCTGCCCGTGATGGCCCCCGAACTGGCGATCGCCGCCCTGGCGCAGGCGCTCGACCACGACGAGACCGCGGTGACCGTCGCCGACGTCGACTGGGCGCGCTTCGCCCCGGTCTTCACCGCCGGCCGCAACCGCCCGCTGATCGCCGACCTCCCCGAGGTCCGCGCCCTGGCCACCACGGCCGCCCCGCAGGAGGGCCCGGCCGACGCCGCCTCCCCCTGGGCCGCGCGGGTCGCGGGCCTCTCCCCGCTGGACCGCGGGCGCGTCCTGGAGGAGCTGGTGCGCGACGCCGTCGCCGCCGTCCTCGGACACAGCGGCGCGGAGGCCATCGACCCCGGCCGGGCGTTCAAGGACCTCGGCTTCGACTCGCTGACCGCCGTCGAACTGCGCAACCGCCTCAACACGGCCACCGGACTGACCCTGCCGGCCACCCTGGTCTTCGACCACCCGACCGCCGCCGCCCTCGGCGCCCACCTCGGCGCCGAACTGCTCGGCACCGACACCGGGGCACAGGCCCCCGCCGTGCCGCAGGCGGCCGACGACGAGCCCATCGCCATCATCGGCATGGCCTGCCGCTACCCCGGCGGCGTCACCTCGCCCGAGGACCTGTGGCAGCTCGTGCTCGACGGCGCCGACGCCGTCGGTGACTTCCCGACCGACCGCGGCTGGGACCTCGGCGCCGTGGGCAGCGCCCTCGGCGGGGAGCGGGAGACCTCCTACGCGCGCTGCGGCGGCTTCCTGCACGGCGCGAGCGAGTTCGACCCGGCGTTCTTCGGCATCTCGCCGCGCGAGGCGCTCGCCATGGACCCGCAGCAGCGCCTGCTGCTGGAGACCTCCTGGGAGGCCTTCGAGCGCGCCGGCATCACCCCCGGCTCGGTGCGCGGCACCGCCACCGGCGTCTTCGCCGGCACCAACAGCCAGGACTACGCCGCCCTGCTGGCCGGCCAGGAGTCCAGCGAGGGACACCTCGCCACCGGCACCGCCGCCAGCGTGGTCTCCGGCCGCCTGGCCTACACCTTCGGTCTTGAGGGCCCGGCGGTCACCGTCGACACGGCCTGCTCCTCCTCGCTGGTCGCGCTCCACCTGGCCGCCCAGGCGCTGCGCAACGGCGAGTGCACCATGGCGCTGGCCGGCGGCGTCGTCGTGATGGCCACCCCCGGCACCTTCGTCGAGTTCAGCAAGCAGCGCGGCCTGGCCGCCGACGGCCGCTGCAAGGCCTTCGCGGCCTCGGCCGACGGCACCGGCTGGGGCGAGGGCGCGGGCATGCTCCTGCTGGAGCGCCTCTCCGACGCCCGCCGCAACGGCCACCAGGTGCTGGCGGTCGTGCGCGGCAGCGCGATCAACCAGGACGGTGCCAGCAACGGCCTCACCGCCCCCAACGGCCCCGCCCAGCAGCGGGTCATCCGTGCCGCGCTGGCCGGCGCCGGCCTGACGGCCGCCGAGGTCGACGCCGTCGAGGCGCACGGCACCGGCACCCGACTGGGCGACCCGATCGAGGCCCAGGCCCTGCTCGCCACCTACGGGCAGGAGCGCAGCGGCGAGCCGCTGTGGCTCGGCTCCCTCAAGTCCAACATCGGCCACACCCAGTCCGCTTCGGGTGTGGGCGGCGTCATCAAGATGGTGATGGCGATGCGGCACGGTGTGCTGCCGCGCACCCTGCACGTCGACGAGCCCACCCCCCACGTGGACTGGTCGGCGGGCGCCGTCGAGCTGCTGACGGAGACGCGGAACTGGCCCGAGACGGCGCACCCGCGCCGGGCCGGCGTCTCCTCCTTCGGCATGAGCGGCACCAACGCCCACGTCATCCTCGAACAGGCCGCCGACGAGCCGGTGGACACCGACCCGCAGGCCGCGCCGGCGACGCACGGCGACGCGCCGGTGCTCTGGGCCCTGTCGGGCCGCACCCCGGATGCCCTCGCCGCCCAGGCCGGACGCCTCCGCGCCCACCTGGAGACCCGGCCGGACGTCCCGGCCACCGACGTCGGGTACTCGCTCGCGGCCACCCGTACCCACCACGAGCACCGCGCCGTCCTGCTCGGCGACAGCCGGACGGCCCTGCTCGACGGCCTGGGCGCGCTCGCCGAGCGCGCCGACCGGACCGGACTCGTCCGGGGCGTCGCCTCGGGCGGCAAGCTGGCGTTCCTGTTCACGGGGCAGGGCAGCCAGCGTCCGGGCATGGGCAGGGAGCTGTACGAGGCCTACCCGGTGTTCGCGGACGCCTTCGACGCCGTCTGCGCGCGGGTCGAACTCCCGCTGCGGGAGGCGGTGTTCGGGGAGGACGCGGACGTTCTCGCCCGTACGGAGTTCACCCAGCCGGCGCTGTTCGCCGTCGAGGTGGCGCTGTTCCGCCTCTTCGAGAGCTGGGGTGTGCGGCCGGACGTCCTGGTCGGGCACTCGGTGGGCGAGCTGGCGGCCGCGCACGTCGCGGGTGTCCTCTCGCTGGACGACGCCGTTGCGCTGGTGGCGGCGCGTGGCCGGCTGATGCAGGCGCTGCCCGAGGGCGGTGCGATGGTGGCGGTCAAGGCCACCGAGGCCGAGATCCTGCCGCTGCTCACGGACAACGTCAGCATTGCCGCCATCAACGGGCCCTCATCCGTGGTGATTTCCGGCGACGAGGATGAAGTCCTCGCCATCGCGGGGCAGTTCGAGAAGACCAAGCGGCTGAGCGTTTCGCACGCGTTCCACTCGCCGCTGATGGACGGCATGCTGGACGACTTCCGCCGGGTGGCGGAGGGCCTGACCTATGCGGCGCCGCAGATCGCCGTGGTCTCCAACGTGACCGGTGCCCTGGCCACCGCCGAGGAGCTGTGCTCGCCCGAGTACTGGGTGCGCCACGTCCGCCAGGCGGTTCGCTTCGCCGACGGCATGAGCGCCCTCGAAGCCGAGGGCGTGACCACGTTCCTGGAGCTGGGCCCGGACGGTGTCCTCACCGCGATGGCCCAGGAGTGCGTCAGCGGCGACGAGTTCGCCTCCGCCCTGCGCCGCGACCGCGCGGAGACGCAGACCGTCGTCACCGCCCTCGCCGTGGCGCACGTCAACGGCGCCGAGCTCGACCTGACCTCCTACTTCGGCTCCGGCAACCACCGGGTCGAGCTGCCGACGTACGCGTTCCAGCGTGAGCGCTACTGGCCGGCGGTGGCCTCGGGCTGGCTGGGCGAGGTCGCCTCGCTGGGCCTGGGCGCGGCCGATCACCCGCTGCTGGGGGCCGGCGTGTCGCTGGCTGACGCGGAAGGCTTCCTGTTCACGGGCCGCCTGTCGGTGGAGTCGCACCCGTGGCTGGCCGACCACGCGGTGCTGGGTTCGGTGATCGTTCCGGGCACGGCGTACGTGGAGCTCGCCGTCCGCGCGGGCGACCAGGTGGGTTGCTCGCTGGTGGAGGAGCTGACGCTGGAGGCGCCGCTGGTGCTTCCGGAGTCCGGCGGTGTGCAGGTCCAGGTCTGGGTCGGTGCGCCCGACGGCGAGGGTCGTCGCTCGGTGACGGTCCACTCGCGCGTCGAGGGCGCCGGTGAGGACGGCCTCTGGATCCGTCATGTCTCGGGTGTGCTGGCGGAGGGTGCGTCGGCTGCTGAGGGTGCGGGTCTGGTGGAGTGGCCGCCGGCGGGTGCCGAGGCGGTGGAGCTGGACGGCTTCTACGGGGCGATGGAGGGCGTCGGGTTCGGTTACGGCCCGGTGTTCCAGGGTCTGCGGTCGGCGTGGCGTCGCGATGGTGAGGTGTTCGCCGAGGTGGCGCTGCCGGAGGCGGTGGCGGGGGAGGCGGCCGGTTTCGGGCTGCACCCGGCGCTGCTGGACGCGGCGTTGCACGCGGTCGGGCTCGGTGGCCTGGTGGAGGACGCGGGAGCGGGCCGGTTGCCGTTCGCGTGGTCGGGTGTGTCGCTGGTCGCGTCGGGCGCGGGCGCGCTGCGGGTGCGGCTGGTGTCGGCGGGTTCGGACGCGGTGTCGCTGACGCTGGCGGACGCGGAGGGCCGTCCGGTCGGTTCGGTGGAGTCGCTGGTGCTGCGGCCGGTGGTCGCCGGGCAGCTGGCGGCGGCGGGCAACCGTGGTGGCGAGTCGCTGTTCGGCGTGGACTGGGCGCAGGTCGCGCTCGGGGCCGGGTCGGGTGCGGACCTTCGGGTGGTGTCGTCGCCGGCCGAGCTGGCCGGGGACGAGGTCCCGGCGGTCGTGGTCGTCGAGGCACCGCAGGCGGGCGGCGGTGACGTGGCCGAGGCCGCGCACGCTGCCGGTGTGTGGGCCCTGGAGCTGGTGCGGGGCTGGCTGGCGGAGGAGCGGTTCGCCGCTTCGAAGCTGGCTGTGGTGACGCGTGGCGCTGTCGCTGTGGATGCGGCGTCGGGTGTTGCGGGTCTGGCGGAGTCGGTGGTCTGGGGCCTGGTGCGCTCGGCGCAGTCGGAGAACCCGGACCGGCTGGTGCTGGTGGACCTGGAGGCGGACGCCGAACTGCCTTCGGGTGTCCTCTCGTGTGGTGAGCCGCAGGTGGCGGTGCGTGGGGGTGTGGCGTTCGCGCCGCGTCTGGTGCGCGTTGCCGCCGAATCGGACAACGCGGTGTCGCTGGGCGAGGGCCCGGTTCTCGTCACGGGTGGTACGGGTGGTCTGGGTTCGCTGGTGGCCCGGCACCTGGTCACGGCGCACGGGGTGCGGAGTCTGGTGCTGACCAGCCGCCGCGGCCTGGACGCCCCGGGCGCTTCCGAACTGCGTGACGAGCTGGCGGGGTTGGGCGCCGAGGTGGACGTCGTCGCGTGCGACGTGTCCGACCGCGCGGCCGTCGCAGCGCTGCTGGAAGGTCGTTCGCTGTCGGCGGTGGTCCACACCGCCGGCGTCCTGGATGACGGCGTGGTGTCGTCGCTGACGCCGGAGCGGCTGTCGGCGGTGCTGCG
>NZ_JBSFKF010000080.1:0-5410 GCF_053598415.1 Kitasatospora sp. NPDC001132 | reverse complement strand
GCCTCGCCGCCGATCAGTGCCTCGTCGCCCGGGTACATGCCCAGCGCGATCAGCACGTCGCGGAAGTTCACCCCGGCCGCCCGCACCGCGATCCGCACCTGCCCCGGACCCAGCGGCTCCTGAGGACACGCCGTCGCGGCGAGGCCGTCCAGCGTGCCGGTGCCCAGGCTCCGCAGCCGCCAGGGCCCCGCCGGCAGCGTCAGACCGTCGGCCGGCCTCGGGCGCACGAGCCGGGCGGCACGCAGCGCGCCGTCGCGGACGGCGAGCTGCGGTTCGCCGGTGGCCGACGCCGCCCGGACCTTTCCGTACGAGTCGTCCCGGTCGTCGAGGTCGACGAGCACGAAGCGCCCCGGGTTCTCCGACTGCGCCGTCCTCAGCAGACCCCACACCGCGGCGTGCGCGGGGTCGCGGACCCGGTCGCCTTCCCCGGCGGCCACCGCGCCCCGGGTGAGGACGACCAGCCGTGACGAGGCGAACCGCTCGTCGGCCAGCCACGCCCGGACCAGGCCCAGGGCCCGCACCGTCGCCTCCCGCGTCGCCCCGGCGAGGTCGTCCCAGGACTCCGTGCGGTACTGGACGACCACCACCGGGGGCACCTCGCCCTCCAGGGCCAGGGACCGCAGGTCCGCGTACGGCGCGGCGTCGAGGGCCGCGGCCAGGGCGGGCGACCCGAGCACCGCCCACGGCGCGTCGTCCCGGTCCGGCTCCGGCACGGCGGTCCACTCGACGAGGAACATCGCATCGGACCGCGCGTCCGCCGACAACTGTCCGGGGGCGACCGGCCGCAGGACCAGCGACTCCACCGATGCCACCGGCTGCCCGGTGGCGTCGGCCACGGTCAGGGCCACCGCGTCGGTGCCCGCGGGCGAGAGCCGGACCCGCAGCGACCCGGCGCCCCGGGCGTACAGCTGCACACCGCTCCAGGCGAACGGGAGCCGCACGACGCCCTCCTCGGCCCGGGAGCCGTCCACACCGAGGGCGTGCAGGGCGGCGTCCAGCAGCGCCGGATGCAGGCCGAAGGACCCCGCCTCCGCCGACTGCTCCTCCGCCGGACGGACTTCGGCGTACAGGTCCTCGCCCGATCGCCAGACGGCCTCCAGCCCCTGGAAGGCCGGTCCGTACTCGTACCCCAGGGCGGCCAGACCGTCGTAGTGCCCGCCGAGGTCCACCGGGGTCGCCCCGGCGGGCGGCCAGGCGGTGAGGTCGTGCTCCCGGGCGGGCCGTGCCGCCGCGCCCAGGGTGCCGGTGGCGTTCCGGATCCAGGGGAGGTCCACGTCGGCGTCGCCGGGCCGGGAGTGGACGTGGAAGGACCGCAGCCCCGTCTCGTCCGGCGGGTCGACGGTCACCTGGAGGTGCACCGTCTCCTCCGGCAGCGGCAGCGGTGCCAGCACGGTCAGTTCCTCGATGCGGGTGCAGCCCGCCTCGCCGGCGGCGTGCAGGGCCAGCTCCACGAAGGCGGTACCCGGCAGCAGGGTGGTGCCGGTCACCGTGTGGTCGGCCAGCCAGGGCCGGGTCCGCCGGGACAGGCTGCCGGTGACGACGAGGCCCTCGCTGCCGGCCAGCGGCAGGGCGGCGCCCAGCAGCGGGTGGCCGGTCGGCCGCAGCCCCAGCTGCGCGGGGTCCGCCTGCGACGGTGCCACGTCCAGCCAGTGGCGGCGCCGCTGGAAGGAGTAGGTCGGCAGGTCCACGCCGTTCCGCGGGGCGTCCGGCAGGGCCGGGGACCAGTCCACGGCCAGGCCCTGGGTGTGTGCCGCGGCCAGCGCGGTGAGCATCCGGGCCTGGCCGCCCTCGCCACGGCGCAGGGTGCCGACGACCACGGCGCCCTGCCGGAGGTCCAGCTCCTCCAGCGTCTCCTGGAGGCTCGTGGTCAGCACCGGGTGGGGGCTGACCTCGACGAAGGCGTGGTGCCCGGCCGCCGCGAGGACACCGACGGTCTCCTCGAACCGGACGGTCCGGCGGAGGTTGCGGTACCAGTACCCGGCGTCCAGCGTCGCGGTGTCGACGAGGCCGCCGGTGACGGTGGAGTAGAAGGGAACCTCGGCGGAGCGCGGGGAGACGGGGGCCAGCACCTCGGCCAGCCGGTCCCGGACGGCCTCGACCTGGGCGCAGTGCGAGGCGTAGTCGACGGGGATCACCTTGCTGCGCACGCCCTCGGCGGTGCAGTGCGCGTGCAGTTCCTCCAGGGCCCCGGTGTCACCGGAGACCACCGTCGAGCGGGGGCTGTTGACGGCCGCGACGGACAGCCGGCCCTCCCAGCGCCCGAGCAGGTCCGCCACCTCGCCGTGCGGCAGGGGCACGGACAGCATGCCGCCGCGGCCGCGCAGGGCGTCGAGTGCCCGGCTGCGCAGGGCGACCACCAGGGCCGCGTCCTCCAGGGAGAGCGCGCCCGCGACGCACGCCGCGGCGATCTCGCCCTGGGAGTGGCCGATGACCGCGGCCGGTTCGACGCCGTACGAGCGCCACAGGGCCGCCAGCGAGACCATCACCGCGAACAGGGCGGGCTGGATGGTGTCGGCGGTGTCCATGGCGGGCGCGCCCGGCCTGCCGTGCAGGAGGGCGAGGAGGTCCCAGCCGGTGTGCGGGGCGAGCGCCTCGGCACACTCGCGCATCCGCTCCCGGAAGACCTCCGAGGTCTCCAGCAACTCCAGGGCCATTCCCTCCCACTGGGAGCCCTGGCCGGGGAAGACGAAGACCGTCCGGTGGCCGGTCCCGGCCGCGCCCTGCGTCAGCCGCGGCGAGGGTGCGCCCTGGGCGAGGGCGTCGAGGGCGGTGCGCAGCTCCTCCCGGTCCGCCCCGACGAGCACCGCGCGGTGCTCGAAGGTGGCACGGTTCGTGGCCAGGGCGTGGGCGATGTCCCGGACCCCGGTGCCCGGGGTCGCGTCGGTCCAGGCCAGCAACCGCCGTGCCTGCTCCCGCAGTGCCTCGGCGGAACGCCCGCTCAGCAACCACGGCACCACCGCGTCACCGGAGTCCCGCGGAGCCGGGTCCACCGGGGCCTCCGGCTCCGGGGCCGCCTCCAGAACCAGGTGCGCGTTGGTGCCGCTCATGCCGAACGAGGAGACCGCGGCGCGGCGGGGCCGGCCGGTCCCGGGCCAGGGCGTGGTCCCGGTGACCAGGCGGACGGCGCCGGTGCCCCAGTCGGCGTGCGGGGTGGGCTCGTCGGCGTGCAGGGTCGGCGGGAGGACACCGTGCCGCATCGCCATGACCATCTTGATGACGCCCGCGACACCGGCGGCGGCCTGGGTGTGGCCGATGTTGGACTTCACCGACCCCAGGTGCACCGGCAGTTCCCGGGTGTGCTCCTGCCCGTAGGTGGCGAGGATGGCCTGGGCCTCGATGGGGTCGCCCAGGGTGGTTCCGGTGCCGTGCGCCTCGACGGCGTCCACGTCGGCGGGGGCGAGGCGGGCGTCGGCGAGGGCCTGGCGGATCACCCGCTCCTGGGACGGGCCGTTGGGCGCGGTCAGACCGTTGCTGGCGCCGTCCTGGTTGACCGCGCTGCCGCGGATCACCCCCAGGATCCGGCGGCCGTTGCGGAGCGCGTCGGAGAGCCGCTCAAGGAGGACCAGCCCCACGCCCTCGCCCCAGCTGGTGCCGTCCGCGTCGGCGGAGAAGGCCTTGCAGCGGCCGTCGGGGGACAGCCCGCGCTGGCGGCTGAACTCGACGAAGAGCGTCGGTGTGGCCAGGACGGACGCGCCGCCGGCCAGCGCGAGCGAGCACTCGCCCCGGCGCAGCGCTTGCGCCGCGAGGTGGATGGCCACCAGCGACGACGAGCAGGCGGTGTCGACGCTGACCGCCGGACCCTCCAGCCCGAAGGTGTAGGCGACGCGGCCGGAGATGATGCTCGCCGAGCTGCCGGTCAGCCGGTAGCCGCCGGCCTCCTCGGGCGCCGCGTCCAGTAGCGCCGTGTAGTCCTGCGAGCTGGTTCCCGCGAACACCCCGGTGTCGCTGCCGCGCAGCGCGGCGGGGTCGAGTCCGGCGCGTTCGAAGGCCTCCCAGGCGGTCTCCAGCAGCAGTCGCTGCTGCGGGTCCATGGCGGTGGCCTCGCGCGGGCTGATGCCGAAGAACTCGGCGTCGAACAGGGGCGCGTCGTGGAGGAAGCCGCCGTGCCGGGTGTAGGTCCTGCCCGGTGTGCCGATCTCGGGGTGGTAGAGGCCCTTGACGTCCCAGCCGCGGTCGGCGGGGAACTCCCCGATGGCGTCGGTGCCGTCGGCCACCAGCCGCCACAGGTCCTCGGGGGAGGTGACACCGCCCGGGTAGCGGCAGCTCATCGCCACCACCGCGATCGGGTCGTCCGAGGCCCCGGCAGCCGCCGGTGCGACGGGCCCGGGGGCGGCGGCCTCCGGCGTACGGCCATCGAGCAGTTCCAGCACGTGTCCGGAGAGGGCGGCGGGGGTGGGGTGGTCGAAGGCCAGGGTCGCCGACAGGCTCAGGCCCGTCGCCGCGACCAGCCGGTTGCGCAGCTCGACCGAGGT
Organism: Kitasatospora sp. NPDC001132; assembly: GCF_053598415.1. NCBI lineage: Bacteria > Bacillati > Actinomycetota > Actinomycetes > Kitasatosporales > Streptomycetaceae > Kitasatospora > Kitasatospora sp. NPDC001132. The sequence continues at coordinate 938 of NZ_JBSFKF010000080.1, read as the reverse complement.
CAGCGAGTCGAAGCCGATCTCGTTGAACGGGCGGTCGACGTCGATGGACTCGGGCGCGGAGTGCCCGAGCACGATGGCGGCCTGCGCATGTACCAGGTCCAGCACGGCCCGCTTTCGTTCGGAGGCGGTGAGCCCGGCGAGCCCCGTGAGCGGCGAGCGCTCGTCGGCCCCGGTACGGCGGGCGGCGGTGCGGGGCAGCCGCGGTCGCACCAGGGAACTCAGCAGCACCGGCAGTGTGTCCGCGTCCGACTGGCGGCGCAGCGCGGCCAGGTCCAGGAGCGCCGGGACCACCACGGCCCGCCCCGAGCCGAGCGCCGCGTCCAGCAGCTTCAGGGCCTCCTCCGGTGCCATGGGGGCGACGCCGGTCCGGCCGATCCGCGCACGGTCGGCCTCGTCCAGGGTGTTCGTCATACCGCTCGCCTGGTCCCACAGGCCCCAGGCGAGGGAGGTGCCGGGCAGCCCCTGGGCGCGGCGGTGCTGGGCGAGGGCGTCGAGGAAGGTGTTGCCCGCGGCGTAGTTGGCCTGCCCGGCGTTGCCGAGGGTGCCGGCGATCGAGGAGAAGAGCACGAACGCGGACAGGTCCGTCGTGCGGGTGAGTTCGTGCAGGTTCCAGGCCGCGTCCACCTTGGGCAGCAGGACCTGCCGCAGGCGCTCGGGCGTGAGGTTCTCGAGGATCGCGTCGTCGAGGGTGCCGGCGGTGTGGATGACGGCGGTGAGGGGGTGTTCGGTGGGGATGGTGGTGAGCAGTGTGGTCAGGGCGTCGGGGTCGGCGATGTCGCAGGCGGTGATGGTGATGTGGGCGCCGAGTGCGGTGAGTTCGGCTTCGAGTTCGGTGGCGCCGTTGGCGTTGGGGCCGGTTCGGCTGGTGAGGTGGAGGTGGCGGGCGCCGTGGTGGGTGATGAGGTGGCGGGCTGTGAGGGCGCCGAGGGTGCCGGTGC
>NZ_JBSFKF010000079.1:0-5691 GCF_053598415.1 Kitasatospora sp. NPDC001132 | reverse complement strand
ACCGCATCGGGCTCCACACCATGGGCACGCCACAGCTCCGCCAGCGCCACCATCACCGCGAACAGGGCGGGCTGCACCACATCCACCCGCTCCAGCGAACCACCGCCCGTCAGCACCTCCACCAACGACCAGTCCGTGTACGGCGCCAACGCCGCGTCACACGCGTCGACCACCTCCCGGAACACCGGCTCCGAGGCGTACAACTCCCCGCCCATACCGACCCACTGCGCACCCTGCCCCGGGAACACGAACACCGAACGACCCAGCGGGCGGGCCGTCCCGGTGACCAGACCCGGCGCCGTACCGCCCTCGGCCAGGGCGTCCAACGCCTCCACGCCGCTCAGCACCACGGCCCGGTGCTCGAACACGGTGCGGGCAGCCAGGGCGCCTCCGACCGCAGCCGGGCTCACCTCGGGACGTACGACGGTGAAGGCGCTCAGCCGGCGCGCCTGCTCCCGCAACGCCGCCTCCGACTTCCCCGACAACACCCACGGCACCACCCCACCCGCGGACCCCGTCGAAACTCCGACCGGCTCCTCGGCAGCCGCCTCGATCACCACATGCGCGTTCGTACCGCTGATGCCGAACGCCGAGATGCCCGCGCGACGCAGGTGGCCGTTGTCGGGCCAGGGCCGGGCCTCGGTGAGCAGTCGGATGTTTCCGGACTCCCAGTCGACGTGCGAGGTCGGCGCATCGACATGCAGCGTCGGCGGCAACTGCCCGTGCCGCATCGCCATCACCATCTTGATCACACCGGCCACGCCGGCCGCCGCCTGGGTGTGGCCGATGTTGGACTTCACCGACCCCAGCCACAAAGGCTCCACCCGGTCCCGGCCGTACGTCGCCAGCAGCGCCTGCGCCTCGATCGGGTCACCGAGGGTGGTCCCCGTGCCGTGCGCCTCCACCGCGTCCACGTCCGCCGTCGAGAGTCCGGCGTTGGCGAGGGCCTGACGGATCACCCGCTCCTGCGACGGACCGTTCGGCGCCCCGAGGCCGTTGGAGGTGCCGTCCTGGTTGACCGCCGAACCCCGCACCACCGCCAGCACCCGGTGGCCGTTACGGCGGGCGTCGGACAGGCGCTCCAGCAGCACCAGGCCGGCGCCCTCGGCCCAGGCCGTACCATCGGCCGCCTCGGCGAACGCCTTCACCCTGCCGTCGGGAGCCAGGCCGCGCTGGCGCGAGAACTCCGTGAACCCCAGCGGGGTCGCCATCACGGTCACCCCGCCGGCCAGGGCGAGCGAGCACTCCCCCGAGCGGAGCGCCTGCGCGGCCAGGTGGATCGCCACCAGCGAGGACGAGCAGGCGGTGTCCAGCGAGACCGCCGCACCCTCCAGCCCCAGCAGGTAGGCGATCCGGCCGGAGGTCACGCTGGTCGCGGCGCCCGTACCGAGGTAGCCCTCGGCGTCGGCGGGTGCCTGGTCACCGTAGCCGGATGCCCAGATGCCGGTGAACACGCCCGTCCGGCTGCCCCGCAACGACGTCGGATCGATCCCCGCGTCCTCGAAGGTCTCCCACGCGGTCTCCAGCAGCACCCGCTGCTGCGGATCCATCGCCAACGCCTCACGCGGCGAGATCCCGAAGAAGTCCGCATCGAACCCCGCCGCGTCCGCGAGGAAACCACCCGACCGCGTGTACGACGTCCCCGGGTGATCCGCATCCGGATGGAACAACCCCTCGACGTCCCACCCGCGGTCAGTCGGGAACGCCCCGATCGCGTCCACCCCACCCGACACCAGGCCCCACAAGTCCTCCGGAGACCCCACCCCACCCGGCAACCGGCACCCCATGCCCACGATCACCACCGGATCAGCCCCGACACCCACTCCACCCACCGGCGCCACGGGCACCACATCCCCACCGAGGATCCCGCTCAGCAGGTGCTCGGCGAGTTGCCGCGGGGTGGGGTGGTCGAAGGTGACGGTGGCGGGCAGGCGCAGGCCGGTGGCGGTGTTGAGCCGGTTGCGCAGTTCGACGGAGGTCAGGGAGTCGAAGCCGAGGTCCTTGAACGGCTGCCGGTCCCATCCGGCCCCCGGTTCGCGGTGACCGAGCACGGCGGCGGTGTTGGCGGTGACCAGGTCGAGTGCGGCTCGCAGCCGTTCGGCCTCCGGCAGCGACCGCAGGCGGTCGGCGATCGCGCCGTGCCGCGCCGGGCGGCGGGCCGCCTTGCGGGAGACGAGGCCCTTGAGGGCCGCCGGGGCCGCCGGGGAGCCCGCCATCACGGACAGGTCGAGGCGTACCGGCACCAGCGCGGCCCGGTCCGTGGCCAGGGCCGCGTCGAACAGCGACAGGGCGTGGTCGGTGGCCAGCGGCACGACCCCGGCTCGCGTCAGCCGGTCCTGGTCGGCATCGGTCAGGTGCCCGGTCATGCCGCTGGCCTCGGCCCAGTAGCCCCAGGCCAGCGAGGTCGCCGGCAGGCCGAGGGCACGCCGGTGCACGGCGAGGGCGTCGAGGAAGGTGTTGGCCGCGGCGTAGTTGGCCTGCCCGGGGCTGCCGAGCGTCCCGGCCGCCGAGGAGAAGAGGACGAACGCCGTCAGGTCCCTTCCCCGGGTGAGTTCGTGCAGGTTCCAGGCCGCCCGTGCCTTGGGCTCCCAGACCGCGGCGAGACGTTCGGGGGTCAGGGACTCGACCACGGCGTCGTCGAGCACGCCGGCGGCGTGGACGACCGCGGTCAGCGGGTGCGCGGCCGGGATCGAGTCCAGGACGGCCGCCAGCGCGTCCCGGTCGGCCACGTCACAGGCCGCCACGGTCACCTCGGCGCCCAGCCCGGCCAGCTCCTCGCGCAACGCCGCCCCGCCACCACCGCGGCTGACCAGCAGCAGGTGCCGCACACCCCGCTCGGCCACCAGATGCCGGGCCACACGGCCCCCCAGCGTCCCCGTACCCCCGGTGATCAGCACGGTGCCGTCGGGGTCGACCGGCTGGGGAACGGTGAGGACGATCTTCCCCACGTGAGCGGCCCGGCTCATGAACCGGAACACGTCGACCGCGTCCCGGACCCCGCGGACGTCCAACGGCAGCGGTGCGAACCCGCCGTCCGTGAAGGCCCGTACGACGGCGTCCAGGATCTCGCCGAGCCGTTCCGGCCCCGCGTCGGCGATGTCGAACGCCCGGTAGACGATGTCGGGATGGTCGGCCGCGTCGCGGATGTCGGTCTTGCCCATCTCCACGAACCGGCCGCCCGGCACGAGCAGCCGCAGGGAGGCGTCGACGAACTCGCCGGACAGCGAGTCCAGGACGACGTCCATGGGCGGGAAGCTCTGCTCGAACTCCAGGGTGCGCGACGAGGCGATGTGGTCCTCGTCCAGTCCCAGGGCGCGCAGGGTGTGCCACTTGGCCGGGCCGGCGGTGGCGAACACCTCCGCCCCGAGCCGCCGGGCCAGCTGGATCGCCGCCATGCCGACGCCGCCGGTACCCGCGTGGATCAGCACCCGGTCACCGGCCTTCAGCCCGCCCAGGTCGCGCAGGCCGTACCAGGCGGTCAGGAACACGACGGGCACGGACGCGGCCCTGGCGAACGACCAGTCGTCGGGCATCCGGACCAGCAGCCGCTGGTCGGCGACGGTGACCGGGCCGAAGGCGCCGGGGACCAGGCCCATGACGCGGTCGCCGGGCCGGAACCGGGTGTCCGGGCCGGTTTCGAGGACGACGCCCGCGCCTTCGCCGCCCATCAGGGCCTCGCCGGGGTAGACGCCGAGGGCGATCAGCACGTCCCGGAAGTTGAGTCCGGCCGCCCGCATGGCGATCCGGACCTGCCCGTGCCCCAGCGGCTCCATGAGCTCCGGGCGGGGCACCAGCGCCAGATCGTCGATGCTGCCGGTGCCCGTGTCCTCCAGCCGCCAGGTCCCGTCGGGCGGGGTGAGGCTCGCGCCGACGCGGACCAGGCGGGGGACGCGCAACGTCCCCTGGCGTACCGCCAGTTCCGGCTCGTCCGTGCCAGCGATCAGCGCGGGGTCCCAGGTCGGGTCGGCGTCGACCAGGACGAACCGGTCGGGGTGCTCGGCCCGCGCGCCGCGGACCAGGCCCCAGACCATCGAGTGGTGGAGGCCGACCACGTCACCGGGCGCGGCGGCGACGGCGTTGCGGGTGACGACCGCCAGCCGCGTCGTCTCGCCCGCCAAGTGGTCCCGGATCACGGCGAGTACGCTCCGCGCGCTCTCGTACGCCGCCTCGACGGTGTCCGCCTCGGGCTCGGGCCCGGGCACCTCGTAGACGACCAAGTCCGCGAGGTCGCCGCCCGCCGATGCCGGTTCGAAGGCCGGCGATTCAAAGGGCTGCCAGTCGAGTGCGTACAGGCTGTCCGGGACGGCGCCGGCCTTCCGGACGGTCAGCGACGTGATGACCGCGACCGGGGCGCCGTCCGGATCGGCCACGGCCACGGTGTACGTGTCCGGCCCGGTGGCGGACAGGCGTACGCGCAGCGTCCGGTGGCCCGTGGGCCGTATCGCCACTCCGGTGAACGCGAACGGCAGGCCGGTGCGGTCGGTGAGGAACGTCATGGGGTGCAGTGCGGCGTCGAGCAGCGCGGGGTGCAGGGCGAACGGTTCCTCGGCGGGAAGCTCCACTTCGGCGTAGACGGTGTCGCCGACCCGCCAGGCCGCCGTGACGCCCTGGAACGCCGGCCCGTACTCGTAGCCGAGTACGGACAGCGAGTCGTAGAGCCCGTCGACGTCGAGGGGCTCACCGGCCTGCGGCCAGACCCAGGCGCTCAGCACCGGCTCCTCGCCCAGGGTCCCGGTGGCGTGCCGCACCCACTCGTCGCCGTCACGCGAGTACACCGTGAGCGGGTTGCGGCCGTCGTCCTCGGGGCCCACGACGACCTGGAGGTCCACCGCGGTGTCGTCGAGGACGAGCGGCGTCTCGAGCACCAGCTCCTCGACCGCGCGGCCGAGCCGGCCGGCCGCGTAGGCCGCCATCTCCGCGAACGCGGTGCCGGGCAGGAGGACGGAGCCCCGCACGGCGTGGTCGGCCAGCCACGGGTGGGTGGCGAGCGAGATCCGTCCGCTGAGCACCGCGCCGTCGGGCAGTTCCACGAACGTGCTGAGCAGGGGGTGGTCGCCCGACGCCGTCGGGACGGGCCGCAGCCAGTACGGCTGGCGCTGGAAGGCGTACGTCGGCAGGCTGACGGGCTCGGTGTCGTCCGGGAACCGCCAGTCGACCCGGACGCCATGGACGTGCAGACGGCCGAGCGAGGTGAGGAAGTCGGCCTGGTCACGCCGGAGCGTGCCGGTGACTAGGAGGTCGGAGCCGTGGTGGTGACCGGTCTCCTCGACGGCGGAGACCAGTACGGGGTGCGGGCTGACCTCGACGAAGACGGTGTGGCCGTGGTCGAGCAGCGCACGGGTGGTCCGGTCGAACAGCACGGGTTCGCGGAGGTTGCGGTACCAGTAGTCGGCGTCGAGGGCGGAGGTGTCGACCGGTTCTGCGGTGACGGTGGAGTAGAAGGGGACGTCCGCGGTCCTCGGCTCGATCCCGGCGAGGTCGGTGAGCAGTTGCTCGCGGATCGCCTCGACCTGGGCGGAGTGGGCGGCGTAGTTGACGGGCAGGCGGCGGGCGCGGATGCCGTCGGCCTCACAGACCGCCAGCAGTTCGTCCAGCACGTCCAGATCACCCGACACGACGACCGAACCGGGGGCGTTCACCACCGCCACCGTCAGCCGGCCGTCCCAGCGGGCCACGAACTCGGCCGCCTGC
>NZ_JBSFKF010000078.1:0-6217 GCF_053598415.1 Kitasatospora sp. NPDC001132 | reverse complement strand
GGCCGTTCACCGGCGGGACAGGTGCCGGTGTGGCTTGATGCAGCAATTGTTGCCAGGCGGGGCCGGTCACCGACAAGACCCCCTCGCTACGACCCGCCGTCGTAGCCATGGGCGGACGGCACTGGTCCGCGGGGCGGGTGGCGCGGTCGGCCAACGTGCTGAGCTGCGCAGATGTCGCGGTCGGGCTCGCGGGCGGCGGCGGTGCACGGCCACTATCGTCCGTCGTGGACCTTTTCCGGTGTGAGTGGGCTCACGGTTTATGTCATGGTTTGTCCTGTTTGTCGGTCACTGACCGAACTGCCGCCGACGCTCTGAGTGCGGACGATCCCCTCCGACCGAGACCGGCGTCACACGCGCGACCACTCCCCCGGCACAGCCGGCTCGATGCGCTCGCGCCCGGGCCGGGAAGCCGGTGCCGACGAAGAGCCGGACGACCTCGCGTTCGGGCAGAAGGCGCTCGTGGCACCTGCCGAAGAGGCCGCTGCCCCGACGGCCCCACCCGACCCGGTGCGCGGCCCGGCCCGGGAATCGCGCATCCAGGCCATGGCCGCCCGCCGCGCCGCGCGTCGAGCCCGTCTGGCGGCCCTCCCGGCGGGCGGGGAGAATGGTGATCGCAAGGCTTGCCGCCGCGAGACGCGGAGTGGGTAACTGGTGTGAAGAGCTCCCCTCGCCCCGCCGAGTCCACCGCGCCGCTCGCACCCGGGCCCGGCCCCGGTGAGAAGGGGCTCAGATCGGGCGCCCTGGGGCTGTTCTCGTCGGTGGCGATCGGGATCTCCTCGACCGCGCCCGCATACAGCCTGGCGGCGACGCTCGGAGTGATCGTGGCCGGGGTGGGACTGCAGGCCCCCATCATCACCATGCTGGCGTTCGTGCCGATGCTGCTGATCGCGTACGCCTACCGGGAACTGAACGCCGTCGACGCCGACTGCGGGACGACCTTCACCTGGGCCACCCGCGCGTTCGGCCCACGAGCCGGCTGGATGGGCGGCTGGGGCCTGATCGTCGCCGACGTGATCGCGATGGCGAACCTGGCCGAGATCGCCGGCATCTACGGCTTCCGGCTGGTCGGGCTGGAGTCGCTGGCGACCAGCCGGACATGGACCACCGTGGCCGGGGTGGTCTGGATCGCCCTGATGACGGCGGTCTGCTACGTCGGCATCGAGGTGTCGGCGGCCGTGCAGCGCTGGCTGCTCTGCCTGGAGGTCGCGGTCCTGCTGCTTCTCGCCGTCACCGCCCTGGTCAAGGTCTACACCGACGGCCCGCCGACCGCGGCGCACGTCTCCGCCTCCTGGTTCAATCCGCTGAACGTCCCCTCCCCCCAGGCGCTGACCACCGGGGTGCTCGCCGCGGTGTTCATCTACTGGGGGTGGGACACCGCGCTCACCGTCAACGAGGAGACCGCGGACAGCAGGCACACCCCCGGGCGGGCCGCCGTGCTGTCCACCGTGCTGCTGCTGGGCATCTACGGTCTGGTCGCCACCTCGGCGCAGGCCTTCGCCGGAGTCGGCACCACGGGCATCGGGCTGGCCAACCCGGACAACTCCGGAGACGTGCTCTCCGGCCTCGGCGGGGCGGTGTTCGGCACCGCCGGGCTCGGCCACGCACTCACCAAACTGCTGATCCTGATGGTGCTGACCTCGGCGGTCGCCTCCACCCAGACCACCATCCTGCCGACCGCCCGCACCGTCTTCTCGATGGCCGCGCACAAGACCGTGCCGTCCGGCTTCGCCCGGCTGCACCGCCGGTTCCTGACCCCGACCTGGTCGACCGTCGGCATGGGGCTGGTGTCGATCGCCTTCCTGGTGCTGCTCACCTCGGTCAGCCGCAACGTGCTGGCCGACTCCATCGGCTCGGTGGGCCTGGCGATCGCCTTCTACTACGGTCTGACCGGCTTCGCCTGCGTCTGGTACTACCGCCGGGTACTCACCCGCAGCCGCCGGGACCTGGTGTTCAAGGGCGTGCTGCCCGGGATCGGCGGGCTGATCATGCTGTTCCTGTTCTGCTACGCCGCCTTCCACGTCTACGCCGCCCCCGACTACGGCGCGACCTCCCTCCGGCTGCCGCTGCTCGGCCAGGTCGGCGGGGTGACCGTACTGGGGCTGGGCGCGCTGCTGATCGGCGCGGCGCTGATGCCGGTGGTCACCCGGGAGCACACCGCGGCGCTGCGGCTGCAACGCAGCCTGCTGCCGCATCGGCTGCCGGCGCTGAGCGCGGTCGAGTCGGCCAGCCGCTACCTGCCGGCCGACACCCGCTCCGGGGTGGGCGGGGACTGGTACGACGTCATCCCGCTGTCCGGCAGCCGGGTCGGCCTGGTGGTCGGCGAGGTACTCGGCCACGGTCTGCGGGCCGCCGCCGCGATGGGCCGGCTGCGCGTCGGCGTCCGGGTGCTGGCCCGGATGGACCTGGATCCGGACGAACTGCTCGCCCGCCTGGACGACGTGGTGCGCGAGGAGAACGGCCAGGGCAGCCCGCGCGGCGGCGGCGTGACCTGCCTGTACGCGGTGTACGACCCGGTCGACGGCCGGTGCAGCCTGGCCCGGGCAGGCCACGCGCCGCCCGTCGTGGCCGACCCGGCAGGCGGCGTCCGCTACGCGGAGCTGCCGGCCGGGCGGCCGCTGGGGCTGGGCGGCCCGCCGTTCCAGCACGCCGAGCTGAACCTGCCGGCCGGCAGCCTGATCGCCCTGTACACGGACGGCCTGGTGGAGGCCGTCGACGGCCGGCGCGGGCTCGCCGAGACGCTGGCCGGGCTGCGCCGGCCGCTGGAGAGCCTGTGCGACGAGGCGCTGGCGACCCTGCTGCCCGGGCCGGTGGACGACGACGCCGTCCTGCTGCTGGTCCGCACCCGCCGGCTCGACGCCGGGCAAATCGCCGACTGGGAGCTGGTGCCCGACCCGGCGGCGGTCGCCCGGGCGCGTCGCCTGGCCACCGACCGGCTGGACGAATGGGGCCTGGCGGAGCTCGCGTTCACCACCGAGCTGATCGTCAGCGAGCTGGTCACCAACGCGATCCGGTACGCCCCCGGGCCGGTCCGGGTCCGGCTGATCCGGGACCGCAGCCTGATCTGCGAGGTCTCCGACACCGGGCACACCTCGCCGCACCTGCGTCAGGCCGCCCGGGACGACGAGGGCGGGCGCGGCCTGTACATCATCGCCCAGATCACCGAGCGCTGGGGCACCCGCTACACCGAGGACGGAAAGACCATCTGGACCGAGCAGGCCCTGCCCGACGAGGGCTGACGACCGCGACCGGCCATCGGCGCTCCCCGGATCACGCCGAGCGCGTCCGGCTCCGGGGCGCGGGCCGCACCGGGCGGGCCGGAGGTGTCGACGCGGCGCTGCCGGTCGATCCGGGAGAGGAGAGACGTTTAACTGTGGAGTGGGGGAAACGACGCGGCTGTGGGGACGAGCGGGACAGAAGGGCAGTCCGGTGGCTGATGTCTCGAACACGAGGGCGTGGCGTTCGCCGCGGTTCCTGCCCAGGTGGTCGCGCCGGGTCACGATCGGTGGTTATGTGCTGATCGCGATCACGGTGACGCTGGATTTCGTCAGCGGGCCCGATGTCACGTTCGCCCCGATACTCGCCGCCCTCCCCGTCCTGGCCGGTGTGGGCACCCGCCGGGCCACCGTCCCGCTGACGGCCGGGGTGGTCGCCGGCGCGCTCGTCGTCGCCATGGCGGCCTACGACGACGCCGTGCCCGCGGTCGTGATGGTGACCGTGGCGGCCGCAGTGGTCATGGTCACCTTCTTCAGCTGCGCCAACGTCGTGGTGGTGATGGCCCAGGAGCGGGAACTGGCCAGGGTCCACACGGTCGCCGAGGCCGCGCAGCGTGCCCTGCTGCGCCTGGTGCCCCGGCGGATGGGGCCGCTGGCGGTCGCGGTGCGCTATGTGGCGGCAGAGGCCGAGGCACGGATCGGCGGGGACCTGTACGAGGTGATGCCGACCCCGTACGGGGTGCGGTTGTTCCTCGGCGACGTGTGCGGCAAGGGCTTGGCCGCGGTGGAGACTGCGGCCGACGTGCTGGGGGTGTTCCGTGAGGCCGCGCGGGCCGAGCCGGATCTGGCGGAGGTGGCCAGGCGGCTGGACTCGGCGCTCGTTCGTCGTCCGGCGAGCGAGGAGTTCGTCACGGCGGTTCTGGTCAGCATCCCCGACACGCCGGGACCGGCGGTCGTGGTCAACTGCGGACACCCGCCGCCGCTGCTCTGCCATGACGGTCAGGTCAGCACGGTGGAGCCGTCCGTCGACGCACCGCCGCTGGCGCTGCTCGGCCTGGTCGGCGGGGACTACCACGCCGAGTCGCTCGCCTTCGACCGCGGCGACCTGCTGCTGCTCTACACGGACGGCGTGGCCGAGGCCCGGGACGCGGCGAACCGGTTCTACCCGCTCGCCGAGCGCCTGGCCGCCCTGCCGCACGGGGAGCCGGACGCCCTGCTGGACGAACTGCTCCTGGACGTGCGGACGTACGTCGGCTCCGGGCTGACGGACGACGCGGCCCTGCTCGCCGTCCGCCGGGAGCGGTGACCGGTTCATCGACTCCATCGGAGCGAGCCCGCACACCCCCTCTCCCGGGTGCTGCCACCACGAGGAGCACGGGCCGAGCGACTTACCGGGACGGCGGCGGTTGGTGCCGGTACTCCTCCAGCGCCGGCGAAGTCCTCATCGCGAGGAAGTTCGTGACCGTGTACTCGGCCAGCCCTGCCACCGAGTACGGGTCGCTCCTGGCGATGTCCTCGATCTGCGTCCGGTCGACACCGACCGCCACGATGACCGCACCATCGCGTGGGTCCTTGGGGCCCGATGCGATGAAGACGCCGGATTCGTAGTTCGAGTCGAGCCAGGCGACGTGCTCGGGGTGGGCCGCTTCGATGCGCTCGAGCGGCGCGATGTAGGTCAGCTCAAGAATGAACATGATCAACATCATAGCGCTGGGTAACCAGCTGGTCGCACAGAGGAAGCTTCGGAGATGCATCGCCCGAGCCGGGTGGCGGGCGACCGTCAGGCCGCCCAGGACGACCCTGGCGCCACCGAGGAACCGCAGCGCGTCCGCGACGGGCGGGCCGGCCGTGTTGTCGATGCAGTGCCTTCGCGACGGGCTGGGGGGCGTGCACGGCGAACGCGCACAGCGCCTACCGGGCCTGCCGAACCTGACGCCCCGTCGGATCCACAACACCTCCGGCGCGGCCGCCTACGACGCACGGGCTGCCGCCGGACGTCCTGGAGATGGCCGTGTGACGGCAGAAGAGCGGCGGCGGGCTTCGGCCTTCTCGTCTCCGAAGACGAGCGGATCGCAGGAGTCGATCGGCGCCGCGTGGCCGCTCCCCCGTCGCTTCGAGGTGCATGGGCAGCTCCGCCGAGAGACGCTGGGCGAGTCCGTCTGATGGACCACCGCCGACACAGGAGGCGTTCATGAGACGCAAGTACTGTGCAGCGGTCGCCCTCACCGCCACCGCTCTGTTCACGGGAACGGGGGCGACGTACGGGACCGCAAGCGGCGCTCAGCCTCCCGCTGCGCGCAGCGTCGTGGTGAGTGCCACCCGACTCCCCACCGAACAACAGATCGCCGCCCTGTTCGACAAGTGGAACGCGGCTCTGGCCACCGGCGACCCGAACCGTGTCGCGGACCTCTACGCTCCCGATGCCGTGTTGCTGCCGACCGTCTCCGACATCCGTACCAGTCGCGCCGGGATCGTCGACTACTTCACGAAGTTCCTGGCGAGCAAGCCCGTCGGAAAGATCCAGGAGCGGTTCATCACCGTCCTGGACCCCACGAGCGCCGTCGACACGGGTCTCTACCAGTTCACGCTGACCGACAAGAACGGCCACAAGTCCACGGTCGACGCCCGGTACACCTTCGTCTACGAGCTGCGTGGAGGCAGGTGGCTGATCCTCAACCACCACTCCTCGGCCCTGCCCTCTCCGGGCTGATCCGGCTGCCCGTCGGGCCCCCGGTCGGCCGCGAGGTTGGCCGGCCGCCCTTGCGGACGGTGTCGTCACCGATGCGCAGCGCCGCCACGCTGTCCGGACGTTCGGGGAACGGGGCGAGGGCCCGTGTCGCGCGGTTGCGCGGCACGGGCCCTCGTGGGTCACTCCGGTGGTCCCTGTCCGGCCCCCGGGGTGTGGGGGAAGCCGACGGGTCGGCTTAGTACCAGTGGTGGGACTGCCAGAAGTTCCAGGCGGCGTTCGGGCTGCCGTAGCGGGTGTTCATGTAGTCCAGCGCCCA
>NZ_JBSFKF010000077.1:0-6727 GCF_053598415.1 Kitasatospora sp. NPDC001132 | reverse complement strand
CGCCGCCGGCATCGACGAACTGCTCGCCATCATCGACGACGAACTGGGGGACGCCTGATTCTCAGGCTCGCCCCGCGGGCGCGCCTGAGGACGGGCCCCGCCCCCGACCGAGCGCGTCAGCGGGCGCCGGCGCGGGCCCGGCGGTAGAGCACACCGCCGCCGAGCAGCAGCGCGAGACCGGCGGCCCCGAGCAGCTCGACGTTCCCGGCGCCGGTGGAGGCCAGCTGAGCGGCCGGAGCCGCGGCGGGCGCCGCGACGGCGGTCTCGGCGGCGGTGTCCGGAGCGCCGGTGCGCGCGACGTTCGGCACCTCCTCGGCGGAGACCTGTGGCGGGGTCGGGCAGGCCTCGGCGCAGCCCTCGGCCGGCGGGGCCGGGGTGACCGGGACGGCCTGCTCGACGTTGGCGCACTGGTTGCCGAAGGCCGGGTTGCCGACACCAGCCACGTTCACCGAGTTGCCGCAGGCGTTGACCGGGACGTCGACCGGCGCCTGGACGCTGTTGCCGGAGAGCACGCCCGGCGAGTTGGCGGCGACACCGGAGGCGCTCGCACCCGGCACCGTGGCGGCGTCCGGGATGCCGGCGGTAGCCGGGATGCCCGTGGTGCCGGGGACTCCGGTGGTGCCGGGGATCCCACTCGTGCCCGGGATCCCGGCGGTGCCGGGAATCCCGCTGGTACCCGGAATCCCGGTGGTGCCGGAACCGCCGGTGCCGCTGCCGGCCTGGCCACCGCCGGTGGCGCCCGAGCCGCCGGGCTGGCCGCCCTGGGAGGGCTTGGACGCCTGGTGGCCCCCGCCGCCGTTGACGTTGGCGCAGCGGTTGCCGAAGGACGGGTTCAGCAGGCCGACCACGTCGAGCGTGTTGCCGCAGGCGTTGATCGGCACCTCGATCGGCACCTGCACCGAGTTGCCCGAGACGACGCCCGCCGAACCGGCGGCGACCCCCTGTGCCTCGGTTCCCCCCGCGTAGGCGTAGCCGGCGGTCGAGGCCAGCACACTGCCGGTGGCCACGGCCGTGAGGATCCCCTTCTTGGCTACATTCCTCATGTTTTCCCCTGACATTTCGAGACGACGTGTCGACCTTGACATGAACCTTCAAAAAAGTCGGAATTTCGGTAGATCCGTAAATCACGCAAGGGCTTCGACTGCACACGAGTTAACGAGGGGCCAACGGGGAGGTTGAGTCGAACGAATCGGCTTCACCCGATCGAGCGATTGTGTCGGACCCCGTGTATCCGTCGGGGACGCGAACGCCCCCGGTGCGGCGCGTCCGCCGCCCGGGGGCCGGATCGAATCGGCTCAACAGGCCCCGCCGGCCCGGAGGTCGACTCAGACGTTGGCGCAGTGGTTGCCGAACGCCGGGTTCAGCACGCCGACGACGCTGATGGTGTTGCCGCAGACGTTGAGCGGGACGTGCACCGGGACCTGGATCTGGTTGCCGGAGAGGACACCCGGGGAACCGGCGGCCACACCCTCGGCGTCGGCGTGAGCCGACGCGACACCGGCGGCGGCGAGCACCAGGCCGCCGGTGGCGGCGGTGACAGCGGCGATCTTCTTGACCTTCATCATTCCTCCTGTATGGACAACGCAACCCGTTCGGCGGGCCACACAGGGATGAACGACGCTGCGGCAAACGGGGTACGGAACGGATCTCCCATTCACTCGCAGCGGTGAGGTCTCGCACAAATGATCAGCCTGGAATTCTCTGCAGAATCGCTTCTGTCGATCTTCTGTTTCCCATCCCACAATCATCAGCTCCGACAATGCGGTCGGCCCGCTCCCGAAGCTCCGGGAACGGGCCGACCCAGTCGCCTGATCAGGCCTCCGGCAGCGCCCTCAGCAGGGCACCCGACACGCGCTCAGCAGGCGTCGATGAAGCGGTCCAGCACCCGGGCGCCGAACTTCAGGCCGTCCACCGGCACCCGCTCGTCCACCCCGTGGAACATCCCGGCGAAGTCCAGCTCCGGCGGCAGCTGGAGCGGCGCGAAGCCGAAGCAGCGGATGCCCAGGTCCTGGAAGGACTTGGCGTCCGTCCCGCCGGACAGGCAGTACGGCACCGCGCGGGCGATCGGGTCCTCGGCGCGCAGCGCGGTCTGCATCGCCTCGACGAGCGCACCGTCGAAGCCGGTCTCGATCGCCTTGTCCGAGTGCAGGCTCTCGCGCTTCACGCGCGGGCCGAGCACGCTGTCCAGCTCGGCCAGGAACTCCTCCTCGTAGCCGGGCAGGAAGCGCCCGTCCACGTGCGCGGTGGCCTGACCGGGGATCACGTTCACCTTGTAGCCCGCGCCGAGCATGGTCGGCTGGGCGGTGTTGCGCAGCGTGGTGCCGATCATCTTGGCGATGCCGCCGAGCACGCGCAGCGTCTCGTCCATGTTCTCCGGGTCCAGCTCGACCCCGAGCGCGTCCGACAGCTCGTCCAGGAAGGCCCGGACGGTCTTGGTGATCCGCAACGGGAACTGGTGCCGACCGAGCCGGGCGACCGCCTCGCACAGCTCGGTGATCGCGTTGTCGTCGTTCTCCATCGAGCCGTGGCCGGCCCGGCCCTCGACCGTCAGGCGCATCCAGTGCATGCCCTTCTCGGCCGTCTCCACCAGGTAGAGGCGGACCTGGTCGTTGACGGTGAAGGAGAAGCCGCCGACCTCTCCGATCGCCTCGGTCACGCCCTCGAACAGCCCCGGGTGCTTGTCCACCAGGAAGCGCGCCCCGTAGGTGCCGCCGGCCTCCTCGTCGGCGAGGAAGGCCAGCACGATGTCGCGCGGGGGCTTGCGCCCGGTGCGCAGGCGGTCGCGGACGACCGCCAGGGTCATCGCGTCCATGTCCTTCATGTCGACCGCGCCGCGCCCCCAGACGCAGCCGTCCGCGATCTCGCCGCCGAACGGGTCGTACGTCCAGTCCGCGGCGTTGGCCGGCACCACGTCGGTGTGGCCGTGGATCAGCAGGCCCGGGCGGGAGCGGTCCTCGCCCTCGATCCGGACCACGGTGGAGGCCCGCCCCTTGGCCGACTCGAAGATCTTCGGCTCCAGCCCGAACTCGGCGAGCTGTTCGGCCACGTACTCGGCGGCCTTCCGCTCGCCCGGCCCGGAGCCGTCCCCGTAGTTGCTGGTGTCGATCCGGATCAGATCGCGACAGATCTCGGCGACCTCCGACTCAGCCGTCACCTTCGGCGCCGCCGACTCGCTCCGCTCGCTCACGGTCACTCCTCGTCTTGGGCCCGCACCGACGCACCAGCGCGCCACCCCCGGGATCTGCACCCGGGCCGTACGAGCACGTCCGCCCATCCTCCCCCAGCCCCCGATCCCGATCCACCCCCCGCATGCTCCCGAAACCCCCTGGTCACGCCCCCGCCACACACCTCCCCTTGCCCCCGCCACCGGTCCCGCCGCTCCTCCGGGAACCGTTTTGGGACCCCAAGCCGATCTTTGCTACAGTTACATCTGTCAGCGCGACGGACGAGAGATCGGAAGCCGCGAGGACGACACCCGGTCCGGGTGGCGGAATGGCAGACGCGCTAGCTTGAGGTGCTAGTGCCCTTTATCGGGCGTGGGGGTTCAAGTCCCCCCTCGGACACCGACGAAAGGCCCCAGTTGATCTGGGGCCTTTCTGCTTTTCGGCTCCGGCTTTCTCCGCGTTCCTCCGCGTTCCCCCGCGAACAGGAGGATCCCCCTCGGAGTCCGCGGGGACTCCGAGGGGGATCCGCAGGTCAGGTCACTGCTGGTTCCAGGTGGCGCCCGCGCCCGTGAAGGAACCGTAGACGCCGGTCTCGTCGGCCCAGATCCAGAAGTCTGCGTGCGAGAGCCCGTCGGGGTTGACGGAGGACTGGGTGCTGGCGACGCCGGCACCGTTCTCGTTGGCGATGAACTGGCCCTTGCCGAAGGACGCGTCCAGGCCCTCCTGGGCCGAGGCCAGGCCGGCGCAACCGATCACCAGCGGGACGGTGAGGGCGCTGACGGCCAGGACACGCTTGAAAGCACGCATGCAGATCTCCTCCACGGAGTTTCGGGGTTCCAAGGCGGCGGTGGCGTTCCGCACCCCCGCGACTTCAGAGAGCCACGCCCCGCATCCCGCCGCAACCGACGCCGGAACCCGTACGGCCCTAACGCCCCGTCAGAATCGCCGCTCCTACCAGCGGAAATACAGTTCGTATGCCCATTTCTGAGGATCAGTCGGCTGGAGCACACCCTCCCCACTCTCCGCTCCGGCTCGCAGGTGGACGGCCGGGGCCAGGGCCGGGGGCGGGGGCCGGGCGTCAGCCGACTTCCACCGCCTCCGTTCGGCCGGCCGGGTCGGTCTGTTGCCTCGGCCGCCCGCGCAGCCACTCCGCGGTGATGAAGGCCGCCACCGTGGACACGATCAGCAGCGGCATCGAGTTCGCCGCCTCACCGCCGAGCAGGGCCTCGGCGAGGACGGTGCTGGTGACGGGCAGGCCGGTGACGGCGGCGGCGGAGGCCGCCAGGCCGACGGCCAGGGCCGGCGCGGTGCCGAAGCCGGGCAGCGGTGCGCAGGCCGTGCCGAGGGCCGCCCCGAGCAGGAGCGCCGGGAAGATCGGGCCTCCGCGCAGGCTTCCGAGGGCGATCGACCAGCCCAGCCCCTTGCAGAGCACGAGGGCGAGCAGCGCGGCGATCGACCAGGCGGCCGGGTCGGCGGCGAGCGCGGCCAGGGTGGCCTGTCCGGAGAGCGCGGCCTCCTCCGGGGAGCGCCCGGTGAGCAGGGCGTACGCGGCGAGGCAGCCTCCGACCGCGACCGCGCACAGCACGGTGCGCACGGCGGTCTGCCGGGCGGTGCCGGTCGTGGTGAGGGCCTTCACCCGGTGGCCGACGTTCTGGCCGACCACGCAGAACAGGGCGATCGCGACGGCCAGCGGGACGCCCCAGAGGAAGTCCGCCGCGTCCGGCACCCCGCTCTTCGGCACGTGCGGCAGCGACAGCGCGCCGGTCGCCAGGCCGGTCCAGTGGCCGAAGCCGGTGAAGATCAACGCACCGACCCCGCTGGCCAGCAGGCTGGGCAGGATCAGCGCGATCAGCTGCGGGCCGCCCAGCCCGGCCGCCTCGATCAGCATCACGGCGGCCACCAGCGGGCTGCCGAAGATGGTGGAGATCGCCGCCGCCGCACCCGCCGTGCCCAACACCGCGAACAGCTGCGGATGTTCGGCCCGTCTGGCGGACCGGAGGGTGAGCAGGGCGAGCCCGCCGCCGAGCGCCATCAGTGGCGCCTCCGGGCCGAGCACCACGCCGAGCGGCAGGCCGGCGAGCGCGGCCAGCACCACCCCGGGGACGGCGACCGGCGGGGTGGGCGGGCCGCCGAGCCCGTCCACCGGGACGTGGCCGCCGCGCCCGGGCAGCCGGGTCACGATCGGGGCGAGCAGCAGGCCGGCCAGCAGCAGCGCGGGCAACGGCCACCACCAGGGGGCGCGCCCGTAGCCGGCCGCCGTCGGCAGGCTCTCCCAGACCCAGTGCTGGAGTTCGTGCTCCAGGCTGACGAAGCCGAACGCGGCCAGCGAGACCGGGACGCCGACCAGCCCGGAGACCAGCAGCAGGCGGAGGTAGCCCCGGTGCAGCAGCACCTCGTGCAGGGTCGGACCGCCGTCAGGCCGCCGGGACGTCGTCGGCATCGCCGCTCCCTCGCGCTCCCGGGCCGCCCGCTGCCCGGGAGGCCGCGTCCTGCGACCGAGTCTCGCCCGGAGCCGGGAGCCCCGCACGGCGCACGGGCCGTCAGCGGGGCCGCGGCGGACCCGGCTGCTCCGAGCGGGTGAGGGCGGGGTTGAGGGCGGGGGTGACGGACGGGTGGGGGCGAGGGTGGCGGCCCGGGTGGGGTCAGACCTGGCGGGCGTCGGTGCCCAGCGCGCTCTCGATGCCCTGGACCATCCGCCACAGCGGCGCCCGGCGGCTGGCGACCAGGACCACGACGTCGTCGGACTCGCCCTCGGCGGCGCCCTCTGCCGGGCGGTCGCCCCAGGTGCCGGTGACGAAGGCCATCGCCGCGTCCACCTCGGCCACCCAGTCGCTCTCCCCGCCCGAGCGCAACCAGGTGCGCAGGGCGTGGTTGTGCGCGGCGACGACGGCGGCGGCGATCACGTCCGCCCGCAGCGGGCCGTCCGGGCGGTCGGCGAAGCGGCCGCGCAGGTACGCGGCGAGGGTGTGCTCGTAGCGCCAGACCACGGACAGCTCGTACGCCCGCAGGCCGGGCACCTTGCGGGTCAGCCGGTAGCGCTGGACGGAGAAGGAGGGCTGCTCGGCGTACATCCGCAGGACCAGGCGGGCGGCGTCGCAGGCGTGCCTGACCGGGTCCTCCTCGCCGGTGCCGGACTCCAGGAACTCCGTCATCTCGGCGAGGCTGCGCTCGTGGTCGGGGAAGACCACGTCCTCCTTGGCCGGGAAGTAGCGGAAGAAGGAGCGCCGGCCGACGCCGGCCAGCGACACGATGTCGTCGACGGTCGTCTGTTCGAAGCCGCGCTCCAGGAAGAGCTCGAAGGCCGCGGCCACCAGCGCCTCGCGCATCGCCGGCTTCGAGGGCCCGTCGTTCATGGGCTGGTCCTGCTCTTCCTTCTCGCTCATTCACCGGAACTTAGCATCGGGAGGATGCGTCGGCCCCCGACGGCCGGGCGGCTGACCGGCCCGGCCGTCGGGGGGTGTCGGCGCGGGTTACGGGAGGTTGCGGGCCATCACGATCCGCTGGACCTGGTTGGTCCCCTCGTAGATCTGCGTGATCTTCGCGTCCCGCATCATCCGCTCCAC
>NZ_JBSFKF010000076.1:0-7736 GCF_053598415.1 Kitasatospora sp. NPDC001132 | reverse complement strand
CGCAGGACGCGTTCCTGGGCGGGGCCGTTGGGGGCGGTGAGGCCGTTGCTGGCGCCGTCCTGGTTGACGGCGCTGCCGCGCAGCAGGGCGAGGACGCGGTGCCCGTTGCGGCGGGCGTCGGAGAGGCGTTCCAGCAGCAGGACGCCGACGCCCTCGCCCCAGCCGGTGCCGTCCGCAGCGGCGGCGAAGGGCTTGCAGCGGCCGTCGGGGGCGAGCCCGCGCTGGCGGGAGAAGTCGATGAACGGCGTGGGCGTCGACATCACCGTCACGCCGCCGGCCAGGGCGAGGTCGCTCTCGCCCGAGCGCAGTGACTGGGCGGCCAGGTGCAGCGCCACCAGCGAGGACGAACAGGCGGTGTCGACGCTGACGGCCGGGCCCTCCAGCCCAAGCGCGTAGGCGAGCCGGCCGGAGGCCACGCTGCCGGCCGTTCCGGAGCCGAGGTAGCCCTCGACCTCCGCGGGCACCCGGCGCGCCCACGAGCCGTAGTCGTGGTACATCACGCCCGCGAAGACGCCGGTCCGGCTGCCGCGCAGGGTGGCCGGGTCGATGCCGGCCCGTTCGACGGCCTCCCAGCCGGTCTCCAGCAGCAGCCGCTGCTGCGGGTCCATGGCGAGCGCCTCGCGCGGGTTGATCCCGAAGAACGCGGCGTCGAACGCGGTGGCGTCGCGCAGGAACGCCCCGTGGCGCGCGTAGCTCTTGCCCGGCTTGCCAGGGTCCGGGTCGTACAGCCCGGCGAGGTCCCAGCCGCGGTCCCCGGGCAGCTCGCCGACGGCGTCGACGCCGTTCGCGACCAGCGCCCACAGGGCCTCGGGGGTGGTGACGCCGCCGGGGTAGCGGCAGGCCATCGCGACGATCGCGATCGGCTCCTCGGCGGTGGGCGCCGCCGTGCGCGCCGGGACCGGCGCGGCCTCCTCGGCACCCAGCAGCCGGGACGCCAGGTAGCCCGCCAGCTCCTGCGGGGTGGGGCGGTCGAAGACCAGCCCGGCGGGGAGCGTCAGACCGGTCAACGCGCCCAGCCGGTTGCGCAGTTCGAGCGCGGTCAGGGAGTCCATGCCCAACTGGGCGAAGGCCCGGCCGTCCTGTGACTCGTCCAGGGCGTCGAGCCCGAGGACGGCCGCGGCCTCAGCCCGTACCGCGGCGGCCAGTTCGCGCAGCCGCTCCGTCTCGTCCAGGGTGCGCACCCGGGTGGACAGCCCGGCCGTCGGGGCGGGCGCCGGGGCGGGGCGGTGGGCCGGCTCCGGTCGGACCAGGGCGCGCAGCAGCGGCGCGAGCGGGGCCGCTCCCGCGCGGCCCCCGGTGGCCGCCGCCGAGGCGGGGTCGAGGCGTGCCGGCGCGAGGAACGGTTCGTCGGCGGCCAGCGCGGCGTCCAGCAGGGCGAGCCCGTGCGCGGTGCTCAACGGCCGTACGCCCACCCGGGCGAGGCGGGACAGGTCGGCCTCGTCGAGTCCGGCGGTCAGCCCGCTGCGTTCCGCCCACAGCCCCCAGGCCAGCGAGGTCGCGGGCAGGCCGAGGCCGCGGCGGTGGACGGCGAGGGCGTCCAGGAAGGCGTTGGCGGCGGCGTAGTTGCCCTGGCCGGCCGAGCCGAGCAGCCCGGCGGCCGAGGAGAACAGCACGAACGCCGAGAGGTCCCGGCCTTGCGTCAACTCGTGCAGGTGCAGGGCCGCATGGGCCTTCGGGCGTAGGACGCCCGCCAGCCGCTCGGCGGTCAGCGAGCCGATCGCGCCGTCGTCCAGGACGCCGGCCGCGTGCACCACGGCCGTCAGCGGGTGCTCGGCGGGCACGCCCGCCAGCAGGGCCGCCGCCTGCGCGCGGTCGGCGAGGTCGCAGCCGACCACCGTGGTCCGGGCCCCCAGCTCGGCCAGCTCGGTCACCAACTCCACCACACCGGGCGACTGTTCACCGCCGCGACTGGCCAGCAGCAGGTGCCGGGCGCCGTGTTCGGAGACCAGGTGGCGGGCGACGAGCCGTCCGAGCAGCCCGGTCCCGCCGGTGATCAGCACCGTGCCGTCCGGGTCGAGCGGACGGGGCGACCGCAGCTCGGGGACATCCGCCCGGGCCAGCCGGGGCACCCGTACGGTGCCCGCGCGCAGGGCCAGTTGGGGTTCCTCGCCGGCCGCCGCGGGCGCCAGCGCGCGGGCGGAGGCGGGGGCGTCGTCGAGGTCGGCGAGGACCAGGCGACCGGGGTGCTCGGTCTGCGCGGAGCGCAGCAGCCCCCACACGGCGGCCTCGGCGGGGTCGGGCGTCTCGCCGTCGGTCACGGCCACGGCGGAGCGGGTCACCAGGACCAGCCGCGCCGGGGCCAACCGCTCCTCGGCCAGCCACGCCTGGACCAGGGCCAGCGCCCGAGCCGTCGTCGCCAGGGCCCGGTCGGCGGCGGAGCCGGGGTCCGCGGCGCCCGCCGGGCGTACGGCGGCGAACACCAGGTCCGGCACCGGCTCACCGGCGTCGAGCGCGGCGCGCAGCGCGGTGAGGTCGGCCCAGCGCGGGGCCGGCTCACCCGGCAGCAGGTCGTCCGCGCCGAGCACCGCCCGCCGTCCGGCCGGTGCCGCCGCCACCGGCGCGGGGGCGGCAGGCCAGTCGAGCCGGTAGAGCCTGCTCTCCCCGGCCTCCGGCCGCCCGGCCGTCAGGTCCGCCGGTGCCGGGCGCAGCACGACGGCCCCGACGGAGGCCACCGGGCGCCCGTCCGCGCCGTGGGCGGTGAGCGTGGCCTCGCCCGGCCCGGCGAGGCCGAGCCGTACCCGCAGGGCGGCCGTGCCCCGGACCGGCGCCGACACCCGCTGCCAGGCGAACGGCAGTACGGCCGGAGCCTCGCCGTCCGCGACCAGGCCGATGGTGTGCAGGGCCGCGTCGAACAGGGCCGGGTGCACCGCGTACCGCTCGGCCTCGGCCTGCTCGGCGCCGGTCAGGGCCACCTCGGCGAGGACCTCCTCGCCACTGCGCCAGGCCCGGACCAGGTTCCGGAACGCCGGGCCGTAGCCGTAGCCCCGGCGGGCCAGCCGCTCGTACAGGTCGGCGGTGTCGATCGCCGTGGCGCCGGGCGGCGGCCACTCCTCGGCCGGGTCGGCGGGCCGCTCGGGAACGGGGGCGAGCAGCCCGGTGGCGTGCTGCGTCCACGGCAGGCCCGCGCCGGCGTGTTCGGCGCGGGAGAAGATCCGGATGCTGCGGCGGCCCGCTTCGTCGGCCGCGCCCACCGCCACCTGGAGGGCGACGCCGCCGGCCGGCGGGGGCAGCAGCGGTGCGGTGAGGCCGAGCTCGTCGACCGACGCGCAGCCGACCTGCTCGCCGGCGCGGAGCGCGAGTTCGACGAAGGCGGTGCCGGGCAGCAGGACGGCGCCGGCCACCCGGTGGTCCCCGAGCCAGGGCTGCGTCCGCTCGGCCAGCCGGCCGGTGAGGACGTACTCGTCGGTTCCCGCGAGGTGCAGCACCGAGGACAGCAGCGGATGGTCGACCGGCCGCTGACCGGTCGCGTGCGGCGCGCCCCCGGCCGGGGCGGCGGGGGGCTCCAGCCAGTACCGGGTGCGCTGGAAGGGGTAGGTGGGCAGCTCGACCGGGGGGCGGTCGGCGGCGCCGAGGACGGCCGTCCAGTCCACCTCGAGCCCCTGGACGAAGTCCTCGGCGGCGGCCGGGACCTGCCCGCCGGGGGCCACCACGCCCTCGCCGCCGGCCGCGACGGTGGCGAGCCCGGCGAGCAGCTCCTCGCGGTCCCGGCCGACCACGACGGCGCGGTGCTCGAAGGCCGACCGGGTGGTGGCCAGGGCGCGGGCCACGGCCGCCGGGTCGGGGCCGGGCTGCCCGGCGGCCAGGGCGAGCAACTGCTCGGCGCGGGCCCGCAGCGCGCCGGGCGTCCGCCCGGAGAGCACCCACGGCACGACCTCGGGGCCGGCGGGTGCCGGAACGGGCTCGGGCTCGGGGCGGGGCTGTTCCAGGATGACGTGGGCGTTGGTGCCGCTGATGCCGAAGGAGGAGACGGCGGCCCGGCGCGGGTCGTCGCCGGTGCTCCAGGGGGTGTTCTCGGTGAGCAGCGCCACCGCGCCCGAGGACCAGTCGACGTGCGGGGTCGGCTCGTCCACGTGCAGGGTCCGGGGCAGGACGCCGTGGCGCATCGCCATGACCATCTTGATCACCCCGGCGACGCCGGCGGCGGCCTGCGGATGGCCGAGGTTGGACTTCACCGAACCGAGCCGGACCGGGCGGTCCGCCGGGCGGTGCTGCCCGTAGGTCGCCAGCAGGGCCCGGGCCTCGATCGGGTCGCCGAGGGTGGTACCGGTGCCGTGCGCCTCGACGGCGTCGACGTCGGCGGGGGTGAGTCCGGCGTCGGCGAGGGCCTGGCGGATCACCCGCTCCTGGGCGGGGCCGTTGGGGGCGGTGAGGCCGTTGCTGGCGCCGTCCTGGTTGACGGCGCTGCCGCGGACCAGGGCGAGGACGGGGTGGCCGTTGGCGCGGGCGTCGGAGAGCCGCTCCAGGACCAGGACGCCGACGCCCTCGCCCCAGCCGGTGCCGTCCGCCGCGGCGGCGAAGGGCTTGCAGCGGCCGTCGGGGGCGAGCCCGCGCTGGCGGGAGAACTCGACGAAGACACCGGGGCTCGACATCACCGTCACCCCGCCCGCCAGTGCCAGCGAGCACTCGCCGGAGCGCAGCGACCGGGCGGCCAGGTGCAGTGCCACCAGGGAGGTGGAGCAGGCGGTGTCGATGCTGACGGCCGGGCCCTCCAGCCCCAGCGCGTAGGCGAGCCGGCCGGAGACCACGCTCGCGGCGCTGCCGGTCAGCACGTAGCCGTCGGCGGTGCCGGCCGGCTCCGCCAGGCGCGGCCCGTACTCGCCGTTGGACGCGCCGACGTAGACCCCGGTGTCGCTGCCGCGCAGGGTGGCCGGGTCGATGCCGGCCCGTTCGACGGCCTCCCAGCCGGTCTCCAGCAGCAGCCGCTGCTGCGGGTCCATGGCGAGCGCCTCACGCGGGCTGATCCCGAAGAACGCGGCGTCGAACTCGCCCGCGTCGTACAGGAATCCGCCGTGCCGGCTGTACGAGGTGCCGGGCCTTCCCGGCTCCGGGTGGAACAGCCGCCCGACGTCCCAGCCGCGGTCGTCGGGCAGGTCGCCGATCGCGTCGGTGCCGGACAGGACGAGGTCCCACAGGCCGTCGGGGGAGGTCACGCCGCCGGGGTAGCGGCAGGCCATGCCGACGATCGCGATCGGCTCGTCGTCGTCGGCGGCCCGCGCCGCGACGGCGGGGGCCGGCCGGGCGTCGTCGCCGGTGAGCCCGGCGAGGACGACCTCGGCCACCGCGCGCGGGGTGGGGTGGTCGTAGACCAGCGTGGGGGACAGCCGCAGCCCGGTCGCGGCGCTCAGCCGGTTGCGCAGTTCCACGGCCGTCAACGAGGTGAGCCCCAGCTCGGAGAAGATCCGGTGCTCCCGGACCTGCTCGGCGGAGGCGTAGCCGAGGACGCTCGCGACGGCCCCGCGCACGACCTGCGACACCGCCTCCGCGCGCCGCAGCGGATCGAGTCCGGCCAGCCGTCGGGCCGGCCGGGCGCCGTCCGGGCCAGGGGCGGCCGACCCGGCGGCCGCCTCACGGGCCTCGGGGACGGTGTCGAACAGCGGGCGCGGGCGGCCGAGCGTGACGGCGGGGACGAGGGCGTTCCAGTCGACCCGGGCCACGGTCACGCAGTCGTCGCCGGCGGCGAGCGCCCCCTCCAGCGCGGCGAGGCCCTGCTCGGGGGCGAGACCGGGCAGGCCGAGGCGGTGGAGCTGGTCGGCGACGGCGGTGCCGGTCGCCATCCCGGCACCGGCCCACGGCCCCCAGGCGATGGAGGTGGCCGGCAGTCCCTCGGCGCGGCGGTGCTCCGCGAGGGCGTCGAGGAAGGCGTTGCCGGGGGCGTAGCCGCCCTGCCCGGGCAGGCCCCAGGTGGCGGCCACGGAGGAGAAGAGCACGAAGGCGGACAGGTCGGCGCTCCGGGTCAGCTCGTCCAGGTTCCGCGCGGCGGTGGCCTTGGCGCGCAGCGCCCGGTCCAGCCGGTCGGGGGTGAGGGCGTCGAGCAGGGCGTCGTCGAGCTGCCCGGCGGCGTGCACCACGGTGGTCAGCGGGAGGTCGTCCGGCAGGGCGGCGAGGACGGCGGCGAGCGCGTCCCGGTCGGCCGCGTCGCAGGCGGCGAACGTGACGCGGGCACCGAGCGCGGCCAGTTCGGCCCGCAACTCCTCGGCGCCGGGCGCCTGTTCGCCGCGGCGGCTGACCAGCAGCAGGTGCTCGGCGCCGGCCCGCGCCAGCCGCCGGGCGGCCAGTGCGCCGAGCGCGCCGGTGCCGCCGGTGACCAGGGCGGTGCCCCGGGTGCGCCACGCGCGGTGGGCGTGCGGCGGGGCGGGGGAGCGTTCGAGGCGGCGGGCGAACACCCCGAGCGGCCGGATCGCGAGCTGGTCCTCCGCGCCGTCGCCGGTCAGCACCTCGGCCAGGTGGTCGGTGGACGCGTCGTCGGCCTCGGCGGGCAGGTCGACCAGCCCGCCCCAGCGCTCGGGGTGCTCCAGGGCGACGATCCGCCCCAGGCCCCACAGTTGGGCCTGCTCCGGGTCGCGCACCCGGTCCCCGGCCCCGGTGCCCACGGCGCCGCTGGTGGCGTACCAGACCGGGGCGGCCGGCTCCAGCTCGCCGAGGGCCTGGGTCAGCGCGAGCGAGGCGGCCAGACCGGCGGGTACGGACGGGTGGTCGGCCAGCGGTCCTTCGGCCAGGGCGAGCAGGGACAGCACTCCGGTCGGGCGGAACCCGTCCAGTGCGGCGCGCAGCCGCTCGGCGACGCGGGTCCGGTCCGCGGCCGGGTCGACGGCGATCTGCCGCACCTCGGCGCCCCGGACGGTCAGCGCCCGTACGGCCGCCTCCGTCCACGGACCGCTCCGTCCGGCTCGCGCCGGGACGGCCACCAGCCAGCGTCCACCGGGAGTGGTGTCCGTGGCCGGGCCGACCCGGTGCCAGCGGACCCGGTAGCGCAGGGCGTCCAGCGCGGCCCGCGCGAGTCGGCGCCCGTGCCAGCGGGACAGCACCGGCAGCGCCGCGGACAGCGCCTCGGCGGCGGGGGCGTCCGGCGCGGAGCCGAGGTCGAGCTCGGTGGCGACGGCCTCGGCGTCGCCCTGCTCCACCGCGGCCCAGAACCGCTGCTCGGCCTCGTCGGGGGCGGCGCCGACGTCCGGGCGTGCGGCGGGCTGCCACCAGTACCGGTCCCGGCGGAACGGGTAGGTGGGCAGCTCGACCACCCGGGCGCCGGTGTCCGCGAACAGCACCGCCCAGTCCACGACCAGCCCCTGGACGAAGTCCTCGGCAGCGGCCGTCGCGAGGCCGGCGGCGCCCTCGGCGGGGGCCGTCACGCCGGTGCGGCCGGCGGCTACGGCGGCGAGCCCGGCGAGCAGCTCCGCCCGGTCGGCGCCGAGGACCACCGCGCGGTGCTCGAAGGCGGAGCGGGTGGTGGCCAGGGTGTACGCCACGTCGACCGGGCGGGCCTCGGGGTCGGCGTTCAGGTGCCGGGTGAGCCGTAGGGCCTGCTCGCGCAGCGCCTCGGGGGTCTTCGCGGACAGCACCAGCGGCAGTGGGCCGTCGGCGGGCGCCGGTGCGGCGGACGGCTGCTGGTCCGGCTTCTCGACCGTCTCCTCGTACGGCTCCTCGAGGATGACGTGGGCGTTGGTGCCGCTGATGCCGAAGGAGGAGACGCCGGCTCGGCGGGGGCGGCCGGTGGCGGGCCAGGGGGTGTTCTCGGTGAG
>NZ_JBSFKF010000075.1:0-9177 GCF_053598415.1 Kitasatospora sp. NPDC001132 | reverse complement strand
GCCACACGGTGGGCTCCGCGGAGTCGTCCGCGGCGGGCTGTCCGGCGGTTTCCTCCGGGAACTGTTCGATGACGACGTGCGCGTTGGTGCCGCTGATGCCGAACGCCGAGATGCCCGCGCGGCGGGGACGCCCCGTCTCCGGCCACGGCCGGGCCTCGGTCAGCAGGGAGACCCGGCCCGCCGACCAGTCGACGTGGGAGGTCGGCGCGTCCACGTGGAGGGTCCGCGGCAGTTGCCCGTGCCGCATCGCCATGACCATCTTGATCACACCCGCCACACCAGCGGCGGCTTGCGTGTGCCCGATGTTCGACTTCACCGACCCCAGCCACAACGGCTCCGCCCGGTCCCGGCCGTACGTCGCCAGCAGCGCCTGCGCCTCGATCGGGTCACCGAGCGTCGTCCCCGTGCCGTGGGCCTCCGCCGCGTCCACGTCCGCCGTCGACAGTCCGGCGTTCGCCAACGCCTGCCGGATGACGCGTTCCTGGGACGGACCGTTCGGCGCCGCGAGCCCGTTGGACGCCCCGTCCTGGTTGACCGCCGAGCCCCGGACGACCGCCAGCACCCGGTGGCCGTTGCGGCGGGCATCCGACAGGCGTTCCAGCAGCACCAGGCCGGCGCCCTCACCCCAGGACGTACCATCGGCCGCCTCGGCGAACGCCTTCACCCTGCCGTCGACGGCGAGCCCCCGCTGCCGCGAGAACTCGACGAACCCCGCCGGCGTCGCCATCACCGTCACACCACCGGCCAGGGCCAGCGAGCACTCCCCCGCCCGCAGCGCCTGCGCCGCCAGGTGGATCGCCACCAGCGAGGACGAGCACGCCGTGTCCACCGACACCGCCGGGCCCTCCAGCCCCAGCAGGTACGACACCCGCCCGGACGTGGCGCTGGTGGCCGTTCCGGTGGCGAGGAAACCTTCGAGGTCCGGCGGCGGCTGGTTGCCGTAGCCGGAGGACCACAGGCCGGTGAACACGGCTGTGCGGCTGCCGCCGAGTGTGGTCGGGTCGATGCCGGCGTACTCGAAGGTCTCCCAAGCGGTTTCCAGCAGCACCCGCTGCTGCGGGTCCATCGCCAGTGCCTCGCGCGGCGAGATGCCGAAGAACCCGGCGTCGAACCCGGCGCCGTCGGCGAGGAAGCCGCCCGATCGGCTGTAGGTCGTGCCCGGCCGGTCCGGGTCGGGGTCGTAGACGACGTCCCATCCACGGTCCGGCGGGAACTCGGTGATCGCGTCGGCACCGTCCGAGACGAGCCGCCACAGGTCGGCCGGGGACTCCACTCCGCCCGGGTAGCGGCAGCCCATGCCGATGATCGCGATCGGTTCGCGCGCGGCCTCCTCCATGTCGGCGAGGCGCTTGCTGAGCACTCCCAGGTCGGCCGTGGCGCGCTTGAGGTAAGTGCGCAGCTTCTCTTCGTCGGACATCGCTACTTCTCCTCAGCGTTTCGGGACTCGCCCGATCGGATGACCTCGGTCCTGCGGTGCGCATCGTCCAGAAGGCTGAACAGTTCGTCGTCGCTGGCCTCGTCGACACCGGCCGCCGAGCCGGTGCGTTTGGCGGTCCAGGCCGCGAGCAGTGCTTCGAGGCGGGCCGCGACGGTCTCGTAGTCGGCGTCGTCGGCTGCCGCGTCCAGGGTGGACTTGAGCTGGTCGAGTTCGGCGAGCAGGGGGTCGGGTTCGGTTTCGGTGCCGTGCAGCCGCGTGTGCACGAAGGCGGCGAGGCGGGTCGGTGTCGGGTGGTCGAAGACGAGCGTGGCGGGCAGGCGCAGGCCGGTGTCCGCGTCGAGCTGGTTGCGCAGTTCCACGGCGGTGAGCGAGTCGAACCCGATGTCGGTGAACGCCTGGTCGGGGTTGACCGCCTCCGGTGACGAGTGCCCCAGGACGAGGGCGACCTGGCCCACGACCAGGTGCAGCACGTCGGCCTGCGTCCACACGCGGTCGGCGGCCCGCCTGCGCCGGGGCCGTACCAGCTCCCGCAGCAGGGCGGGCGGGTCGCCGGCGCGGCGCAGCGCCGGCAGGTCGAACCTGACGGGCGCGAGGGTGGGGGTGCCCGCGGTCAGCGCGGCGTCGAACAGGGCCAGCGCGTCCGTCGTCGGCAGCGGCCGTACGCCGGCCCTGGCCAGGCGGTGCCGGTCGGTGGCGCTCAGACCTCCGGTCATGCCGCTGGTCTCCGCCCAGTAGCCCCAGGCGAGCGACACGGCCGGCTGTCCCTCGGCGTGCCGGTGTGCGGCGAGGCCGTCGAGGTACGCGTTCGCCGCCGAGTAGTTCGCCTGGCCCGCGCCGCCCAGCACACCGGCCGCCGACGAGAACAGCACGAACGCCTCCAGGTCCGAGGTCAGTTCGTGGAGGTGCCGCGCCGCGAGGGCCTTCGGCTCCCACACGCGCGCGAACTGCTGCGGGGTGAGGGATTCCACGACGGTGTCGGCCAGCGTGCCCGCGGTGTGGATCACCGAGGTGACCGGGTGTTCGGCGAGCAACCGCGCCACCGCCTCGCGGTCGGACACGTCGCACGCCACGATGTCGGCGGTCGCGCCCAGCGCGGCCAGGTCGGCGGTCAGCGCGGCCGCGCCGGGGGCGTCCGGGCCGCTCCGGCTGACCAGCAGCAGGTGCCGCACGCCGTGCCGCACGGCGAGGTGGCGGGCGATCGTGCCGCCCAGGGTGCCGGTGCCGCCGGTGACGAGCACCGTGCCCTCGGGGCTGAGCGGCGAGGTCAGCGGTTCGGTCCGCGCCCGTTCGAGGCGGGGGACGTGAACGGCGCCGGCGCGGATCGCGAGCTGGGGTTCGTCGCCGGCCAGCCGGACCCCGTCGCCGTCGTCACCGTCGACCAGCACGAACCGGCCGGGGTGCTCGGTGGCGGCCGACCGGACCAGGCCCCAGACGGCGGCGGCCTGCGGGTCGACGTCCTCACCGGGCCGGACCGGCACGGCGTTGCGCGTGGCGACCACCATGCGCGGGGTGTCCGTGGTGAGGAAGTCCTGGATCACCCGCAGGGTCTCGACGGGCGAGGTGGCGTGGTGGACCGGGATGTCCGGTTCGGTGGTCACCGCTTCCAGGACCGGCCACGCCACCTGGTACGGCACGTCCTGCGTGGTGGCCCCGGCCGGCCGGCGCAGGGTCAACGAGGCGATCTCGGCGATCGGCGCGCCCGACCGGTCGGCGAGGGCGATCGCGCAGGTGTCCTGGCCGGTCACGGTCAGCCGGACCCTGGCGTGCTCGGCGCCGCGCCGGCAGGAGATCCCGGCGAAGGAGAACGGCATCTTCGCCCGGTCGTCGGCGACGGTCACGGTCTGGATCGCGGCGTCGAGCAGGGCGGGGTGCAGGGCGAACCGGGTGTCGCCGGCGGGTACGGCCACCTCCGCGTAGAGGGTGTCGCCGTCGCGCCAGGCCGCTCGCAGACCTCGGAAGGCCGTGCCGTAGGCGAATCCGGCGTCGGCCAGGTTGTCGTAGAAGGTGTCGAGGTCGACGGCTTCGCCGTGCGGCGGCCACTGCCGTGCCCAGGGCTCCCGTGGTACGACGGGTACGGCGCCCAGCGTTCCGGTGGCGTGCCGCACCCACTCGCCGTCCGCGCGCGCGTGGATCGAGACGCTGCGCCGGCCCGCCCGGTCGGGGCCGACGGTCACGGACACCTGCACGCCGTCCGCGACCACCAGCGGTGTCTCCAGCGTCAGGTCCTCGACCGCCGGGCAGTCGACGTGTTCGCCGGCCCGGAGCGCCAGGTCCACGAACGCCGCGCCGGGCAGCAGGGGCGAGCCCGAGATGACGTGTTCGGTGAGCCACGGCTGCGCGGCGGTGGCGAGTTGTCCCGTCAGCACCACGCCGTTGTCGTCGGGGAGTTCCATGGCGTCCCGCAGCAGCGGGTGGTCGATCCGGCCGTCACCGGTCGGTGCCGGGGTGGTGGGCTGGAGCCAGTTGGGCTGGAGCCAGTAGTGCTGGTGCTGGAAGGCGTACGAAGGCACACGTGCGCCCGGCGTTCCCGCCGGTGTCGTCGCGGGTGGCGTCCAGCGCGCGGCGCCGTCCGCCCACAACCGCCCCAGCCCCGCGAACAACCGCTCCGGAGAGTCACCACCACGGCGCATCAAGCCGTTCCCCACCAGCACCGGATGCGGACCCACCTCGACGAACCCCGTGACACCCTGGCCCGTCAGCCACTCCATCGCATCCGCGAACCGGACCGGCTCCCGCACCTGGCGCACCCAGTACCCGGGCTCCCCCAGGTCCACCGGATGTCCGGCCACCGTCGAGACCACCGGGATCACCGGCTCACCGAACGACAAACCAGCCGCCACCTTGCCGAGTTCCTCCAGCACCGGATCCATCCGCGCCGAATGGAACGCGTGACTGACCTCCAGCCGCTTCACCCGGCGCCCACGGCCCTGCCACACCCCAGCGACCGCCGCCACCGCGGCCTCGTCCCCCGACACCACCACCGCATCCGACCCGTTGACCGCCGCCACCTCGGCACCCGGCATCAGCGACCCCTCCACCTCCTCCAGCGACGCCTGGAGCGAGACCATCGCCCCACCACCGGGCAACTCCTGCATCAACCGGCCCCGCGCACCCACCAGCACACACGCGTCCTCCAGACTCAGAACGCCCGCCACATGAGCCGCCGCCACCTCACCCACCGAGTGCCCCACCACGAAGTCCGGCCGCACACCCAAGGACTCCACCAGCCGGAACAGCGCCACCTCCAGCGCGAACACCGCACCCTGGGTGAACACCGTCTGCCCCAACACCCCCTCCTCGTCCTCGAACAGCACCTCCACGGGCAGCTCCAGCAGTTCGCAGACCTCGTCCAACACCCGCGCGAACACCGGGAACTCGCGGTACAAGCCCCGGCCCATCCCCGCCCACTGACCACCCTGACCGGAGAACACGAACGCCGACCTGCCCGGGGAGGCAGTGCCCGTGACGATTCCGGGTTTTCCGTCGATCAGCGCGTCCAGGCCGGCCGGGTCCGTCAGCACGGCACGGTGCGGGAACCGGGCCCGCGCGGCCAGGTCCGCGGCCACCTGGGCCGGTGTGACCTCGGGGTGCTCGGCGAGGAACCCGCGCAGCCTGCGGGCCTGGTCGCGCAGGGCCGCGTCCGACTTGGCCGACAGCAGCCACGGCATCGGCACCGCGGCCACAGGGGCGGGCGTGGGAGCGGCAGGGGACTCGGACGACGGCTCCTCGGCCGGGGCCGGGGCTTCCAGGATCACGTGCGCGTTGGTACCGCTGATGCCGAACGCCGACACGCCCGCGCGACGCAGGTGGCCGTTGTCGGGCCAGGGCCGGGCCTCGGTGAGCAGCCGGACGCTCCCGGACTCCCAGTCGACGTGGGAGGTCGGCGTGTCCACGTGGAGGGTCCGCGGCAGTTCACCGTGCCGCATCGCCATGACCATCTTGATCACACCCGCCACACCGGCCGCCGCCTGGGTGTGGCCGATGTTGGACTTCACCGACCCCAGCCACAACGGCTCCACCCGGCCCTGGCCATAGGCGGCCAGGAGTGCCTGGGCCTCGATGGGGTCACCGAGCGTCGTCCCCGTACCGTGGGCCTCCACCGCATCCACCTCGGACGCCTCCAACCCGGCGTTCGCCAGCGCCTGCCGGATCACCCGCTCCTGCGACGGACCGTTCGGCGCGGTCAGCCCGTTGGACGCCCCGTCCTGGTTCACCGCCGAACCCCGCACCACCGCCAGCACCCGGTGACCGTGACGACGGGCGTCGGACAGGCGTTCCAGGAGCACGACACCCGCGCCCTCACCCCACGCCGTACCATCGGCGGCCTCGGCGAACGCCTTCACCCGCCCGTCGGCCGCAAGCCCCCGCTGCCGCGAGAACTCGACGAACCCCGCCGGCGTCGCCATCACCGTCACCCCACCGGCCAGGGCCAGCGAGCACTCCCCCGAACGCAGCGCCTGCGCCGCCAGGTGGATCGCCACCAGCGACGACGAGCACGCCGTGTCCACCGACACCGCCGGACCCTCCAGCCCCAACAGGTACGACACCCGCCCGGAGGTCACACTCGTCGCCGTGCCCGTCGAGAGGTAGCCCTCCAGGTCGGGCGGCTGTGCCCCGGCGCCATAGCCCGAGGACCAGATGCCGGTGAAGACGCCCGTCCGGCTGCCCCGCAACGACGTCGGATCGATCCCCGCGTCCTCGAAGGTCTCCCACACCGTCTCCAGCAGCACCCGCTGCTGCGGATCCATCGCCAACGCCTCACGCGGCGAGATCCCGAAGAACGCCGCGTCGAAGTCTCCGGCGGCGTCGAGGAAGCCGCCCCACCGCGTGTACGACCTCCCCGGACCACCGGCCGGATCGTAGAGACGACCCACGTCCCACCCACGATCCGAGGGGAACTCCCCCACCGCGTCCACCCCACCGGACACCACATCCCACAACTCCTGGGCGGACCCCACCCCACCCGGATAGCGGGCCCCCAGCCCCACCACGACCACCGGATCATCCGACACCGGAACCCCGACCGGCACGGGTGAGGCAGGGGCCTGGCGGCGGGCGCCGACCAGGAGGTTCCGCAGGTGGCCGGCCAGCGCGTCGGGGGTCGGGTAGTCGAAGACCATCGTCGCGGGCAGCCGTACCCCGGCGGCCGCGGACAGGCGGTTGCGCAGTTCCACCGCGGTGAGCGAGTCGAAGCCCAGGTCCTTGAAGGCCCGCTCGGCGCTGACGGCCGAGGTGTCGGTGTGGCCGAGGACCGCCGCCGTCTGGCCGGTGACCAGTTCCAGGACGCGGCTGTGCTGCTCGGTCTCGGGCAGGGCCGCCAGTTCCCTGCCCAGGGTCGGCCGGTCCGTGCGACGGGCGGGCCTGGTACGGGTGAGGCGGCTGAGCAGGGGGCGGGTGGACGTCGCAGACAGGTCGAGGTGTGCGGGGACCAGCACGGGATCGGCGGCGCCCAGGGCCAGGTCGAACAGTTCCAGCGCCTGGTCCGTGGGCATCGGCAGCACGCCGGCGCGGGCGAGGCGCTTGAGGTCGGTGTCGGTGAGGTGTCCGGTCAGCCCGCTGGCCTCGGCCCACTGTCCCCAGGCCAGCGATACGCCGGGCAGACCCAGGGCACGCCGGTGCACGGCGAGGGCGTCCAGGAAGGCGTTCGCGGCGGCGTAGTTGGCCTGGCCCGGGCCGCCCAGCACCCCTGCTGCGGACGAGAAGAGCACGAACGCGCTCAGGCCGAGGTCCTTCGTCAGCTCGTGCAGGTGCCAGGCGGCGTCGGCCTTGGGCCGCAGCACCTGGTCGATCCGGCCGGGCGTGAGGGATTCGACGACGCCGTCGTCGAGCACGCCGGCGGCGTGGACGACCGCGGTCAGCGGATGCTCGGCCGGGATCGAGTCCAGGACGGCCGCCAGCGCGTCCCGGTCGGCCACGTCGCAGGCCACCACCTCGGCGTCGAAGTCCACCTCCGCCGCGGTCCTGCTGAGCAGGAGCAGGTGCCGGATGCCGTGCCGGTCGCGCAGGTGCCGGGCGACGAGGCGGCCCAGTGTTCCGGTGCCCCCAGTGATCAGCACGGTGCCGTTCGGGTCGAGCGGGCCGGGTGCCGGGGCCGCTTCGGCCCGTACCAGGCGGGCGGCGCGGGCGGCGCCGTCGCGGACGACCAGCTGGGGTTCGTCCCCCGCGACGAGGACGCGGTCGTCGGTGTCGACGAGCACGAACCGGTCGGGGTGTTCCGCCTGGGCCGCGCGGACCAGGCCCCAGACGACGCTGGACGACAGGTCGACGGGGTCCGGCCCGACCGCCCCGCGGGTCACGACGGCCAGCCGGCCGTCCCCGTCGCGCAGGAAGTCCTGGAGCACGCCCAGCGTCTCGGCGGCGACGGTGTGCGCGGCGGCCACGGGGTCTCCCGCCGGGGGCGTGACGTGGTGGACGGCCGGGGGTTCGCCGGTGCTCTCGACGGGCACCCAGTCGAGGCGGAAGAGCTGGTTGGCCCCGGCGCCCGGGATGCCCGGCGGCCGGTGACGCACGGTCAACGCGTCGATCACCGCCAGCGGCCCGGACTCGTCGGCGAGCGCGACCCGGAAGGTGTCGGGGCCGGTGGGTGTGAGGCGGACCCGGGCCGTGGAGCCGGCTTTCCGCATCGACACCCCGGCGAAGGAGAACGGCAGGCGGCCGGCCGCCAGCAGGGTCAGCGGCTGGAGTGCGGCGTCGAGCAGCGCGGGGTGGAGACCGAAGCGGTCGCGGGTGTCGGCGGGCAGCGCCACCTCGGCATAGAGCTCGTCGCCCTGCCGCCGGATCTCGCGTACGCCCGCGAACACCGGCCCGTACTCGTAGCCCTGGGCGGCGAGGGTGTCGTAGAAGTCGGTCAGGTCGACGGGCTCACCGGCCGGCTGCCAGGGCTCGCCGGTGTCGTACGGGTGGGGGCGGTCGCCGGTCGCCAGCATGCCGGTCGCGTGCCGCAGCCAGGTGCCGCCCGTCCGGGAGTGCACGGTGACGGGGCGCCGGCCCGTCCCGTCCGGTGCGCCGACGACGACCTGGACCGGCACGGAACCGTCGTCCGGCAGGATCATCGGAGCTTCCAGCACCAGTTCGTCCAGGACGTCGCAGCCGGCCTGCCGTCCGGCGTGCATGGCGAGTTCGACGAACACGGTGCCGGGCAGCAGCACGGAGCCCAGGACGACGTGGTCGGCCAGCCACGGCCGGGTGGCCGTCGAGAGCCGCCCCGTGAGCAGGACGCTCTGGTCCCCGGCCAGTTCGACGACGGCCCCGAGCAGCGGGTGCCCGGCCGAGTCCAGTCCCGCCGCCGACACGTCGCCCTTCGCGGCGGTGGGCGTCAACCAGTACGGCCGGTGCTGGAAGGCGTACGTCGGCAGCGGGACGTGGTGGGGCTCGCCGGGGAAGACCGGCGTCCAGTCGACGGCCACGCCCTGCGTGTGCAGGCGCGCCAGGGCGAGGTGGAATTCCTGCCGGCCGCTGCCGCGGCGCAGCGTGCCGGTCACGACGCCCTCCATCACCGGCACCAGTACGGGGTGCGGGCTGACCTCAACGAACACGCCGTGCCGGTCCTGCGTGAGGGTTTCGACGGCGAGGTCGAAGCGTACGGGTTCGCGGAGGTTGCGGTACCAGTAGTCGGCGTCGAGGGCGGAGGTGTCGACCGGTTCCGCGGTGACGGTGGAGTAGAAGGGGACGTCCGCGGTCCTCGGCTCGATCCCGGCGAGGTCGGTGAGCAGTTGCTCGCGGATCGCCTCGACCTGGGC
>NZ_JBSFKF010000074.1:0-9183 GCF_053598415.1 Kitasatospora sp. NPDC001132 | reverse complement strand
GCACCTGGTCACGGTGCACGGGGTGCGGAGTCTGGTGCTGACCAGCCGTCGTGGTCCGGACGCGCCGGGTGCGGTCGAACTGCGGGACGAGCTGGCCGGGTTGGGCGCGGAGGTGGAGGTCGTCGCCTGTGACGTGTCCGACCGCGGCGCCGTCGCGGGGCTGCTGGAGGGCCGGACGCTGTCGGCGGTGGTCCACACCGCCGGTGTGCTCGATGACGGTCTGGTGTCCTCGCTGACCCCGGAGCGGCTGGACGCGGTACTGCGTCCGAAGGTGGACGCGGCCTGGCACCTGCACGAGCTCACCCTCGGCCAGGACCTCACCGACTTCGTCCTCTTCTCCTCCGTCTCCGCGCTGTTCGGCACGGGCGGCCAGGGCAACTACGCCGCGGCGAACGTGTTCCTGGACGCGCTGGCGCAGCACCGCGCGGCACTGGGCCTGCCCGCGACCTCGATGGCCTGGGGCCCCTGGGCCCACGAGGGCGGCATGCTCGGCCGGCTCGACGAGGCCGAGGTGCGCCGGATGAGCAGGGGCGGGGTGCCGCCGCTGGGCGCGAAGGAGGGCCTGGCGCTCTTCGACGCGGCCCGCGCCGGGGTCGAACCGGCCGTGCTGCCGGTCCGCCTCGACCTGCCCGCGCTGCGGGCCCAGGCGAGGACGACTCCGCCTCCCGCGTACCTGCGCGGCCTGGTCCGGGCCACGGTCCGGCGGGCCGTGGCCGGCGGCACGGCCGGCGCGGGCTCGTCGCTCGCGGCGCGCCTGGACGGCCTGGACGGCGCGGAGCGGCACGCCCTGCTGCTGGACCTGGTCCGGACGCAGGTGGCGGCCGTCCTCGGACACGGCACGGCGGAGGCCGTCGTCGCCGACCGCGCGTTCAAGGACCTCGGCTTCGACTCGCTGACCTCGGTCGAGTTGCGCAACCGCCTCAACACGGCCACCGGCCTGCGGCTGCCCGCCACCCTGGTCTTCGACCACCCGAACCCCGCCGCGCTCGCGGACCACCTGCTGGGCGAGCTCCTCGGCGCCCGGCCGGCGGCGAAGCCCGTCGCGGTGGCCGTCCGGACGGCGGGCGCGGACGAGGACCCGATCGCGATCGTCGCCATGGCCTGCCGCTTCCCGGGCGGTGTCCGCACCCCCGAGGAGCTGTGGCAGCTGGTGCTCTCCGGCACCGACGCGGTCGGCGCGCTGCCGACCGACCGCGGCTGGGACCTGAGCGCCCTGGCCGCCGTCGAGAGCGGCACCCAGCAGGCCCGCGAGGGCGGGTTCCTGTACGACGCGGACCGCTTCGACGCCGCGTTCTTCGGGATCTCGCCGCGTGAGGCGCTCGCCATGGACCCGCAGCAGCGGCTGCTGCTGGAGACCTCCTGGGAGGCCTTCGAGCGCGCGGGCATCGACCCGTCCTCGATGAAGGGCAGCCCGACGGGTGTCTTCGTCGGCGCCTCCTCGCACGGCTACGCGACCGGGCAGGGCGTCGACCAGGCGGGCCTCCAGGGCCACCTGCTGACCGGCAACGCCACCTCGGTGGCCTCCGGCCGACTCGCCTACACCTTCGGTCTTGAAGGCCCGGCGGTCACCGTCGACACGGCCTGCTCGTCCTCGCTGGTCGCGCTGCACTGGGCCGCCCAGGCGCTGCGCAGCGGCGAGTGCACGATGGCCCTCGCGGGCGGCGTGACGGTGATGGCCGGCCCGAGCATGTTCCTGGAGATGGGCCGCCAGGGCGGTCTCGCCTCGGACGGCCGCTGCAAGGCCTTCTCGGCGGACGCCGACGGCACCGGCTGGGCCGAGGGCGCGGGCGTGCTGCTGCTGGAGCGGCTGTCGGACGCCGAGCGCAACGGGCACCCGGTGCTCGCGGTGGTGCGCGGCAGCGCGATCAACCAGGACGGTGCCAGCAACGGGCTCACCGCCCCCAACGGCCCCGCCCAGCAGCGGGTGATCCGCCAGGCCCTGGCCAACGCCGGGCTGTCGGCCGCCGAGATCGACGCGGTCGAGGCGCACGGCACCGGGACCGCGCTGGGCGACCCGATCGAGGCCCAGGCGCTGCTGGCCACCTACGGCCAGGAGCGCAGCGGCGACCGCCCGCTCTGGCTGGGCTCGCTGAAGTCCAACATCGGCCACGCCCAGGCGGCGGCCGGCGTGGCGGGCGTCATCAAGACGGTGATGGCCCTCCGGGCCGGCGTGCTGCCCAAGACCCTGCACGTGACCGAACGTTCGCCGAAGGTCGACTGGTCGGCGGGCGCGGTGGAACTGCTGACCGAGGCCCGGCCGTGGCCGGAGACCGGGCGCCCGCGTCGCGCGGCCGTCTCCTCCTTCGGCATCAGCGGGACCAACGCCCACACGATCATCGAGCAGGTCGGCATGCCCGACCGCACCCCGGCCGAGCCGGTGGAGCGCGTGCAGGCGGCGGACGCCGTCCTGCCGTGGGTGCTGTCGGCACGCAGCGAGCAGGCCCTGGCCGACCAGGCGCGGCGACTGCTGGCCCACTGGGAGGAGCACGACGACCTGCGGGCCGCCGACATCGCGCACTCCCTGACGACCGGACGCAGCACCTTCGAGCACCGGGCCGTCGTGATCGGCTGGGACCGTACGGAGTTCGCGGACGGTCTGACCGCCCTGGCCGCCGGGCGGAGCTCCGCCCGCGTGGTGGAGGGCATGTCCGAGGGCGGGAAGCTGGCCTTCCTGTTCACCGGGCAGGGGAGCCAGCGGCCGGGGATGGGCCGGGAGCTGTACGAGGCGTACCCGGTGTTCGCGGAGGCCTTCGACGCGGTCTGCGCGCGGGTCGAACTGCCGCTGCGGGAGGCTGTGTTCGGCGAGGACGCCGCGGTTCTCGCCCGTACGGAGTTCACCCAGCTCGCGCTGTTCGCCGTCGAGGTGGCGCTGTTCCGCCTGCTGGAGAGCTGGGGTGTCCGCCCTGACTTCCTGGTCGGCCACTCGATCGGCGAGCTGGCGGCCGCACACGTCGCGGGCGTGCTGTCGCTGGACGACGCCGTCACCCTGGTGGTGGCCCGTGGTCGGCTGATGCAGGCGCTGCCGGAGGGC
The DNA here is from genome assembly GCF_053598415.1 of Kitasatospora sp. NPDC001132. Lineage (NCBI taxonomy): Bacteria > Bacillati > Actinomycetota > Actinomycetes > Kitasatosporales > Streptomycetaceae > Kitasatospora > Kitasatospora sp. NPDC001132. The sequence continues at coordinate 6,152 of NZ_JBSFKF010000074.1, read as the reverse complement.
GGCGCGATGGTCGCGGTCAAGGCCGCCGAGGCCGACGTCCTGCCGCTGCTCACCGAGAACGTCAGCATCGCGGCGATCAACGGCCCGACGTCCGTGGTGATTTCCGGCGACGAGGGTGAAGTCCTGGCGATCGCCGGGAAGTTCGAGAAGACCAAGCGTCTCAACGTCTCGCACGCGTTCCACTCGCCGCTGATGGACGGCATGCTGGACGACTTCCGTCGCGTGGCGGAGGGCCTGTCCTACGCGGCGCCGCGCATCCCGGTCGTGTCGAACGTGACGGGTGCCCCGGCGAGCGCCGAGGAGCTGTGCTCGCCCGAGTACTGGGTGCGCCACGTGCGCCAGGCGGTCCGCTTCGCCGACGGCATGCGGACCCTGGAGGCCCAGGGCGTGACCACGTACCTGGAGCTGGGCCCCGACGGCGTGCTCTCGGCCATGGGCCAGGAGTGCGTCGAGCAGGGCGTGTTCACCCCGGCGCTGCGCGCAGGGCGCGCGGAGGCCCGGACGGTGGTCGGTGCGGCGGCCCTGGCGCATGTGCGGGGTGCGGCCGTCGACTGGACGGCCGTCCGGGGCCGGGACACCGGTGCTCGGCGGGTGGAGCTGCCCACGTACGCGTTCGACCGGCAGAGCTACTGGCTGCAGAGCTCTTCGGCGCCGGAGGCCGGGCCGGCCGGTACGGGCGGTACGGGCGGTGCGACCCAGCAGGCCGACGGCTGGTTCTGGGACGCCGTCGAGCAGGAGGACGTGCACTCCCTGGCCGACGCCTTGGACTCCGGGGACGACGACCTGCGTTCCTCGCTCGGCACGGTGCTGCCGGTGCTGTCCGAGTGGCGTCGGCGCCGGACCGCGGAGTCCACCGTCGACGGCTGGCGCTACCGGGTCGAGTGGAAGCCCCTGCCGGAGGCCGCCGCGACCGTTCCGTCCGGTGAGTGGCTGGTGGTGGCGGAGGACGTCTCTGCCGCGCCGGTGGTGGCGTGTGCGGGGGCGTTGTCGGGTCGTGGTGTGTCGGTGCGGCTGGTGGGTTCGGCCGGGCTGTCGCGCGCGGAGTTGGCGGCTGCGGTGGCTGCGGCTGCCGGTGCCCCGGTGGCGGGTGTGCTGGGTGTGGTGTCGGACGCGGGTGTCGCGCTGACGCTGGTGCAGGCCCTCGGTGACGCCGGTGTCGGTGCGCCGCTGTGGCTGGCGACCGGAGGCGCCGTGTCGACGGGTCGTGCGGATGTGCTGCGTGACGCGGCGCAGGCGCAGGTCTGGGGTCTGGGCCGGGTCGTCGCGCTGGAGCACCCGGAGCGTTGGGGTGGTCTGGTCGACCTGCCGGAGGTGCTGGACGAGCGGGCGCAGGGCCGACTGCTGTCGGTGCTGGCCGGTCTGGGTGAGGAGGACCAGGTCGCGGTTCGGGCGAGCGGTGTGTTCGTACGCCGACTCGTCCGGGCCAACCGGGCCGAGGGCCCGGGCTGGGCGCCGCGCGGCACCGTCCTGGTCACCGGCGGCACGGGCGCGCTGGGCGCGCACGTCGCCCGCTGGCTGGTCGCCAACGGCGCCGAGCACGTGGTGCTCACCAGCCGCCGTGGCCTGGACGCGCCGGGCGCGGCCGAGCTGCGCGACGAACTGACCGCTCTCGGCGCCCGGGCCACCGTCGCCGCCTGCGACGTGAGCGACCGTACGGCCGTCGAGGCGCTGCTCGCCGAGCACGCCTTCACCGCCGTCGTCCACGCCGCCGGCGCCACCGCGTCCGCGCCGCTCGCCGAGACGGCGCCGGCGGACTTCGCCGCGGTGGTGGCCGCCAAGGTGTCCGGTGCGGCGCACCTGGACGAACTGCTGGGCGACACCGAACTGGACGCCTTCGTCCTCTTCTCCTCCATCGCCGGCGTCTGGGGCAGCGGCGGGCAGGCCGGCTACTCGGCCGCCAACGCCTACCTGGACGCCCTGGCCGAGCAGCGCCGCTCGCGCGGCCTGGCCGCCACGGCGATCGCCTGGGGCCCCTGGGCGGGCTCCGGGATGGCCACCGAGGCCGACGCGGAGGAGCAGCTGCGCCGCCGCGGACTGAACGGCATGGCCCAGGAGTTGGCGACCGAGGCGCTGGCCGGCGCGATCGGCGGCGAGCCCTCGATCACCGTGGCCGACGTCGACTGGGAGCGCTTCGCCCCCGGCTACACGGCGCTGCGCCACAGCCCGCTGATCGGCGACCTGCCGGAGGTCCGACTGGCCCTCGCGGCCGGCGAGGCCGACGGCGGGGCGTCCGAGGGCACCGACGCGGCGGCCGAACTGCGGGCCCGGCTGGCCGGGTCGACCGACGGGGAGCGGCGGCAGGCGCTGCTCGACCTGGTCCGCGGCACCGTGGCGGAGGCCCTCGGGCACGCCTCGGCGGCCGAGGTCAGGGCCGACCGCTCGTTCAAGGACCTCGGGTTCGACTCCCTCACCGCGGTCGAGCTGCGCAACCAGCTCACCGTGGCCACCGGTCGGCGACTGCCGGCCACCCTGGTCTTCGACCACCCCACACCGAGGGCGCTCGCGGACCACCTCACCGCGGAACTGTTCCCGGCGGGCGGTGACGCGGCCGGCCCCGAAGACGGGGAGGCGCGGATCCGCCAGGCGCTGGCCACGGTCCCGTTGTCCCGACTCCGGGAGGCCGGAGTGCTGGACATCCTGCTGGATATCGCCGGTTTGCACGACGACGTCCAGGAATCGGACGGCTCGGACGGAGAGGAGAGCGCGGCATCCATCGACGAGATGGACGTCGACAGCCTGATCCAGATGGCGTTCGAGAACACCGATTCCGATTCCTGACGATTTTTGCGAGAAGTGTGGAGCACATGATGGCCTCGTCCAACGACAAGATGCTTGAGGCGCTTCGTGCGTCGCTGAAGGAGACCGAGCGACTCCGGCAGCAGAACCGGCAACTCCAGGCCGCGTCCCGGGAGCCGATCGCGATCGTCGCGATGAGCTGCCGCTTCCCTGGCGGGGTGCGCACCCCCGAGGAGCTGTGGCAGCTGGTCGCCGACGGCGGCGACGCGATCTCCGTCTTCCCCGAGGACCGCGGCTGGGACACCGAGGGCGTGTACCACCCGGACCCGGCGAACTACGGGACGACCTACTCCCGCGAGGGCGGCTTCCTCGCCGACGCGGGGCGCTTCGACGCGGACTTCTTCGGCATCTCGCCGCGCGAGGCGCTCGCCATGGACCCGCAGCAGCGGCTGCTGCTGGAGACCTCCTGGGAGGCCTTCGAGCGGGCCGGCATCGACCCGGCCGGGCTGAAGGGCAGCCAGGCCGGCGTGTTCGTCGGCGCGGCCTCCTCGGGCTACGCGTCCTCGCTGCGCGCCGTGCCGGAGGGGCTGGAGGGCCACCTGCTGACCGGCAACGCGGGCAGCGTGGTCTCCGGCCGGCTGGCCTACTCCTTCGGTCTCGAGGGCCCGGCGGTCACCGTGGACACCGCCTGCTCCTCCTCCCTGGTCGCCCTGCACCTGGCGGTCCAGGCGCTGCGGGGCGGCGAGTGCACGCTCGCCCTGGCGGGCGGCGTCACGGTGATGGCCACCCCGGACACCTTCATCGAGTTCAGCCGCCAGCGGGGCCTGTCCGCCGACGGCCGCTGCAAGTCCTTCGCCGCGGCGGCTGACGGCACCGGCTGGTCCGAGGGCGTCGGCATGATCCTGCTGGAGCGCCTCTCCGACGCCCGCCGTCTCGGGCACCCGGTGCTGGCCGTCGTCCGCGGCACCGCCGTCAACCAGGACGGTGCCAGCAACGGTCTGACCGCGCCCAACGGCCCCGCGCAGCAGCGCGTCATCCGCCAGGCCCTCGCCAACGCCCGCCTCTCCGGTGACCAGGTCGACGCCGTCGAGGCGCACGGCACCGGCACCGTGCTCGGCGACCCGATCGAGGCCCAGGCGCTGCTCGCCACCTACGGCCAGGACCGGCCGGAGGGGCGGCCGCTGTGGCTGGGCTCGCTGAAGTCCAACCTCGGCCACACTCAGGCCGCCGCCGGTGTCGCCGGCGTCATGAAGATGGTCATGGCGATCCGCGCCGGGGTGCTCCCGCAGACCCTGCACGTGGACGAACCCTCGCCGAAGGTCGACTGGGCCGCGGGCTCCGTCGAACTGCTCACCGAGGCCAGGGACTGGCCGGAGACCGGCCACCCGCGCCGGGCCGGCGTCTCCGCCTTCGGCGTCAGCGGCACCAACGCGCACGCCATCATCGAGCAGGCCGCGCCGGTCGCCGACGGCGACGAGCCGGCCCCCGTCGCGGGCCCCGGCGCGCTCCCCGCCGGCACGCCCGTCCCGTGGGTCCTCTCCGCCCGCACCGAGAAGGCGCTGCGCGCCCAGGCCGGGCGCCTGCGCGACTGGGTCGGCGCCCACCCCGACGCCCACCCGGCCTCCGTGGCCGCCTCGTTGGCCGCCTCCCGGGCCTCCCTGGAGCACCGCGCGGTGCTGCTGGTCGACGGGCCGGAGGCGGCCGAGCGCGCGCTGGCGGCCTTCGCCGAGGGCGCGGACGAGCCGGCCGCGGCGCGCGGCACGGCGGACGAGGCCCGGATGGCCTTCCTGTTCACCGGCCAGGGCAGCCAGCGGCCCGGCATGGGGCGCGAACTGTACGACGCCTTCCCGGTCTTCGCCGAGGCCTTCGACGCGGTGTGTTCGCGGGTCGAACTGCCGCTGAAGGAGGCGGTGTTCGGAGAGGACGCCGCAGTCCTGGCCCGTACCGAGTTCACCCAGGTGGCGCTGTTCGCGGTGGAGACCGCGCTGTTCCGGCTCTTCGAGAGCTGGGGGGTGCGCCCGGACTTCCTGGTGGGCCACTCGATCGGCGAGCTGGTCGCCGCGCACGTCGCCGGGGTGCTGTCGCTGGACGACGCGGTGGCCCTGGTCGCCGCCCGTGGCCGGCTGATGCAGGCGCTGCCGGAGGGCGGCGCGATGGTCGCGGTGAAGGCCACCGAGGCCGAGGTGCTGCCGCTGCTCACCGGCAACGTCAGCATCGCCGCGATCAACGGGCCCTCCTCGGTGGTGATTTCCGGCGACGAGGCCGAAGTTCTGGCGATCGCCGGACAGTTCGAGAAGACCAAGCGGCTCAACGTCTCGCACGCCTTCCACTCGCCGCTGATGGACGGCATGTTGGCGGACTTCCGCCGGACTGCGGAGGGCCTGACGTACAGCGCCCCGCGCATTCCGGTCGTCTCCAACGTCACGGGTGCCCTGGCCACCGCCGAGGAGCTGTGCTCGCCCGAGTACTGGGTGCGCCACGTCCGCGAGGCCGTCCGCTTCGCCGACGGCATGCGCGCCCTGGAGGCCCAGGGCGTCAGCGTCTTCGTCGAGCTCGGCCCCGACGGCGTGCTGTCCGCGCTGGGCGAGCACGGCGTCCGCGTCCCCGCGCTGCGGGCCGGCCGGCCCGAGGCCCGGACCGCGCTGACCGCGCTCGCCACCGCCTACGCGCACGGCGTCCCCGTCGACTGGCAGGCCCTGCTCACCGGACCTGACACCCGGCGGGTCGACCTGCCGACCTACGCCTTCCAGCACGAGTGGTTCTGGCTGGAGACCGGCCGCACCGCCGTCCCGACCGCCGACGCGGCGGCCCGCGACAACGACGCCGAGCAGCTCGACGCCCGCTTCTGGGAGGCCGTCGAGCGGCAGGACCTGCGCTCGCTCGCCACCGCCCTGGACCTGGACCAGGCGGAGCTGGACGCCTCCGCCGACGCGCTCGCGCCCGCCCTGCCCGTCCTGTCGCACTGGCACCGGCAGCGCCGCGCCCGCTCCACCGTGGACGGTTGGCGCTACCGCGCCGCGTGGAACCCGCTCACCGACCTGCCGACCGCCGGACTCTCCGGTACCTGGCTGCTCGTCCACCCGGAGGGCGGCGGCGAGGAGGGCTGGACCACCGCCGTCGCGGAGGCCCTGGAGAGATACGGCGCCCACGTCCTGAGGCTGCCCGTACCGTCCGGCGCGCTCGACCGGGCCGCGCTGGCCGAGCGGCTGCGCGCTGCCGTCGAGGACCCGGCCGCACTGACCGGTGTCCTGTCCCTGCTGGCCCTCGGGACCGGCTCACACCCCGAGCACCCCGTGCTGACCGCCGGCCTGGCCGACAGCCTCGCGCTGGTGCAGGCGTTGGGTGACGCGGGTGTGGGTGCGCCGTTGTGGTTGGCGTCGCGGGGTGCGGTGTCGGTCGGTCGTGCCGATCGGGTG
>NZ_JBSFKF010000073.1:0-10422 GCF_053598415.1 Kitasatospora sp. NPDC001132 | reverse complement strand
CCCGTCATCACCCTCGACGCCCGACGCCGCGACAGCGCCAAGAGCGCCCTCATCACCCTCGTCGAACACGCCCTCCTCGCCCGACTCCGCTGAACCGGCGGTGCTCGGCCATGCCGGTGGCCCGCGGGACTTCCTGCGAAGTCCCGCGGGCCACGGGTGTGTTCGGGCCGGCTATTCGGTGGGTTCCAGGCCGGCCCGGATGAGGCCGTAGGTGTACGCGTCCTCCAGCGCCAGCCAGGAGGCGGCGACCACGTTGTCGGCCACGCCCACCGTCGACCAGGTGGCGGCGCCGTCGGTGGACTCGATCAGCACCCGGGTCTTGGAGCCGGTGCCGTGCTGGCCCTCCAGGATGCGGACCTTGTAGTCCACCAGCTCGAAGCCGGCCAGCGGCGGGTAGATGCCCTCCAGGGCCGTACGCAGCGCCTGGTCCAGCGCGTTGACCGGGCCGTTGCCCTCGCCGGTGGCGATCCGGCGCTCGCCCTTGGCCCACAGCTTGACCGTTGCCTCGTTGCCGGTGAACCCGTTCGGGCCCTGCTCGCTGATGGTCCGCCAGGACTCCAGGGTGTAGAAGCGGTCCCGACTGCCGCGCACCTCGTCGCGCAGCAGCAGCTCGAAGGAGGCGTCGGCGGACTCGTAGGTGTAGCCGAGGTTCTCCTGCTCCTTGACCTTGGCCACCACCCGGCCGGCGAGGTCCCGGTCGCTGGAGAGGTCGTAGCCGAGCTCCTTGCCCTTGAGCTCGACGGAGGCCCGGCCGGCCATGTCGGACACCAGCATCCGCATGGTGTTGCCGACCCGCTCGGGGTCGATGTGCTGGTACAGGTCCGGGTCGACCTTGATCGCGGAGGCGTGCAGGCCCGCCTTGTGGGCGAAGGCCGAGTAGCCGACGTACGGCTGGTGGGTGGAGGGGGTCAGGTTGACCAGCTCGGCGATCGCGTGCGAGATCCTGGTCATCTCGGCCAGCCGGCCCGCGGGCAGCACCCGGCGGTCGTACTTGATCTCCAGCGCGCCGACCACCGGGAACAGGTTGGCGTTGCCGACCCGCTCGCCGTAGCCGTTGGCGGTGCACTGGACGTGGGTCGCCCCGGCGTCCACCGCGGCCAGGGTGTTGGCCACCGCGCAGCCGGTGTCGTCCTGGGCGTGGATGCCGAGCCGGGCGCCCGTCCTGGCGAGCACGTCGGCGACGATCTCCCGGACCCCGCCGGGCAGCATCCCGCCGTTGGTGTCGCAGAGCACCACCACGTCCGCGCCGGCCTCGTGCGCGGTGCGGACCACCGACACGGCGTACTCGGGGTTGGCCTTGTAGCCGTCGAAGAAGTGCTCGCAGTCGATGAACACCCGCCGGTCCTGGGAGCGCAGGAACTCGACGCTGTCCCGGACCATCTCCAGGTTCTCGTCCAGGGTGGTGCGCAGCGCGAGCTCCACGTGCCGGTCGTGCGCCTTGGCGACCAGGGTGATCACCGGGGCGCCTGAGGTGACCAGCGCGGCCAGCTGCGGGTCCTCCGCGGCCTTGCCGCCGGCCCGGCGGGTGGCGCCGAAGGCGACCAGCCGGGCGTGCTCCAGCTCCAGTTCGGCGGCGGCGCGGGCGAAGAACTCGGTGTCGCGCGGGTTGGCTCCGGGCCAGCCGCCCTCGATGAAGCCGACCCCGAACTCGTCCAGGTGCCGGGCGATGGCCAGCTTGTCCGCCACCGTCAGGTTGATGCCCTCGCGCTGCGCTCCGTCGCGCAGCGTGGTGTCGAACACGTGGAAACTGTCATCGGTACGGGTGACCTCGGTCATGACCCCTGGTTCTCCGTTTCGGGGAGGCTGGTACTGCTCTGCCGGACTTTTCCGTCCCGGCTCCACTGTCCATGATCCCGCGCGCGGTCCCGGTGTCCCCGGGCCCCTTGTGGGGGCCGTCGGCCGGTCCGGGAGAAGCAAAAAGACCCCTCGCGGGTGCGAGAGGTCTGCGCGCGGGTCTGGACGCTCGTGGTCGCTCCGCATCGGGTCGTGCGGGAAGCGGTCACTGCGGACCGGCGCGCCTGCTGCCAATAATCAGCGAAAGCGAGGACACGCCCGCAGTCTGGCACAGCTGCCCGGGATCCGGCCCGCCCGTCTCGCGATGCGAAACGGGCGGGGCCGGACGGGCCGGGCGGGCGGACCGGCGGGGTGCGCGTGATCAGACGATCTTGTGCAGCCACCGGTGGGTGTCCGGGGTCTGGCCGCCCTGGATCGACAGCAGCGCCTTGCGCAGCTCCATGGTGACCGGGCCGGGCTCGCCGGCGCCGACGGTCCAGTCGGCGGCGGCGGACTTCACCGAGCCGACCGGGGTGATGACGGCGGCGGTGCCGCAGGCGAAGACCTCGGTGAGGGTGCCGTCGGCGTTGGCCTGCTGCCACTCGTCGGTGGAGATCCGGCGCTCCTCGACCGCGTAGCCGAGGTCGGCGGCCAGCTGCAGCAGCGAGTCGCGGGTGATGCCGGGCAGCAGGGCGCCGGACAGCTCCGGGGTGACGATCTTCGCGTCCTTGCCCTCGCCGAAGACGAAGTACAGGTTCATGCCGCCCATCTCCTCGACCCACCGGTGCTCGGCGGCGTCGAGCCAGACCACCTGGTCGCAGCCCTTCTCGGCGGCCTGGGCCTGGGCGACCAGCGAGGCGGCGTAGTTGCCCGCGCACTTGGCGGCGCCGGTGCCGCCGGGGGCGGCCCGGACGTACTCCTTGGACAGCCAGACCGAGACCGGCTTGATGCCGCCCTGGAAGTAGGCGCCGGCCGGCGAGGCGATGATCATGAAGAGGTAGGAGTCGGCCGGGCGGACGCCCAGGCCGACCTCGGTGGCGAACATGAACGGGCGCAGGTAGAGGCTCTGCTCCGGCTCGTTCGGCACCCAGTCCTGCTCCTGGCGGACCAGCAGCTCGACGGCCTCGACGAAGGTCTCCACCGGCAGCTCCGGCATCGCGAGGCGGCGGGCCGAGGCCTGGAAGCGGGCGGCGTTGGCCTCCGGGCGGAAGGTGGCGATGGAGCCGTCGGCTTGGCGGTAGGCCTTCAGGCCCTCGAAGATCGCCTGGCCGTAGTGCAGGGTCATGTTCGCCGGGTCGATCTCCAGCGGCGCGTACGGGGCCAGCTGGGCGTCGTGCCAGCCCACGCCCTCGGTCCACCGGATGGTGACCATGTGGTCGGTGAAGACCCGGCCGAAGCCGGGGTTGGTCAGCCGGGCCTCGCGCTCCGCTGCCGGCAGCGGGTGGGCGGAGGGCTTGAGGTCGAACGTGATGGGCGCCTGGGTGGCCGTGCTCATGGCTGTTTCCTTCACCGTGGGTTGGTAAGGGCCGCCACCGCCGCGGATACGTTTCGGTGGAATCCACCGGAATGAACGCACAAAGGCACGGCCCACTGTCGATACTCGCATCCAGAGGGCCGTGCCGAACAGCTGTCCGCCCCATTTCCGGGGCCGCGAGCTGCGGTTATGCGCGGTCCGGCCCGCAGGCCGGAGTTCCGCTTCGGGATCCGGCCCCTCAGCCGGATACTCGGGCGGCGAGCGCGTCGCCGACCTGGGAGGTGCTGCGGGTGCCGGAGCGCTCGGCCAGGTCAGCCGCGACGGCGGCCTCGACCCTGGCGGCCTCGGCGGCGAAGCCGAGGTGCTCCAGCAGCATCGCGACCGACAGCACCGTGGCGGTCGGGTCGGCCTTGCCCTGGCCGGCGATGTCCGGCGCCGAGCCGTGCACCGGCTCGAACATGGACGGGAACTCGCCGCTCGGGTTGATGTTGCCGCTCGCGGCCAGGCCGATCCCGCCCGTGACGGCGGCGGCCAGGTCGGTCAGGATGTCGCCGAAGAGGTTGTCGGTGACGATGACGTCGAACCGCTCCGGCTGGGTGACGAAGAAGATGGTCGCGGCGTCGACGTGCAGGTAGTCGGTGGTGACCTCGGGGAACTCCTGGCCGACCTCGGCGAAGATCCGCGTCCACAGGTGCCCGGCGTGCACCAGCACGTTGTTCTTGTGCACCAGGGTGAGCTTCTTGCGCGGCCGCGCCTGCGCCCGGCGGTAGGCGTCGCGCACCACGCGCTCGATGCCGTACGCGGTGTTCAGGCTGACCTCGGTGGCCACCTCCTGCGGCGTCCCGGCGCGCAGCGTGCCGCCGTTGCCGACGTACGGGCCCTCGGTGCCCTCGCGGACGACCACGAAGTCGATCTCCGGCTGACCGGCCAGCGGACCCTTCACCCCGGGGAAGAGCCGGCCCGGACGCAGGTTGATGTGGTGGTCGAAGGCGAACCGCAGCTTGAGCAGCAACCCCCGCTCCAGCACGCCCGACGGCACGCTCGGGTCACCGATGGCACCCAGCAGGATCGCGTCGTGCGACTTCAGCTCCGCCAGCACGTCGTCCGGCAGCGTCTCCCCGGTCCGGTGGTAGCGCCGGGCCCCGAGGTCGTACTCGGTGGTCTCCAGCTTCACGTCGGCGGGAAGCGCGGCACCCAGGACCTTGAGGCCTTCGGCCACCACTTCCTGGCCGATGCCGTCACCGGGGACTACTGCGAGACGAATGGTGCGAGACATGCTCGGACCCTACTCCGCCGTCCCAGGTACTGACACCTCACGTCCACCATTCGGACGGTCAGGTCAGGTCGATCTCGACCTCGAACGACTGGTCGACCTTCGACTGCCTGTGGTGGATCCCCGCGATCACGCGGCCGTGCGAGGAGGGATCGGGTTCATGGACGTGGACGAGCGCGCGCGTGTGACGTGAAGGGCGCTGGCGGCCTGCTTAGGGTGGCGGGATGCGGACGGGCGAGCGGCGGCGGGAGGTGCTGGTCTGCGGGGGTGCCGCCGGGCTGGCGACGGGCGGGTACGGGCTGGCGGCGGCGCTGCGCGGGGGGTGGCCGGCCGGGGCCGATGCGGTGGCCGTGCCGTACCACGCCCACCTGTGGGACCTGCTGCACGGACAGGCCGCCGGGGACCTGCTGCTCAACTGGAACAGCGGCTACGGCACCCCGTTCCTGGCGGACTTCTTCGCCTACCTGATGAACCCCTTCTCCTGGCCCGCCGCGCTCCTCCCCCGCGACCAGGGCCGGCTCGCCGTCCTGCTGGTCACCCTGGCCACCATCGGCCTCGGCACCGCCCTGATGACCCGGCTGCTCGGCCGCCTCCACCCCGGCCCGCGCCGGCTGCGGGCGCTCGCCGCCGTCGGGTACGGGCTGTGCGCCTGGGTGCTGGACGTCGGCGCGGCCGCCCCGATGTGGCTCTGGGGCCTGGTGTCGCTGCCGCTGCTCGGCCTGGCCGCCGACTGGTGCCTGCGCGAGCGGCACTGGGTGGCCGGCACGCTGTGCGTCGCGCTCGCCTGGGCCGGCAACCTGTACACCGCCGCGCTGGCCACCCTGGCGGCCGGACTCCTGTTCGCCGTCCGGCTGTTCGCCGCCCCGCTCCCGCTGCGCCGGCGGGTCCGGGCCACCGGCCGGGCCGTCACCATGGCCGCCGCCGGGGTGCTGCTCGCCTCCCCCGTGCTGTTCGTCGCGGTGCTGGCCGCCCGCCGGGCCCAGCCGGAGTCCCCGGTCCAGCCGCTCGGGCCGTCCGGCGTCGGCGGCCACCTCGCCCGGCTGCTGCCCGCCACCCACGGCGGGCCGCAGTTGCCGAACGTGGCGATCGGCGTCTTCGGGCTGCTGGTGGTCTGCGGGCTGCCGTTCAACCGGCGGGTACGGCCCCGGGAGCGCGCCCTGTGGTGCGCGGCGCTGCTGCTGGTGGTGGCCGGCTTCCTCTGGACCCCGACCGTGCTGGTCTGGCACGGCCTGGCGATCCCGGCCGGCGGGCCGTACCGGGTGGCCTTCGTGCTCAGCGGGCTGCTGGTGCTGGCCGGCTGGGTCTCGCTGGCGCACCGCCCGGACCGGCTGACCGTGCTGGGCGGCGCCGCCGTGGTGGCGGTGATCGCGGGCCTGGCGGCGGGCCGGCACTCGGTGCGCCCTGCCACCTGGGTGCTGCTGGCCGTCGGCGGCGCCGTCCTGTCGGCGGCGCTGTGGCTGCTGGACCGCCGGCACGCCGACCGGCGGGCGAACGCCCTCGCCACCTGGGTGATCGGCGGCGCGGTGCTGGGCAACGCCGTCTGGTCCGGGTACGCGGCGCTGGGCGCGGCCCCCTCCGCCGGCGTCTCCCCGGCGGCCGTCCGGGCAGGGCACGCGGCGCTGCGCGCGGCCGCCGACTGGCCGCGCGGCCGCAGCGACCCGGGCCCGCACGCGTTCACCCCGAACGACCCGCTGCTGCTGAACGGCCAGGGCGGCGGCTACTTCAGCGGCTACCTGCCGACCGTCACCGCCCTGCTGCTGCACGACCTCGGCGCGGGCTGGACGGCCGGCGGGCGGCAGACCGCGAGCGTCACCGACCCGGTCGGGCAGGCGCTGTTCGGCGTCCGCACCCACCTCGACGACGGACCCCCGCCGGACGGCTTCGCGCCCGTCCGGGCGGTCGCCGCGCCGCCGCTGGTCACCGTGCTGCCCCCGGGCGCCCGGACGGAGACCTCCTCGGTCTGGGCCCGGCAGGAGTCGCTGCTGGGCAGCCAGGTGTACGACGCCCCGCTGCCGGTCCCGGCGGGCGGGGCGGCGCCCACGCTGCACGGCACCAGCGGCTGGTCGGTGCCGGGCGGCGCGGAGGGCACGGTGTTCACGGCCGCCTGCACGCCGGGCGGGACGGCCTACTTCCACGGGCTGTGGTACCGGGGCACGGTCAGCGGCCTCGGCACCGAGTACCGCAGCGACGGCGAGCAGCCCACCACCGCCGTGCCGATCCACCGGCTGGGGACCGTCCCGGCGGACGGGGTGGTCCGGGTGACGCTGCGGTCGGACGTGGTGAGCCAGGTCCCCGCCCGCCCGGTCGGCTGTCTGCGGGCCGGCGCCCTGGAGGCCGCCGTCGCCCGGCTCACCGCGACCGGCGCCACCCGGGTGGAGGCCGGTGGGCACACCCTGACGGCGACGCTCCCGGCCGGGTCCACCGGCACCGCGCTGCTCTCCGTGCCGGCCACCGACGGCTGGACCTGCGCGGTGGACGGCGGCCGGTACGCGGCCCCCGTCCCGGTGCTCGGCATGATCGGTGTCCCGCTGGGCGGGGGCGCCTCCCGGGTGGCCTGCGCGTTCCGCCCGCCCGGCCTCACCGAGGGCCTCACCGTCACCTCCGCCACCGCCGCCGTCCTGGCCCTGGTGGCCGTCTTCGCCCGGCTCTCCCGCCGCCCGACCCGCCCCCCGCGCGGCGACCGCCGCCGGGCGGCCCGAAGCTCCGAGGCCTGAACGTTCGTACCTGACGGGGCGGCCCGCCGGAGTCCCGGTGGGCCGCCCCTTCCGCCCGGGGGTCAGGGCAGGTCGACCACCTGGGCCCGCCGCTCGGCCGGGTTCCGGTGGTACAGCAGCAGGAGCCGCGAGGCGTCGCCCGGGGCCCGCCGCACGTCGAGGACGGCGCCGGGGCCCGTCGGGGCCGCCACCGCGGCCGGACCGTCGAGGCCGGCCCGCGCGGTGAGCGCCGGCCGCAGGACGTCCAGCGGGACGGACGGGGTGGTGCCGTTCAGCCCGATGGCCGAGAAGGCCTCGGCGACGTCCGGCGTGCCGCCCCCGGTGTAGCCGGTCCACACGCCGTAGCGGACGGTGCTGTGCCCGGGCGCGACGCCGGGCAGGGCGCTCAGCCGGACGGGCAGCACCAGCACGTCGCTGTCCAGCAGCGCGGTGTCGGTGTCGCTCCAGTGGGCGTTGAGCGGCTGGACGTCCAGCTCGGCCCCGGTGCGGGCGTCCAGCGCGCGGGAGACCAGAACGTCGCTGCCGGACAGCCGGTCGGCCTTGAGGACGACGTCGGTGCTGCCGTCCCCGTCGGTGTCCAGCGCCACCCGCACCCCGTACAGCCCCACCGGGGTGGCCGCGGGCGCCCACAACCACGCTCCCACGTACAGCAGTCCGTCGTCGACGGCGGCACCGGCCGCACGCAGGTCGGCGGAGCGCTCACCGGGGTGCTCGACGCAGATCTCGTCCGCCGGGTCCGCCTGCGCCCCGACGAGTTCGGGCCGCACGCCCGCGCCCGGCGCGACGGCCGCGTCGCTGCCGCCGGGCGGGCAGTCCGGCCAGCGGGCCCCCTCGCCGCCGAGCGCGAAGGCGCTGACCAGCCCCGGCTGTTCGCCGGGCGCGGCGCGGCCGCCGAGGGCGACCAGGGTGGCGCCGCTCGCAGCGGTGCGCACGGCGGCCGTCGCCGCGAGGTCGCCGGTCGGGCGCGGGGCGGCCAGCACCGGGATCCGCAGCTGCGGCAGCGTGCCGTCCCCGACCGGGGTGAGCAGCACCCGCCCGGAGAGCTCGCCCCGGTAGCTGCGGGCGTGGTCGCCCTGCACGGTGTCGATGGTCGGGTCGGGCGCGCGCCCCAGCTCCCCGGGCACGGACAGCGTCACCCGCACCCGCGCGGTGCCGCCCGCCGGGACGTCCACCCGGGCCGGCGTCACCTGGTAGGAGGCGCCGGGCAGCCGGGTGGCCGCCGCGTACGAGGTGCGGTAGGCGAGCGGCGCGCCGGAGGTGTTGCGCACCTCGATCTCCCGGGTCCGCGCCGTCGGCCCGGCCACCTCGACCGGCCCGAAGGAGACCCCGACGGCGCCCGCCACGGCGCCCTCCCCCGCCGCGTAGGCGACGGCGGGGGTGCGGACCGCCCCGTCCACCCGGACCCGCCCGGCCCCGGTGCGCTCGGGTCCGTAGGCCGGCCCGCTGCGGTCGTCGCCGAGGAAGGTGTCCACGGTGGTGTTCATCAGTGCGGCCTTGACCTGCTCGACCGGCCAGTCCGGGTGCGCGGCACGGACCAGGGCGGCGAGCCCGGCCACGTGCGGGGTCGCCATCGAGGTGCCGCTCTCGCGCCGGCCGCCGGTGCCGCTGCCGACCAGGGCGGACCGGATGCTCTCGCCGGGGGCCGCCAGGTCGGGCTTGACCACGCCCGGGACGCCGATGCCGCGCGAGGTGAAGTCGGTCAGGGTGTCGACCCGCTCCGGCTGGTCCTGGGCGACGGAGGCGTGCAGGGTGTTGCCGGGCGCGGCGAGCCTGACCCGTACCGGCCCGGCGGCCGCGGCCTGGCGCAGCCGTTCGCCGTCGGCGCGGGCCAGCAGCGCGGCCGGGATCCGGTCGTTGCCGGAGATCTCGGCGAGGTGGTCGGAGTCGGCGGCGTACAGCGCCCCGATCGCGCCCGCGTCGGCGGCGTGGTCGGCGCGCGGGCCGGAGTTGCAGGCCCGGTCGGCTTCGCGGGTGCGCCAGGTGAGCAGCGCGATCTTCCCCTTCAGTCGCTGCCGGTCGGCCTCGCCGAAGTCCGCGCAGCCGTCCGACTGGTCGACGGGCAGGGCGAGTTCACCGCTGACGTCGGCGGTGGACCAGCCCCGGTAGCGCTCGCTCCAGTGCGCCGGGACGACCCCGGCCCGGGCGGCGGGGGCGAGCACGGTGACGCCGTCCACGTCGGCGTGGCCGTGCACCGAGGCGGCGACGGTGATCGCCCGGGCGGCGGTGCCGGGGCTGCCGCCGATGCCGTACACGTCGCCGTCGTTGCCGGCCGCCGCGACCACGACGGTGCCCAGTTCGGCGAGCCGGTCGACGGCCAGGGCGTCGGTGTCGTCGGTGCTGCCGAAGTGGCTGCCGAGCGAGAGGTTGACGACGTCCAGCCGGTCGCTCAGGTCGCCGTCCCCGTTCGGGTCGGCCGCCAGGTCGAGCGCCTCGGTGACCCGGTCGGTGGAGCCGTCGCAGCCGAACACCCGGATCGCGTACAGCTGTGCGCCGGGAGCGGTGCCGGGGCCGATCCGGAAGCCGGCCGGGTCGAGCCCGGGCCCGTACGGACCGGTGTAGGCGCGGCCGTCGGCGGTGACGCCGTACCCGGCGGCGGTGCCGGCCACGTGGGTGCCGTGCCCGTTGCGCACGCAGTCGATCGGGTTGTCGCTGGGGTGCGGCACCGGCTGGTGGTGCGGGGAGGCCGGGTCGGGGTCGTAGTCGTCGCCGACCAGGTCCCTGCCGCCGACGACCTTGGCGTTGGGGAACAGCGCGGGCGGCGCGGGCTTGCCGCGCTCCACCGAGCGGAAGGCCTCCTCGGTGCCGGGGCCGCCGAAGTCGGCGTGGGTGTAGTCGATGCCGCTGTCGACGATCCCGATCCGCATGCCCTGCCCGGTGCCGGCCACCCGGTCGCCGGCCCAGACCTGGGGGGCGCCGGTCAGCGGGACGGAGTGGGCGTTGTCGCGCCGCTTGGCGACGATCGGGTGGACGGCGCGGACGCCCGGCAGCGCCCGCAGCGCGGGCAGCCGGTCGGCGGGCGCGCTGACCGCGAGGCCGGTCAGCACGGTGCGGGTGCGGTAGAGCTCGCGGGCGGCGGGTGCCGCCCGGTGGACGGCGCCGGCCAGCCGGTCGAGCGCGTCCCCGGCCCGGGCGCGCTGGTCCGCGCCGGCCCGCGCGGCCTCCCGGCGGACGGCCTCCGGGGAGCGCTG
>NZ_JBSFKF010000072.1:0-10761 GCF_053598415.1 Kitasatospora sp. NPDC001132 | reverse complement strand
CGCCGCGGACCCCCCCGCGCGGAGGCCCCCCGCCCGGCGCGTGGGCTGGCGGGACCTGGCCGTGGTCGGCCGGCCCGCCCGGGGGCGGGGGGGGGTGGGCGCCCCCCCCCGCCGCCGAACAGGGCGCCCTCGACACCGTCCCACTCCGGGCCCGCAAGGGCCGCGCCTCCTACCTCGGCGACCGCAGCATCGGCCACCAGGATCCGGGCGCCACCTCCACCGCCCTCGTCTTCCGCACCCTCGCCGACGTCACCGCCACCTGAGCCCCCGCAGGGCCCCCTCGCCCGGTTCCCCGGGCGATCCCCTCCCGGCCCTCGCTCTCAGGCAGATCCCAGGACCCTTCCCTTCCTGTTCCCCGCGCAGTTCCCCGAGCCCCGGCAGGGGCGCGGGGAACTGCGCGGGGCGGAGACCCCCACCCGCACCACGCCCCGAACCCCCGGCCCCGGCCCCGGCCCCGGCCCCGGCCCCCGCGGAGCGCCCCTCACCCGTCCGTCCGCGCGATCAGCAGCAGCAGGGCGTCGTCCCGCAGCTCCCCGCCCGTGTGCGCCAGCAGGTCCGCGTACACCCGCCCCACCGCCGCCTCCAGCTCCCCCGCCGAGCGCGCGGCTCCCCGCACCAGCGGCCCGACCCGCTCCGCCAGCGGGTAGAACTCCCCGTTCGTCCGGTGCCGCGCCTCGATCACCCCGTCCGTGCAGAGCACCAGCACGTCCTCCGCGCCGAACGGCTGCTCCCAGGTCGTCGGTTCCCCCGCCGCCAGCCGGCCGAGCCCCAGCGGCACCCAGGGGTCGGGCGCGTGCAGCACGTGCGCCCGCCCGTCGCCGTCCACCCGGATCGGCGGCACGTGCCCGTACTGCAGCAGCTCCATCGCCCCCGGCGTCCGGAACTCCGCGAACAGCGCCGTGGTGAACTCCCCGTCCGGCACGTGCCGTTCGACGCTGGCCTCGATCCGCGCGGCGACGCCCCGCAGCCCGGCCTCGTCGTACGCCGCCTCGCGGAACGCGCCCAGCACCACGGCCGCGGTCTGCACCGCCGCCAGCCCCTTGCCACGGACGTCCCCGACCGCGACCCGGGTGCCGTGCGGGGTCTCCAGCACCGAGTACAGGTCCCCGCCGATCTGTGAGGCGTCCGCCGCCGACACGTACCGCACCGCGAGCCGCAGCGGTCCGACGGCCGGCCCCGGCAGCTGCAGCAGCGCCCGCTGGGCGGCCTCGGCGACGGAGCTGACGGCCGCGAAGGCCGCCGCCCGCCGCATCCGGATCTTGGCGACCCAGGCCGAGAACAGCGTCAGCACGACGTAGCTGACCATCGCCCCGTAGAGGAAGCGGGCGTCGTTGATGTTGTCGACCTCGTCGTGGTGGCTGAGCCCGAACACCGTGACCAGCCCGAGGAAGCAGACCAGGAGCAGTTCGCGGGGTTTCAGGGTCAGCGCCGCGACGGTCGGCACCACGGTCATCAGCGGGGCGAGGTAGCGGTCCTTGCCGGAGAGGAAGTCCGCGAGCCCGACCAGCAGGACGGCGATCAGTGCCGGGGCGGCACGCCGCCAGAACGGCACGTCCTGGAGGTCGGCGGCGAGCAGGGCGCCGCGCTGCCGGTCCGGCGGCAGTCCGGCTGCCGTGGGAGCCGAGGGAGACTGGGCGCGGCGGAGCGGAAACACATACCGAACATAAGGGACGATCACGGGCGAGGCCCTACCGGCCCGTCCCCCCGCACCGCGGGACATCCCACCCCGCCCCGCCCGGAAATACCCTGGAGGGGTATGCTGGCGGTAGCAGAGTCGTTGTCGGCGCCGCATCCCGGGCAGCACCCGGGCCGCCCTGACCTCCCGGAGGCCTCCATGTCCAGCACCATCACCTACACCGTGTCCGGCATGAGCTGCGGCCACTGCGAGAAGGCGATCAGCGAGGAGGTCTCCGCCCTGGCCGGGGTCACCGAGGTCGCCGCCGACGCCACGGCCGGAACCGTGACGATCTCCTCCGCCGCCCCGTTGGACGACGAGCAGGTGCGCGCCGCGATCGACGAGGCCGGCTACGAGCTGGTCGGCCGCAGCGCCTGACCCCCCGGCACGGCGGGGGCCTCGAACCGCTCCCGCCGTCCGCCCGACCAAGGAGCTGATCCGCATGAGCACGTCCGCCCCGGACCTCGGGGCCCGGGACCGGGTCGAGCTGTCGATCGGCGGGATGACCTGCGCCTCCTGCGCGGCCCGGATCGAGAAGAAGCTCAACCGGATGGACGGCGTCGAGGCCACCGTCAACTTCGCCACCGAGAAGGCCCGGGTCGACTTCGGCCCCGGCACCACGGTCGAGGAGCTGATCGCCACCGTCGAGCGCACCGGCTACACCGCCGAACTCCCGCCGCCCCCGGCCCCGGCCCCGGCCGCCCCCGAGCCCGGATCCGAGCCCGAGCCCGCCGACCCCCTGCGTGACCGGTTGCTGATCAGCGCCGTCCTCAGCCTCCCGGTCGTCCTGCTGTCGATGGTCCCGGCCCTCCAGTTCACCGACTGGCAGTGGCTGGCCTTCGCCCTCACCGGCCCGGTCGTGGTCTACGGCGGCCTGCCCTTCCACCGCGCCGCCTGGACCAACCTGCGGCACGGCGCCGCCACCATGGACACCCTGGTCTCGCTCGGCACCCTGGCCGCCTTCGGCTGGTCCTGCTGGGCGCTGTTCTGGGGCCACGCCGGCCGGCCCGGGATGCGCCACGAGTTCTCGCCGTCCGTCGGCGACACCGACCCCTCCTCCTCGCTCTACCTGGAGACCGCCGCCGCCGTCACCGTGCTGATCCTGCTCGGCCGCTGGCTGGAGGCCCGTTCCAAGCGCCGGGCCGGCGCCGCCCTGCGCACCCTGCTCGACCTCGGCGCCAAGGACGTCGCGGTGCTCCGGGCCGGGCGGGAGGTACGGCTGCCGGTGGACCGGCTGACGGTCGGCACCCGCTTCGTGGTCCGCCCCGGCGAGAAGATCGCCACCGACGGCACGGTGGTCGAGGGCGCCTCGGCGGTGGACGCCTCGATGCTGACCGGCGAGTCCGTCCCGGTCGAGGTCACCGTCGGCGACGCCGTCACCGGCGCCACCGTCAACGCGGGCGGCCGGCTGGTGGTCGAGGCCACCCGGGTCGGCGCGGACACCCGGCTGGCCCGGATGGCCAAGCTGGTCGAGGAGGCCCAGAACGGCAAGGCCGCCGCCCAGCGGCTGGCCGACCGGATCTCCGCCGTCTTCGTCCCGGTCGTCGTCCTGATCGCCCTGGCCACCCTGGTGGTCTGGTTGCTGACCACCGACAGCCCCACCGAGGCCTTCACCGCGGCCGTCGCCGTACTGATCATCGCCTGCCCGTGCGCCCTGGGTCTGGCCACCCCGACCGCGCTGATGGTCGGCACCGGCCGCGGCGCCCAGCTCGGCATCCTGATCAAGGGCCCCGAGGTGCTGGAGACCACCCGCACGGTGGACACCGTCGTCCTGGACAAGACCGGCACCGTCACCACCGGCCGGATGGCCCTGGTCGCGGTGCACACCGCCGAGGGCGTGGACGGGGCCGAGGCGCTGCGCCTGGCCGGCGCCGTCGAGCACGCCTCCGAGCACCCGATCGCCCGGGCGGTCGCCGAGGCCGCCGCCGAGGCCGGTGAACTGCCCGCCGTCGCGGACTTCCGCAACGTGCCCGGCCGGGGCGTGGAGGGGGTCGTGGCGGGCCGCGCGGTCGTCGCCGGGCACGAGGCCCTGCTGGCCGACCGCGCCCTGCACCTGCCGCCCTCCCTGGCCCGCGCCAAGGCCACCGCCGAGGCGGCCGGCCGCACCGTGATCGCGGTCGGCTGGGACGGCGAGGCGCGGGCCGTGCTGGAGGTCGCCGACGCGGTCAAGCCGACCAGTGCCGAGGCCGTCGACAGACTGCGGGCACTGGGCATGACGCCGGTGCTGCTCACCGGCGACAACCGGGCGGTGGCCGGGGCCGTGGCGGCCGAGGTCGGCATCGCGCCGGAGCACGTGATCGCCGAGGTGCTCCCCGAGGACAAGGTCGCCACCGTCAGGCGGCTGCAGGCCGAGGGCAGGGTCGTGGCGATGGTCGGCGACGGCGTCAACGACGCGGCCGCGCTCGCCCAGGCCGACCTGGGCCTGGCGATGGGCACCGGCACCGACGCCGCCATCGAGGCCGGCGACCTCACCCTGGTCCGCGGCGACCTCCGCTCGGCGGCCGACGCGATCCGGCTCTCCCGCCGCACCCTGGGCACCATCAAGGGCAACCTGTTCTGGGCCTTCGGCTACAACGTGGCGGCGATCCCGCTGGCCGCGGCCGGCCTGCTCAGCCCGGTGATCGCCGGGGCGGCGATGGCCTTCTCCTCGGTCTTCGTGGTCACCAACAGCCTGCGGCTGCGCCGCTTCCGGCCCGCCTGAGCCCGGACACCCCCCCGCGACCCGGACCCCCCGGCCGCACGCGCGAGGGCCCCGGACCGACACCGGTCCGGGGCCCTCTGGCCTGTCCGGGCGCGTCTCAACGCCCCAGCAGCTCGCCGCCGTTGCAGTGCAGGATCTCGCCGGTGATGAACCCGGCCTCGGGCGAGGCCAGGAAGTGCACCGCCGCCGCGACCTCACCGGTCTCGCCGATCCGGCCGAGCAGGGTGCGGGCGGCCCGGCGGGCGACCTCGGCCTCGTCCAGCCGCGGCCCGAAGAACTCGGTGCCCGCGACGGTGCCCGGCGCGACGATGTTGGCGGTGATGCCCGACGTGCCCAACTGGGCGGCCAGGAAGTGGTTCCAGGCGTGCAGCGAGGCCTTCGCCGCGCCGTACGAACCGGCCCCGCGCAGGGCGGCGATGGAGCTGATGGTGACCACACGGCCGGAGCCCGGGGTGAGCCGGTCACGGACCGACTCGGTGAGCAGCACCACGGTGAGCACGTTGCGCTCGAAGTCGCCGCGCCAACGCGCCAGCAGGGCGTGCGGGCCGCCGCCGACCACGGTCTCCCGGCTGCCGGCGTTGTTGATCAGGACGTCGATCCGCTCGGGCAGATCGGCGAGCGCGGCCTCGACGGCGTCCGGGTCGGCGAGGTCGCACACCAGCGGGGTGACGCTCGGCCCGAGGTCGGCCGCGGCCTTCTCCAGGACCTCCCGGCGGCGGCCCACGATCACCACGCGGTCGCCGGCCTCGACGAACCGACGCGCGACTTCGTACCCGATTCCCGTGCCACCGCCGGTGACGACGACGTTCCTGGCCATCTGCCCACTCCCTCCCCAGTTCCGCCGTCACGTGGCGAATGGCGCGACGGTCCGTACCGGAATGCCACGATTCCTATCACGCTCGGTTGCCGTGACTGCGGGGAGGGTGACGTCCCGCCCGCGTGAACGTGTGGTATGGGCGAGGTACGACGCGCACACGGAGCGTGGCGAGAGGCAGCTCACACCCCCCCGGCGTAACTTCTCGCACCCTGATACGTCTTAGGTTGGTAGTGCGGCAGTTTTCCGATGGGCGGGGACACGCTGAACGGCATCGTGTCCCCGCGCTTCCAGCGGCTGTCGTCGACGGGGCTCCGGCGGGCCCCGGGAACGGTCGTCGGCTCTCGACGGCCTTCGCGCACGACGCCGGGGTTCTGGCGGGCCTGGGACGCTTTGAGCGGCCGTCCCCGGCTGCGGCCGGCCCCGGAGTCGTGCGCCGTACGGTTCCGTCTCCGCGCGGGCCCTCGGGCGCGCCACCGGGACGCGAAGGGGCCCGACCGCTCAGGCAGCGGCCGGGCCCCTTTCAGCTTCCGCGCGGGCCGGTGGTCGGCTCCGCTCCGGTCAGCGGGCGTCCAGCGGGACGTAGTCGCGGATCGCGGTGCCGGTGTAGATCTGGCGCGGGCGGCCGATCCGGCTGGTCGGGTCGTTGATCATCTCGTGCCAGTGGGCGATCCAGCCCGGCAGCCGGCCGAGCGCGAACAGCACGGTGAACATGCTGGTCGGGAAGCCCATGGCGCGGTAGATCAGACCCGTGTAGAAGTCCACGTTCGGGTACAGCTTGCGCGAGATGAAGAAGTCGTCCTTGAGGGCGTGCTCCTCCAGCTTGAGCGCGATGTCCAGCAGCTCGTCGTTCTTGCCGAGCTGGCCGAGGACCTCGTGCGCGAGCAGCTTGACCTGGGCGGCGCGCGGGTCGAAGGCCTTGTAGACCCGGTGGCCGAAGCCCATCAGCTTGACGCCGGCTTCCTTGTTCTTCACCTTCGTGATGAAGGCGTCGACGTCGCCACCGTCCTTCTGGATGCTCTCCAGCATCTCCAGCACGGCCTGGTTGGCGCCGCCGTGCAGCGGGCCCCACAGGGCCGAGATGCCGGCCGAGATCGAGGCGAACAGGTTGGCGTGGCTGGAGCCGACCAGGCGCACGGTGGAGGTCGAGCAGTTCTGCTCGTGGTCCGCGTGCAGGATGAGCAGCTTGTCCAGCGCATTGACGACGACCGGGTTGAGCTCGTAGTCCTCGGCGGGGACGGCGAAGGTCATCCGCAGGAAGTTCTCGACGTAGCTCAGGTCGTTGCGCGGGTAGACGAAGGGCTGGCCCATCGCCTTCTTGTACGCGTACGCGGCGATCGTCGGCAGCTTGGCGAGCAGGCGCACGGTCGACAGGTGGCGCTGGGCCGCGTCGAACGGGTTGTGGCTCTCCGGGTAGAACGTGGACAGCGCGCCGACCACCGAGGACAGCATGGCCATCGGGTGGGCGTCCCGCGGGAAGCCCTGGAAGAAGCGCTTGACGTCCTCGTGCAGCAGGGTGTGCTGGGTGATCTCGCGGTTGAACTCCGCCAGCTGGTCCGCGTTCGGCAGCTCACCGTTGATCAGGAGGTACGCGGTCTCGATGAAGCCGCCATCGGAGGCGAGCTGCTCGATCGGGTAGCCGCGGTACCGCAGGATGCCGTTGTCGCCGTCCACGAAGGTGATCGCGGACTTGTACGCGGCGGTGTTACCGAAGCCGTTGTCCAGGGTGACCAGGCCGGTCTGCGGGAGCAGCTTCGAGATGTCGAAGCCGGAGTTGCCCGCAGTGCTCTCGACGACGGGGTATTCGTACTCGCCGTCCTGGTACCGCAGTACTACCGAGTTGTCGCTCACGTCTTCCTCACCGACGAAATGAATCCTCTTCCAAGGTGCCCTGACTGTCTCTACCATCCCCCATCCGGAGGACAGTCGCGCACCCGGGGTGGCCCGAAAGGGCCCGCCCCTACAAAACCTGCCGCCGCAGCCGGTATGAACCGGACAAGATCGGCACCACCCTAGGCTCTGCCGTAAATCTCTTCACGTCAAGAGAACATTAGAGGCAACCATCCCGTTGGATAATCATCCAGTTGACAGTCGATGATCGAGCGCGGTGTGCCTCCGACCTGCACTGACGGCCCGAACGGCCTGTCCGATCGCCTTGCGTGACCCCACCAGCACCACCAGTTTCCTCGCCCTGGTCACAGCGGTGTAGAGCAGGTTCCGCTGGAGCATCGTCCAAGCGGACATGGTGACCGGAATCACCACCACCGGGTACTCGCTGCCCTGCGAGCGGTGGATCGTCACCGCGTACGCGTGGGCCAGCTCGTCCAGTTCGTCGAACTCGTACACCACCTCCTCGTCCTCGTCGGTGAGCACCGTCAGCCGCTGGTCGTCCACGCTGAGGGCGGTCACCACTCCCACTGTGCCGTTGAAGACGCCGTTCCGCCCCTTGTCGTAGTTGTTGCGGATCTGGGTGACCTTGTCCCCCACCCTGAACGTGCGGCCGCCGAAGCGGCGCTCGGCCAGCCCCTCCCGGGCCGGCGTCACCGCCGCCTGGAGCAGGGTGTTCAGGTTCCCCGCGCCGGCCGGGCCGCGGTGCATCGGCGCCAGCACCTGCACGTCCCGGCGCGGGTCGAAGCCGAACTTCTGCGGGATCCGCCGCGCCACCACGTCCACCGTCAGCCCGGCCGCCCGCTCCGCGTCGTCCTCGGCGAACAGGAAGAAGTCCGCCAGTCCGTCCGTCAGCGGCGGCCTGCCCTCGTTGATCCGGTGCGCGTTGGTCACCACGCCGGACTGCTGCGCCTGCCGGAAGATCCTGGTCAGCCGCACCGACGGGATCGGCCCGCCCTCGGCCAGCAGGTCCCGCAGCACCTCCCCGGCACCCACCGAGGGCAACTGGTCCACATCCCCCACGAACAGCAGGTGGGCACCCGGCGGCACCGCCTTGACCAGCTTGTTCGCCAGGATCAGGTCCAGCATGGAGGCCTCGTCGACCACCACCAGGTCCGCGTCCAGCGGCCGGTCCCGGTCGTAGGCGGCGTCCCCGCCGGGCTTCAGCTCCAGCAGCCGGTGCACCGTCGAGGCCTCCACCCCGGTCAGCTCCGCCAGCCGCTTCGCCGCCCGGCCGGTCGGCGCCGCCAGCACCACCTTGGCGCGCTTCGCCAGCGCCAGCGTCACGATCGACTTCA
Organism: Kitasatospora sp. NPDC001132; assembly: GCF_053598415.1. Lineage (NCBI taxonomy): Bacteria > Bacillati > Actinomycetota > Actinomycetes > Kitasatosporales > Streptomycetaceae > Kitasatospora > Kitasatospora sp. NPDC001132. The sequence goes on along the minus strand of NZ_JBSFKF010000072.1, from coordinate 2,386 downwards.
CCGTGAACGACTTGCCGCAGCCCGGACCGCCTGTCAGCACGGCGACCCGCTCCGTCAACGCCAGCCGCACCGACTGCTCCTGCTCCGGCGCCAGCTCCGCCCCGGTGCGCTTCGCCAGCCAGTCCAGCGCCACCGGCCAGTCCACGTTCCCGAACCACGGCATCCGGTCCTCGTCCGAACGCAGCAGCCGCAGCAACTGGTTGGCGAGCGAGATCTCCGCCCGGTGGAACGGCACCAGGTACACCGCGGTGACCGGCTCGCCGCCCTCCCCCGGGACCGCCTCGCGCACCACCCCCTCGGCCGCCACCAGCTCCGCCAGGCAGTCGATCACCAGCCCGACGTCCACCTGGAGCAGCTTCACGCCGTCCGCGATCAGCCGCTCCTCCGGCAGGAAGCAGTGCCCCTGGTCGGTGCTCTGCGACAGCGCGTACTGCAGGCCGGCCTTCACCCGCTCCGGGCTGTCGTGCGGGATGCCCACCGCCTGGGCGATCCGGTCCGCAGTCAGGAAGCCGATGCCCCAGACGTCCGAGGCCAGCCGGTACGGCTCGTTCTTCACCACACCGATCGAGCCGTCGCCGTACTGCTTGTAGATTCGCACAGCCAGCGAGGTGGACACCCCGACCCCCTGCAGGAAGACCATCACCTCCTTGATGGCCTTCTGCTCCTCCCAGGCCGCCGCGATCTTCTTCGTCCGCTTCGGCCCCAGCCCCGGCACCTCGATCAGCCGGCCCGGCTCGTTCTCGATCACCTCCAGGGTGTCCACCCCGAAGCGCTCCACGATCCGCTCGGCGAACCGCGGCCCGATCCCCTTGATCAGCCCCGAGCCCAGGTACCGCTGGATCCCCTGGACGGTCGCCGGCAGCACCGTGGTGTAGTTCTCCACCGTGAACTGCCGCCCGTACTGCGGGTGCGAGCCCCACCGCCCGTGCAGCCGCAGCGACTCGCCGACCTGCGCCCCCAGCAGCGCGCCCACCACCGTCAGCAGGTCGTTGCCGCCCCGGCCGGTGTCCACCCGGGCCACCGTGTAGCCGGTCTCCTCGTTGGCGTAGGTGATCCGCTCCAGCACGCCCTCGACCTGCGCCAACTGGCGCGGCACCTGCTGCCCGGACTGCGACGCCTGCTTGCTCACCGGACCCCCTTCGACCGGTACGGGTGGTTCATTCCGCTACGCACCGTACCGCCCTGCCCCGACAGCCCCGGAACCGTCGCTGCCGTGCAGCGCCCCGGCCGAGGTGCCAAGGTGGGAGGAACCGAGGGGGACCGCCGTCGACCGCGCCCGCCCGGGCCCCGTCCGAGGAGCAGTGCCGCCATGCTCAACACCGACTTCCGCCCCGGTTCCCCGGACTGGCTCGACCTGAGCAGTCCCGACACCCGGGCGTCCGTCGACTTCTACACCGCGCTGTTCGGATGGACCTTCGACTCGGCCGGCCCCGAGGCCGGCGGCTACGGCTTCTTCCAGCTCGACGGCCGGACCGTCGCCGCCCTCGGCCCGGTCGCCGAGGACGGCGCCGCTCCCGGCTGGACGATCTACTTCGCCACCGAGAACGCCGACCACACCACCGCCCTGGTCGAACAGTCCGGCGGCCGCGTCCGGTTCGCCCCCTTCGACGTCTTCTCCGCGGGCCGGATGGCCGGCTACACCGACCCGACCGGCGCGGACTTCGCGGTCTGGCAGCCGCACGACACCCGCGGCCTGGACCTCGTCACCGAGGAGGGCAGCCTCTGCTGGACCGAGTGCTACAGCGTCGACGCCGAGCGCGCCAAGTCCTTCTACCGGGCCGTCTTCGAGTGGCAGGAGCAGGACGTCCCGCTCGGCGAGGTGACGTACACCGTCCTCACCCCGGCCGGCGGCGGCACGGACGACGCCCACGGCGGCATCATGCAGCTCGGCCCCGAGCACACCGCGCGCGGCACCACCTCGCACTGGCTCCCCTACTTCGAGGTCCCCAACACCGACGCCAGCCTCGCCATCGCCGCCACCCTCGGCGCGACCGTACGGATCCCGGCCATGGACGTGCACGGCGTCGGCCGGCTGGCCCAGCTGGTCGACCCCCACGGCGCCGTCTTCGCCGTCATCACCAGCGTCAAGCCCGCCGGCTGACGCCAACGGGGTCCCAGGACCCTTGAGACGGGCCGTGAAGGGGTGCTACGGGCGTAGACAAGGCTGGGCGCGGCACGCAGTACCTCCGGTGCCCTGATCGCGGCTGACGCGGCCGTCTGGCGAATCGATCGAATCCGTCGCTCTGTCAGATCCGTCGAATCCCTCGAATCCATCCATCCACCGAGCCTGCCGAGTCCGGTTTCCGGGAAATGCGAAAAGCCCCTGATCCGAATGGATCAGGGGCTTTTCAGAAGAATTGTTCGGCGGCGTCCTACTCTCCCACAG
>NZ_JBSFKF010000071.1:0-11824 GCF_053598415.1 Kitasatospora sp. NPDC001132 | reverse complement strand
ACGCCCTGCAGCAGCGTGCGTACCCGCACCCGGTCCTCGTCCCCGAAGTGCCGGCTGGCACAGATCATCCGCACCAGCGGGTCGTCGAGGACGACCGAGCGCCCCAGTTCCTCGGCCAGGCCGTCCACCAGCGCCTGCAGCACTTCGCCTCCCGCACGCGCGCGCCGGATCCACATCGTCATGATTGCCTCCCGGCGCATTCATACAAGGAGTGGAACAGGAGGGGCGGGCATTCGACAAAACGAGGAAACAGCGGCTCCCCGCGGGCCGGACGGCCTCTCCCTGGGCCGCTTCCACGCCTGGAAGAGCCTCCGCGCACACGGCCGGAGCGCGGCCACTGCCAGTGAACTCCTCTGCCGCACAGCCGAGTTGGCCGAAAGCCGGGACCGGACGGCGACCGCCGCTCCGGTCACCGGCCGCGCCGTCCCACAACTGTCGTACGGAGTGGACGCGACGGCGGGGAGCCCGCGTCCGGCCCCGTCCACCGCGCGAAAGGTGCGCGGATCGTCACCCCGCGGTGCACGGGCGGAACATCCGCCCCCGCCGCCGCCAGCTAGCCTGAGGACCGGTTCCGCCTCCCCCTGCTCCTCGGCAGCTCCCAGGGCTCGAGGCAGGAGCGTCGCGCCGTCACCGGCGCCGACGCTCCGATCGTCCGGTGTGGCCCCGTCCCGATCGGACACCGCACCCGCCGGCCCCACGCCGGCCCCGGACGGCCCCTCTCGGCCTCGCGCCGGCCCCACCCCGACACCGCCCAGGAGACCTCCCGTGCCCACGCACCAGCCCCTGCCCAGCCCCCAGCCCGGCCCGGACGCCACCACCACCGACCTCACCCTCGACGCCCGGCTGGTCCTCGGTGAGCACGAGTCCGTCGACATCCCGGTGCGCCTCGGCTACCGCAGGGACGACCCGCTCGCCGTCGCACTCGAGTTCCTCGGCCCCGCCGCGGAAGCGGGCACCTGGCGCTTCTCCCGCGACCTCCTCTGGGAGGGTCTGCAGAGACCCGCCGGCCTCGGCGACGTCCGCATCTGGCCGCCCTGCACCTGCCACGGCCGCGCCTCCCTGCGCATCATGCTCCGCGGCTGCGGCACCGTCGTCCTCATCGACCTGCCCTCCCGCCAGGTCCGCCGCTGGCTCCGCCGGGACTGCTTCACCCTGGTGCCCCAGGGCTCCGAGGCCGGCCTGATCGACTGGGCCGCCGAACTCGACGGCCTCGCCGCCTGACGCCCCGGCGTCGCGGAATTCCTGACAGACTTCTCCCCGGGAGGGTGTGTGCTGCTGCTCGACCTCGACACGGTGTCACCTCGTGAGCGCGTGGACGCGTTCCACCACGCGTTGACGGATTCGCAGGTACCCAACGACATCGCCCACGAGGAGCCGGCGACCGGTATCCACGCGCGCATGGAGATGTGGCGCGTCGGCGGACTGGACTTCTTCGCCACCCGGAACTCGGGCTTCCGGGTGCGGCGGACGGAGCGGCACGTACGCCACCACCGGGAGCACCCCATCGTCTCGGTCTCGCTCCAGCCCCTGGGTGTCCACCGGGCCGAGGTCGCGGGCCGGCAGACGCTCCTGGGATCCGACGACATCTGCGTCTTCCACGAGTTGTCGCCCCGCGTGTACGGCTGGTCCGGCGACGGCGCGTCCCAGGTCGTCATGTTCGACATGAACCGCCTCGGCGTGCCGGTGGACACCGTGGTGAGGGCCTCCCAGCGGCTGCGCGCCAGCCCGCTCCACGGCCTGGTGCTGCAGCACCTGCGGGGTCTGTGGAGCGATCCCGGCCGGCTGGAGACCGACGCCGGCTCGGAGGCCCTGGCATCCGCCACGACGGAACTCGTCCGCGCCCTGCTCCTCTCGGCGGCGCACGCCGAGGAGGCCGTCGAGGTCAGGTCGACGATGGACGAGACGCTGGTCACCCGGATCACGGCCTACGTGCGCTCCCACCTGGCGGACCGCTACCTGACGCCGGAGCGGATCGCGGCGGAGCACGCCGTCTCCGTCCGCCGGCTCTACGCCCTGCTCAGCGGGGCGGGGATCAGCCTGGAGCAGTGGATCATCGCGGAGCGGCTCGGGAAGGCGCGGCGCATGCTCGCCTCCCCGCGCTACGACCGCCTGACCATCGCCGCGATCTCCGCCCGGTGCGGGTTCAGCAGCCCGAGCCACTTCAGCCGCCGCTTCCAGGCGGCCTGCGGGGTGTCCCCGAGCGAGTACCGGCGGCTCGGTGGCGCCGTCCCGGTGGGCGGCTTCGAGTGAGTCGGCGGCTTCGGGTGACCTGACGCGCAGTCCTCACCGCGATCGGTCCGGGGCGGTTCCCCACCGGGCGCACGACGGCCCGGCGTTCCCCGCAGCCAGGGACAAGAACCGTGCAGGGTGGGGCATCGCGGCAGTGTCAGCGTTTCTCCAGGACGTGCGGAACCGGCGAAAGAACCGGGTCCGGGGCCAGGGCACGGGAAGCCCCTGGTCCCGGGCCTGCCGGTCCCTCGTCCCGGAGAGACGAGCACCGACGAGGACTGCCCATGACCGAACAGTGGCGGCGAACCCCCGCCGAAAGTGCCGCGCTGCAGGAACTGATCGACGAACTCGCGGGGGAGCTCCGTCGGTCCGTGGCCCTGGCCGACTCCTCGATCGGGCGCATCCGCTCCAGCCGGCACTTCGACGACGCGGACCCGGCCCGCGTCCACAGCCTCCTGCACGGACGGGCGAGCGGCGAAGTCGTCCGCCACATCCTCGACCAGGGCGTCACCCAGTGGACCGGGCCGGGTTTCACCGAGGGCCTCGAGGAGTCGGGTCTGCTGCCCCGCTACTGCGTGCCGCTGCGTGAACGCGGCCATTTCCTCGGCCTGTTGACGGTCATCGCGCCGGACGCGTCGCTGCCGCCGGAGGCGACCGAGGCCATCGCCCGGGCCACACCCGCCATCACCGGCCGGCTGTACGCCGACCGCGTCCTGGCCGGCGCCGCGCGGAGCGAGGAGCAGGACCTCCTGCTGTCCCTGCTGGACCCGAGCCCCGCCACGCGCGCCGAGTCCCGCAAGCGGCTCCTGGACGGCGCGCTGCTCCCGGACGCGCCCCACGCGGTGGTCAGCGTCGTGCAGCTGGGATGCTCCCGGGTGCCTCCCGGACGGGTGGCGACCGCACTGCACGGGGCGCTGGAGGGACTGCGCCGCACCCGGTCGGCGCACGGCGCCTTCGCGGTCACCCCGAACCGGGCCGTCCTGCTCCAGCTGTCCGACCGGCCGTTGGACCAGGAGGTGCTCCGGGAGCAGTCCGCCCGCATCATGGCGGCCCTCGGCACCGATCCCGCCGCCTCGACCGCTCCCGTCATCGGCATCGGCGGCCGGCAGGCGGGCCTCGCCGACGCGCGGGCCTCCTACGAGCAGGCGCTCGTCGCCGTGCGCGCCGCACGCCGGATGCCGGAGCTGAAGGGCATCGGTTCCTGGGAGGAACTCGGCGAGTTCGCCGTGATCCTCCAACTGCCGGACCACGCCCTGAACGAGTCACTGCTCCCGAAACCGCTGCGCGCCCTGCTCGAGTCCGGCTGCGGACAGCGCCTGGAGACGACCCTGCGGTGCTTCCTCGACCAGGCCGGTTCGGTCCCCAGGACCGCCGAAGCACTCCGGATCCACCGCACCTCGCTCTACTACCGGCTGCGGCAGATCCAGGAGATCACCGGGCTCGACCTGGACAACGGGGCGGACCGCATCACCCTGCACCTGGGCCTGCGCATCCGGGAACTCCTGCTGTCCCTCGGCACGTCGGGCGAGGACGCCGGACGCCGACAGCAGTCCGCCGCAGCGGGCGACGCTCCCGTCGACCGGACGCCCGGCGCCGGTCCGCGGGGCCTGCGCGGCACGAGGGCCCGCCCGGGACGGCAGGCCCGGCCGCAACCGACACACGCCCGACGGGATCGGGCCGACCACGTCCGGGGCGAGGCCGCTTAGGGCCTGGGGGAGGCAGGGCGGGTCACTGCCTCTCCCCCGCCGCCCGGCGGGCACGCTCGTTCACCAGCCAGTCCGTCGGTGACAGGCCGTAGGCACCGCGGAAGGCGCGGCTCAGCTGCCCGGGGCTCGTGAAACCCCACCTCCGGGCGATGAGCCCGACGCTGAGCGAGTGCGCCGGGGTCGCGAGCAGCGCCCGGCGGCACCCCTCCAGACGCTGTTCCCGGATCCACTCGCACAGCGTCCGGCCCTCGCCCTCGAAGAGCCGGTGCAGGTACCGCACGGAGATGCCCTGCGCCCGGGCGACGCCCTCGGGGGTGAGCCCGGGGTCGGACAGGTGCCGGCGCACGAACTGCCGCACGCGGAACAGCACGGCGTCGTTCACGCCGGACAGCTCGTCCGTCGGCCGGGTCGCCGTCGGACGGGCGTGCGGTGTCGAGGCCGCGGAGCGACCGCCGTCCTCCATGGGTGGGGGGATTCGAACTGTCATGGTGCCAGCATGCCGGTGCGGCGGGGCCGGGCGCATGAGTCAGGTGACTGGTCCGCGCGGGCGGCGCCGGCCCCGCTCAGGCCAGGTGCGCCCGCAGGAAGCCGCCTCGGCGGTGCCGACCAGCGCCGGCGGCAGCCCGGCGAGCAGCTCAACGGTCCGCCTTGCTCTGCAGCAGGTCGCGCAGCTGGTGCCGGCTGCTGACCCCGAGTTTGGGATAGGCGTTGTACAGGTGCGAGCCCACCGTGCGGGGCGACAGGAAGAGCTGTTCACCGATCTCGCGGTTCGACAAACCCTGCGCGGCCAGGCGGACGATCTGCTGCTGCTGGGCGGTCAACCCGTCCAGGGAGGCCGCGGATTCGACGGCGTGGTCGGTGTTGTTCGCCACGCCGCTGGCGCGCAGTTCCTGGCGGATCGCGGTGGCGAACGGCTGGAATCCGAGGACGTCGGCGGTGTCCAGCGCCGCGACGAGTTGCTGCCGGGCCTCGGAGGGGCGCCTGGCGCGGCGCAGCCAGATCGCGTAGCTGAACCGGGCCTGCGCCCGCTCGACCGGCCACTGCTCGCCCTCGGCGTTCACCAGCGCGAGGCGGAAGTGGTACTCGGGGTCCGGGCCGGGATCCAGCAAAGCCGTGGCGTGGTGCAGCAGGAGCGTCATCCGGACCGTCGGCCGCTCCCCGTGCACCGAGCGCACCCGCGCCAGCACCTCCGCCGCGTCCTCGCTCGTGCCGGCCCGCTGGGCGGCCAGCGCGAGTTCCGCGACGCAGCGCGACGAGAGGAACGGGTGCACCGGAGTGCCGTCCTCGGCGAACAGCCTCCGGAGCCAGCGGTAGGCGTCGGCCCACTCCGCGTGGGACATCGCGACCAGGGCGACGGCCCGCACGAGCCGGGCCCGGGTGGCGGCGTTCTCGTAGCCGTCGAACGGGACCTCCGGCCAGGTGATCAGGTTCGCGGGGGCGGTCCCGCGCAGTGCGCGCAGGGACAGGTCGAAGGCCTCCAGGTCGGCCTGGGGGCGGGTCAGGCGCAGCACCGCCGCCTGGTCGGTCGCCTCCTCCACCCGGGCGGACACCTCCGACCACTGGCCGGTCGCCAGGAGGGTGTCCAGCAGGGGGGCCAGGTGCCAGGCCCGCAGGCCGAAGGCCCGCCGCCCGCGCAGGTAGGCGTCGGCGGCACGGTAGTGCTCCAGGGTGACGCCCGGGTCGTCGGAGAGGTAGCCGACCGAGGCGACGGCGAGGCGCCTGGTCAGCTGGTCCCGTCCGTCCAGGGGGCCGCTGCCCATGAGGGCGTCGGGGCCTTCGACGGCGCGCGACGCGCTCGTGGGCCGGGTCTCCGTGCCCTGCACGAAGCCCGCGAGCACGCCGGTCGGTCCTGGCCTGGACGCCCGGTGGTCGTCAGGGCCGGGCCCGGCTTCGCTGAGGCCGGCGACCAGCTCCGAGAGCCGGGCGCGGTGCTCCGGCAGGCCGGACTGCTCGGCGATCGCCGAGGCCAGCGTCACCGACCGCGCGTCGACGGCGGCACCGACCGACGGGTGCCGGGCCGCGCTGTCGAGCAGAAGGGCGAACGCCTCCTTCTGCCGGGAGGAGTGGGACAGGGCGGTCGCCACGGCCAGGTCGGCCTCGCGGGTGAGCCGGGGGTCGGTGTTGACGTTCAGGAAGCGCGTGTGGAGGCTGCTGACCCAGTCCAGGTCCCCGACGGCGACGGCCGCGTCCAGGGCCCCGGCGAGGAGCCGGGCCCGTTCGTCGGTGCTGGTGCTGAACCGGGCGGCGTCCTCCAGGGCCCGCGCGAGGGTGAAGTCGTCCGCCGAGTGCCTGGCCGCCGCCCGCAGGCCCTCGGTGAGCGAGGCGTCCGGGACCACTGCGGCGGCCACCAGGTGCCGCGCCCGGTCGAGCGGCCGCCCGCCGGCCCGCTCGGCGAGGTCCCGGTGGGCACGGGTCAGCACCGCGGCGGACTGCCCGGTGGACGCGGCGACCCTGGCCAGCGGGTGCCGGAAGACGATGTGACCGTCGATCAGGGCGACGATCCCGGCCTCCTCGGCGGGGGCCCAGATCGCCAGGTCGGAGGTGTCCAGTGCGGCCATCACGGCGGCCGCGTCGTCGCCGGGCAGGGCCACGGCGGCGTAGAGGAGGGCCGTGCGCGTCCGGGCGGGCAGCGGCGCGATCAGGGTGTCGAACCTGGTCCGGAGGTTCCGTAGGCGGGGGGTGCGCTCATGGGCCAGGGCCGGATCGGCGCCGGAGGCCCGTCGACGGCACAGCTCCAGCAGGGCGGACGGATTGCCCTCGGCCTCCTCCAGCACCTCCAGGCGGGTGCGCCCGACGGGCGCGCCGGGCACCGAGTCCAGCAGCTCGGCGGAGGAGCGCGGCGACAGCGGCGCGACGTGCAGCAGCTCGACGTCGGCGGGCAGGTCCAGCAGGGTCTCGTCGTCGCGCGAGGCGAGCAGGAGCGACACCCGGCTCCCCTCCGTACGGCGGACGAGCGACCCCAGCAGCTCCAGGGTGGGGCGGTCGCAGGCGTGGGCGTCGTCGACCGCGATGAGGACCAGGCCCGGGGCGCAGCCGTGGTCGGGGCCGCCCGACCGGCTCAGCAGCGCCGCGGTGCCGGCCGCCACGTCCGACGCGGACGGCACGGCCGACGCGGACGGCGCGGTGGCATCCGGCCCGATGGCGAGCGCGGCGAGCAGGGCCTGCCGATGAGGCTCGCCCAGCGTCGGCACCCGGTCCGTCAACCGGGCGAGCAGGTGGCGGAGCAGCCCGTACGGAACCCCGCTCTCCGGGGCCCAGCCCTGAGCCGTCAGCACCACCGCTCCGGCTTCGGCCGCCTGCTCACAGGCCGTCCGCAGGAGCCGCGACTTCCCGACGCCCTCCGAGCCGACGAGCACCAGAGCCCCCGAGGTCCCGGGCTCCCGCCGGACGTGGCGATGCAGTTGCTCCAGTTCGGCGCCACGCCCGAACAGCGTGCCGGTGCCGTGGGCGGAGGCCGGTCGCCCCCCGTGGTCCTCCGGTTCGTCCCGAACCGTCTCCATGATCGTCATCGTCGCACTCCACACTGCCCGCCGCGACCACCGCAGCACCTCTCCACATTGTCGATCTTGCTCGGGGCCGGGCCCGTCCTCGCACCGCACCGGCCCCGCGCTCCGCTTCCCTGCCGGAGCGGGAGCGATGCGCTGAGGCGCAAGTACGGGCGGTGGCGGCCCCCCAGGGTGACCGTGTCGCGGATCGTGGCCTCCGGGCCTCGGGTTCGAAGACAGGCCCGGGCTCCGCCCCTGCCGCGAGGTCGCGGACCTCGTCCGAGGGTGCGCCGTGCGCGGTCGGGATCCCGCGCCGCCCGGCGCCGTCCGGATCCTCGCCACCCTGCCCGCCCCGGCGGCGGACGCGGCCACCCCCGTGCCGAAGTCCCCGTTCCTCGACGGCGTCGTACGCGACGACAGCGGCACCCTGTACTTCGCCCACGCGACCGGGACCGCCGACCTCACCGGCATCTGGAAGCCGGCCCCCGGCGGCGCCCCGCAACGCGTCACCGCCCTGCCCTCCGACGCCCTGCCCAACGGCCTCGCCCGGGACGAGCGCACCGGCTCCCCGTACGCCGCCGACTCCGTCCTCGGCACCGTCTGGCGCGTCCCCGCCCGCGGCGGCGCCGCCGTCCCGTGGACGACCGGCACCGACTGCAAGCCGAACGGCTTCCTCGGGGCCAACGGCATCAAGATCCGCGACAGGGCCGTCTGGGTCGGCGACCTCGACAACGGCACCCTGCCGCGCGTCCCGATCCGGGCCGCCGCCACCGGGCTGACCGGCATCGACGACTTCGCCTTCACCGGCCGCGGCAACCAGGTCCTGGCCGCCCTCGACAGCGGCAACCGGATCGCCCTGGTCGCCGACAACGGCACCCACACCATCGTGCTGAACCAGGCGGACAGACTGCAGAACCCCACCTCGGTGGCCGTCCGGGGCGACCGGGTCCGGGTCGCGGACGCCGCGTACCCGACCCGGCAGGACCCGAACCTCCTCAGTTCACCGCGCTGCGCTACTTCACCCTCGACGGCACCGACCACGTCAGCCACAAGGAACAGGGCAGCATGATCCGCCGCTACATCATCTGGCGAAACCGCCACGCCGACGACCAGCGCCTACGCGCCGTCGTCGACAGGGCCAACGCTGCCTGATCCGGCGCTAAACGCCGGTAGTGCCATCGATGCGTTCCCGAACCAGGTCGGCGTGGCCGTTGTGGCGGGCGTACTCCTCGATCATGTGGACGTAGATCCAGCGGAGGTTGACGTCCTGCTCCATGAAGCGGCCCGTATCGGCCAGAGCGCGGTCGGCGCAGTGCTCGCGGGCGCGGGCGATCTCCGCGTGCCAGGTGGCGAGGGCGTCGCTCAGGGTGGCGCCCTCAGCCACATCGAAACCACCGTCGGGGGCATCCGGGTCGGCCTGCGGGTCGTAGATGGGCGGAGCCTGTTCTCCGGCGAACACGCGGCGGAACCAATTCCGCTCCACCTCCGCCATGTGCTGGACCAGGCCGGTCAACGTGAAGCCGGACGGCGGCACGGACGCCACGGCGGCCTGCTCATCGTCCAGCCCCTCGCACTTCATGGCCAGTGTCGTGCGGTGGAAGTCGAGCCAGCTCTCAAGCGTCGTGCGCTCGTCGGCGTTCAGGGGCGGCATAGGGCGATCGAAGGCGCTCATCGGTTGATTATCGCCAGCGTCCGAAGCCGTCGACAGGCGGGGCCTCACTACAGGGCGAACCTTGCCTGATGCGGCACTGGCTCTGCCGCCGGAGCAAGAGCACCCCCGCTGCCGTGCCCCAGGGTCCGGTGGCGGGGGTCACCGGTCGACGGGCGCGACCGCCGCGGGGTCGGAGGCGACGGACCGCCTGCGGCGCGTCGCCCGGCCTCACCAGGGTCGGCTGTGCAGCGCCATGTGCACCGTGTCGACGATCTGGATCAGCGCGGCCCGGGTGGTGCCCGTGGGATGGATCCCGCCGATCAGCAGGAAGCCGTGCATCACCCCCTGGTAGCGCGTGGCCACCACCGGCACCCCGGCCGCGCGGAGCCTGGCCGCGTAGGCCTCGCCCTCGTCCCGGAGCACGTCGGCCTCCGCCGTGACCACCAACGCCGGCGGCAACCCGGCGAGTTGCTCCACGGACGCCCGCAGCGGTGCCGCCGTCACCTCCGTCCGACGGTCCCGCTCGGGCAGGTAGTCGTCCCAGAACCGGCGCATGTGCTCGCGGTGCAGGAAGTAGCCGGTGGCGAACCGGCGGTAGGACGGGGTGTCGAAGTCGGCGTCGGTCACCGGGCAGAGCAACACCTGGTGGACCAGCGGGAGTTCACCGCGCTCCCGGGCCAGCAGCGTCAGCGCCGCCACCAGGTTCGCCCCGGCGGAATCCCCGACGACCGCGATCCGCTCCCCCGCCAACCCGATCTCATGACCGTGCTCATGGATCCACCGGGCCACCGCGTAACACTGCTCGACGGCCACCGGGTAGCGCGCCGCCGGGGCCCGGGCATAATCCACGTACACGACGGCGGCATCCGTGCCCAGCGCGAACTCCCGCACCAGCCGGGCGTAGCAGTCGGCGTCACCGAGCGACCAGCCGACGCCGGGCAGGAACAGCACCACCGGACTGGGCCGGGCGGCGCCGACGGGCCTGGTCACCTGGACGCGCACCCGCCCGGTCGGTCCGCAGGGCAGGGTGAGCCACTGCGAGGTGACGCCACTGGGGTCCTCCTCGTCCTCGTACCCGTCGCCGGCCTGTGCCTCGCCCGGTACGCCGTCCGGTACGCCGTCGGGGATGAGGAAGGAGAGGTCCGGCAGCCCGGTCGCGGAGCGGCCGGCTCCGGCGTCCAGGAACTCCTGGAACGCCCGGTCGAGCACCGGACGGCGGTCGGGCAGCGGGGTGGGATCGGACAACTCATCGCTCCTGGCCTGGTCGGATCGGTGCGGCAACGCGAACCCCGCCCTGGTGTGGGAAACCGGCCCCGGTGGCCTGATGGTGCACGGATCCCCCTTCGAGGGCACGGGCGTCCGGCCGATGCCGGGAGTTCGCTCGGGGCAGGACGGCGGGAGCGGGTTCAGGAGGAATGACGGCCGTCCACCCGGGCTGCGTAGGCCTGCCACTCACGCGGCGAGAGCCCGTAGGCGTCGCGGAACGTCCGGCTGAAGTGGGAGTGGCTGACGAAACCCCACCGGTGCGCCACCGCGGAGACGCTGCGCTGCCGCCGGGACGGCCGCTCCAACTCCCGGCGGCAGGCGTCCAGTCGGCGCTGCCGAACGAACTGGCCCACCGTCGTCCCGTCCTGCTGGAACAGCTTGTGCAGATAGCGCACCGAGATGTGCTGCGAGCGGGCGATCGACTCCGGCGCCAGATCCGGATCCGCGAGGTTCTCCTCGATGTGGGCCCGGATGCGTGCCAGCAGCTCCGCCGCGCCGCCCGGCCGCTCCGGCGCCTCCCGCTCCAGCAGCTCCGCCACCAGGACCGCCACGATGTCGCAGACGCTGCGCGCCAGGTGGTTGCCCGGCCGGGCCCGGTGCGCCCGGGACTGGACGACGAGCGTCCGCAGGAACTGGGCGGCCAGCGAGCCGACGCCCTCACTCCCCCGCGCCACCAGCCCGCCCGCACGCCGGACGTCGGCCTGCCGCACGCCCAGATAGAAGCACGGGATCCGGAACTCGACCATCCGGCACTCGGCGTCCCGCAACAGGACCGCAGGGTGGCGGGTGGCGCCGATCAGCAGGTCCCCGGGCTCCAGCACCGTGCTGACGCCATGGCGGCGGACCAGGGCGGTGCCGCCGACGTGCAGGAGGACGTACAGGCAGTCCTCGGGGTCGACCCCGGGCGGCGGGGCCAGGACGTCGACGCAGCCGCTGCCGCCGTCACGGACGGCCCGGGCGAACTGCTGGACTGGGCGTTCGGGCGTGGGGCTTTCGCCTGCGGGGGTTTCGGGCATGGGCGAGGGACCCGACGGGATCACGGGAGACTCCTGACCGGTTGCGAGGGTTCGGTACGGGTGCTGGTGACGATCGCCGAGCCGCTTCGGAACGGGCGCGGCGATCGGGGGATCAGGACGATCGGGGGATCCGGAGAGGAACGGTCACGAAGCACCAGCGGGGCGCCGTCGCCGCCGCTGTCGCGGTGGGCCAGGCGCACGCCGTCGTTCGTGGTCAGTTCGTGCATGGTGCTCGTTCTCGTCCGTTCGTCTCTGCTCGTGGCTTCGGGAGGCGGCGTCGGCGGGGCGGCGGCCGCGGCCCCGGCGCGGTCATGACGGCACGGGACCGCCCGGGGGCCCGTCCGCCCGGGGGGCCTGGAGCAGGTCCAGGAGCTGGAGCCCCATGTGCAGCACCAGGCGGTGCGCGCCGTCGTCCAGGTCCAGGCCCGTGATCTCCTGGATCCGGCGCAGCCGGTAGTACAGCGAGGTGCG
>NZ_JBSFKF010000070.1:0-12093 GCF_053598415.1 Kitasatospora sp. NPDC001132 | reverse complement strand
TTCCGCTCCGTTTCCGGGGCTTCGTCATCCAACTCGCCGGTGTCTTCCGGGGCTTGACGCCCTGTCCGACGTTTCAAACTCTAGCCGATCTCCGCCCCGAAAAGCGAATCCGACCGCAACCCGATAAAACGAGCACGCCAAATAAGCACTCAGCCGCGACGCGGAAATGCCGACGCGACCCAGCCCGAACCTGGGAAGTGGTGTTTCAGAGGATTGGCCGCCCCGGGACCGTCCGCGCCGATGCGTGTCCGGTGCTCCCTGCCGAGCGACTAGAGAACAGTACTCCTCCTCCGGGCCCATGCCAAACGGCCCCGGCCCGGCCGTCGGGGTGGGCCGACCGCCCCGGCGTCGCGTTCATCGTTTGTCTACCGCCTCCCTCCATGCTCCTTCCCGTCGGACGCCACGAAGACCTCGTCGGCGCCGACAGCACGACGAGAGCCGACAGCACGAGAGAGGTCCACGGGGAACATGAAGGCGACGAAGACGCTGCGACACATGGCCATCGGGATAGCGGCCGGCATGCTGGCGCTGGCCGGGACGATGACCTCGGCCGGGACCGCGCAGGCCGCCACCGCGTACGGATCGACGTTGAGCGAGCCCGGGGTGCTCTACCCGGGCGACTACCTCGAATCCGGCGACACCCGGCTGTACATGCAGGGCGACGGCAACTTCGTCCTCTACAAGTACGCCACGTGGAACCCGACGCCGGTGTGGGTCGCCCCGAGGACCCAGGGCTGCGGCCAGAAGGCGATCATGCAGGGCGACGGCAACCTCGTCGTCTACGGCGCCGGCGGCTACGTCTGCTGGGCCCGCGGCACGTACAAGACCAACTCCCAGCAGACCGCCATCCTGACGGTGTCCCCACTGGGCGGCCTCCGGGTCGACTACGTCAACCCGGACAACCCGCGCACCCCCCTGAGCAACCCGTTCACGGACACGCTCCGCAGCTCGGACCCGTACTGAACCGCTTCCCCCGCGGCCCGGCGCTCAGCCCCGCTCGGCGAGCCACCTGACCAGGTCGGCCACCGACCAGCGCGGCCGGGCCGCGAGCCGCGTCGCCGCCGTCCGCAGCAGCGCCGGCAGGTGGCCGCAGAGCGCGGCCACCTCCGTCACCGCGTCCGGCTCCTGCCGGATCCGCTCCGCGCCCACGATCCGGGCCAACAGCTCGTAGGCGTCGTGCGGCTCCAGCGGTCCGACCGTCAGCCGTACGGCGCCCTCGGGCAACGTGCCCGGTTCCGCACCCGCGACCACCGCCGCGCAACCGGCCGTACCGGGCAGCAGCGGTCCGGGGTCGGCCACGCCGTCGAGCAGCACCAGCACCCGCCGCCCGGCGAGCGCCTCCCGGAAGCGGGCGCCGAGCTCGTCGACGTCCGCGTCCGCCGTCGGCCGCTCCCCCAGCGCGCGCAGGAACCCGGCGAGCACGGCGGACGGCTCGCCACCGCCCGTGTACAACTGACCGTCCGGAAAGGCGTCCTGGACGAGGTGAGCGACATGCACCGCCAGCGCCGACGCACCACTGCCCGCCGGCCCCGACAACCCCAACACCGGACCAGGCCCCACCACCGGCCCTGGCCCCACCACGGGACCCGACGACTCCGCCACCGGCCCACGCCCCGCCACCACCGGGCCGCCCCCGGCCTCCCGCAGCACCCGCGCCGCCTCGTGCACCAGCGCCGCCCGCCCGACCAGGTCGGGGATGTCCGGCGGCAGCTGGCACGGCCGCGGCAGCCGCCGCGGCAGCACCGGGGCGTCCCCGTGCCGGATCCGCTCCGCCAGCTCGACCACCGCGGGCGCCGGTTCCAGCCCCAGCTCACCGTCCAGCCGCTCCCGCAGCTCCTCGTACACCGCCAGCGCCTCCGCGGTGCGGCCGCAACGGTGCAGGGCCAGCAGGTGCAGCCGGTGCACCTCCTCGTCCTGCGGGTGCTCGGCCGCCAGCCCGGCCAGCGGCTCCAGGGCCTCCGCGTGCCGCCCGAGCGTCAGGTCCAGGTCGTGCAGCGCCTTCACCGCCGCGAACCGCCCGGCCGCCAGCCGTTCCCGCGACCGCTCGGCGAACGCTCCCGGGACGCCGTCCAGTGCCCGGCAGCCCTCCCACGCGCCGAGCGCCGCCGCCAGCAGCTCCCGGGCCCGGAAGGCGTCCTGGTGACGCAGCGCGACGGCCTCTGCCACCCCGGCCTCGTAACGGAACAGGTCCACCGCCTCGCGCGGCACCGCCAACCGGTACCCGCCCGAGGACGCGACCAGCAGCCCGGGCTCCCCCAGGGCACGGCGCAGCCGGTGCGCGTGGGTACCGATCTGCCCGGCCGGGTCCTTCGGCCAGCGGGTTTCGTCCTCCCCCCACAGGCCTTCGACCAGCCGGTCCGTCGGCACCAGCTGGCCCGGGGAGAGCAGCAGCGCGGCGAGCACGGCCCGCTGCTGCGGTCGGCCGAGATCGACCTCCCGCCCGTCGCGGCGGGCGCTCAGCGGCCCCAGCACGCGGAATTCGAGCCGCACAGCCCACCCCTCGATAGCCCTCGTCCCGGTGCACAATCTGTGAGGACAGAGCATAGGTCGCCGGGGTACGGGGGCGCCGCCGCACGGACGGAAGTGGCGGAATCCCGGCGCGGAACGACGGTGGGGACACGACATGGGTGACATGGGGGGAGCCGGACTGCGGTTCGGACTGCTGGGTCCGCTGCGGGCCTGGTACGGGGAGCAGGAGCTGGAACTGGGCCGGCCGCAGCAGCGGGCCGTGCTCGCCGTCCTGCTGTCCGCCGCCGGGCGGACGGTCTCCGTCCCGGTCCTGGTCGAGGGGGTGTGGGGCGGGGCCGCGCCGGCCGACCCGCGCAAGGCCGTCCAGCTCGCCGTCTCCCGGCTGCGCGGCGCTTTCCGGCCCCACACCGGGGACGACCCGGAGCTGATGCCCTTGGTGCGGGTCGGCGACGGCTACGCGCTCAGGGCGCCGGGGGCCGAGGTCGACGCCACCGAGTGGGAGGCGCTGCTGGCCGAGGCCGGACGGCTGCGGGAGGCCGGCGCACCGCCGCGGGACGTCCGGGAGGCGCTGCGGCAGGCCCAGCGGCTCTGGGTCGGCGAGCCGCTGGCCGGCCTGCCCGGGCCGCACGCCGAGGCCGTCCGGGCCCTCCTCATCGAGCAGCGGATCTCGGCCAAGGAGGCGCAGCTGGAACTGGACGCCGAACTCGGCGACCGCACCGACCTGACCGCCGAGGCCGCCGCCCTGGCGCTGGAGCACCCAGGCCGGCCCCGGCTCACCGCCGTCCTGATGCGCGCCCTCTACCAGTCGGGCCGCAAGGCCGAGGCGCTCGCCGTGTACGAGGACGCCCGCCCCGCACTGCCTCCGGACGACCGGGCCCCGGCCGAACTCCAGCTGCGCATCCTGCGCGAGGACGCCGCCCTGCTTCCGGCCGGCAGAACCCCCGAGCCCGCCACCGCCGGACCCGCCGGAGCTTCCGCGGACACCCGCTGGGCACCCGACCAACTCCCCTCCGGCCTGCCCGACTTCACCGGGCGCGCGGACGAGGTCGAGACCCTCGTCGACCAGCTCTCCGCAGCCGGCGGGCGGGCCGTCGTCGTCTCCGCGCTGGACGGCATGGGCGGCGTCGGCAAGACCACCCTCGCCGTGCACGTCGCCCGGCAGGTCCGCGCCCGCTTCCCCGACGGGCAGCTCTTCGCCGACCTGCGCGGCGCCGACCGCACCCCGCCCGCCCCCGGCACCGTCCTCGCCGGTTTCCTGCGCGCCCTCGGCGTCGACCCCGCCGACATCCCGCCGGACACCGGCGAACGCAGCGCGCTCTACCGCTCCGCCCTGGCCGGACGGCGCGTCCTGGTCGTCCTCGACAACGCCGCCACCCCCAGCCACGTCGAACCGCTGCTGCCCGGCTCGGCCGGCTGCGCCGTCCTCGTCACCAGCCGCCACCGGCTGGCCGGTCTCGCCGGGGCGCACCAGTTGCGCCTCGACACCCTGCCCGCCGAACAGGCCCTGGAGCTGCTCACCCGCATCGTCGGCCCCGAACGCGTCGCCGCCGAACCCGCCGCCGCCGACGAGGTCGTACGGGCCTGCGGACTGCTGCCGCTCGCCGTCCGCATCGCCGCCTCCCGGCTCGCCGCCGACCCGGCGCTCACCCTCGCGGCACTCGCCGAAGGGCTGCGCCACGAGCACCGGCTGGCCCAACTCACCGACGGCGAACGCACGGTCGAGGCCACCTTCGCGCTCTCCTACCACCGCCTGAGCCCCGAACTCGCCCGCGCCTTCCGCCTGCTGTCCCTGCCCGACGCCCCCGACATCCCGCTGCCCTGCGCCGCCGCCCTGCTCGACCGCACCGAGGCCGAGACCGACGACCTGCTCGAAACCCTCGTCGACCTCAACCTGCTGCACTCCCCCCGCTACGGCCGCTACGGCTACCACGACCTCGTCCGCGACTACGCCCGCGGCCGGCTCGCGGCCGAGGACGGCCCCGCCGAACGCACCGCCGCCACCGACCGGCTGCTGGACTTCTGCCTCGCCACCGCCCGCAACGCCGACCTCGCCGCCCGCAAGGCCGAACCCGCCGAACTCAGCCTGCTCGGCGCGTCCGTCGCCTCCCCTGGCCGGCCCATCGCCGACGGTGCCGAAGCCGTCCGCTGGATGCGCGACCAGGCCGACATCCACGCCGCCGCGATCGCCCTCGGCTGCGCCGACCCGGCCCTGCCGCTCGACCGCGCCGCCGAACTCGCCGACCGGATGGGCGCCGTCCTGCCCGAACGCACCCAGACCGGCGTCATCGTCGACCTCGCCGGACGTGTCGCCCAGCAGGCCGCCGCCCGCGGCGAACACGGGCCGCTCGCCCTCGCCCGCTACCTGCGCGGCAGCATGCTCTGGCACATCAACCGCTACGCCGAGTCCCAGGAGGAGATCCGCCGGGCCGTCGCCCTGTCCGAACAGGACGACCGCACCGAACGCGTCCTCGCGAAGGCCCTGATCACCCTCGGCAGCAACGCCCGTACGCACGGCCGCTTCGCCGAGGCCGCCGAACACGCCGGCCGCGCCGCCGAGCTGTTCCACCGCCTCGGCGCCCAGCGCGCCGAGGGAAGCGCGCTCGGGGAGTTCGCCTTCAGTGCCGCCCAGACCGGACGCCTCGACGAGGCCCGGGAGGCCGCCGAGCGCAGCGTCCGGCTGATGAGCCGCTCCGGCCCGGTCTCCGCCGCGACGGGCCGCTACTACCTCGCCCGGGTCCTGCGGCTGTGCGGCGACCCGGAGGCGGCACTCGCCCATGCCGTCGGCGCCCGCGAGGAGTTCGCCGCGCTCCAGGTCACCGTCTTCGCGGCCGCGGCCGGCGACCTCGCCGCCCGGATCCACGCCGAGGCCGGCCGCTGGCTGCTCGCCGTCGACGCCGCCGAGGCCGTCCTCCCCCTCGCCCGCCGCACCAGCGCCTCCCTGGAGGCCGCCCTGCTGCGCACGCTCGGCACCGCGCTCACGGGCCTCGGCCGCCCGCGCCAGGCCCGGGCCTGCCTGGCCGACTCGCTGGAGGTGTTCGAGCGGCTGGGGCTCGCGGAGGAAGCGGCTCAGGTCAGGGATCTGCTGGCCGGGTAGACGCCGTACCGACCGGGAAACGTGCTGGTCAGGGAGGTGCCGGCGCGGTAGACGCGGCATCAACGGGGGCCCGGACTACGCGCGTTGACCGGCCGTCTACCGCCGTGCCGGAGTGTCTCTCTCGTCAGGCCACGGGCCGCCGCGGTGGCGGCCCGGGCGACACCACAGACGAGAGGCGCCACCATGCCCACCCTGCCCCAGCACGGCCAGACCTGGACGCTCAAGTCCGCCAACGGAACCGTCGCCGACGTCCGCTCCAGCCAGACCTCCGCCGGCACGGCCATCCAGTCCTGGGGGTCCAACGGCACCACCGCCCAGGGCTGGACGTTCTGGGCCAAGGAGAACGGCAGCTTCCTCCTGGAGACCCAGCTGACCGTCGGCAAGCACGTCGGCGGCCAGGCCATGGTCATGGACTACAACTACTCCATCGGCCAGACCTGGCTGTACAACGAGCACAACCAGCCCAACCAGCACTGGTGCTTCGAGCCCCTGGACAACGACTGGATCCGGATCCGCACCACCCGCACCAACGAGGGCATGCTCTTCCTCACCGCGGCCGCCCCCGGCTCGCCCCTCACCCTGGCCAGGCAGGACGACGCCAACCCGGCGCAGCGCTGGCAGCTCGTCCCGGCTGGTGGCATCAGCGGCGGTCAGCAGCAGCCCCAGCCCCAGCCCCAGCCGCAGCCCCAGCCCGGCGCGGGTGGCGACTTCCGCACCGAGATGCTGAACGCCGTCAACGCGGAGCGCGGCCGGGTCGGCGCCCCGCCGGTGCGCCTGGACGACCGCCTCAGCGCGGCCGCGCAGCGGCACGCCAACGACATGGCCTCGCACGACCTCACCCAGCACAACGGCACCGACGGCAGCAGCCCCTGGGACCGCATCGCGGCCGCCGGCTTCGTCTCGCGTTCCTCCGCCGAGAACGTCACCCCGAGCAACAGCGTGCCGGAGGCGATGCAGATGTGGATGAACAGCCCCGGCCACCGGGTGAACATCCTCAACCCCGACTACAACTACATCGGCATCGGCTACGCGCCCCGCCAGCGCGGCAACTGGGGCCGCTACGTGCAGACCTTCGGCAAGGCCTGAGACCCCGACCGGCACGTCCCTTCCAGCAACAAGGAGTTCCCCACCCATGTCCTCGAACGCGGCGGACCTGATCCGCATCGCCCGAGACGAGGTCGGCTACCACGAGGGCCGCAGCGGCGGACACTGGAACAACATCCAGAAGTTCTCCCCCGCCGTCGCCGGCCTGGAGTGGTCCCAGGGCGAGGCCTGGTGCGCCACCTTCGTCGCCTGGTGCGCCGAGCAGTCCGGCAACGCCGACCTCTTCCCGGTCAGCGCCTCCTGCGCGGAGGGCGTCGCCTGGTTCAAGGAGCGCGGACGCTTCACCGAGTACCCGGTGATCGGCGGCCAGGTCTTCTTCGGGCCCGGAGGCGGCAGCCACACCGGCATCTGCGTCGCCTACACCAGCTCCACCATCACCACCGTCGAGGGCAACACCAACGACGGGGGCAGCTCCGAGGGCGACGGCGTCTACCTCAAGACCCGTGAGCGCCGCTCGGACTGGGTCTACGGCTACGGCATCCCGGCCTTCGCCGAGGGCGTGGTCCTCGCCGACCCGGAGTGGAAGGACCGGTCCGGGGCGCTCTACTTCGGGCAGGAGGCGTCCGCGGACGACAGCCCCCGCGGCGGTGCCCCGACAGGCTCCGCCCCGGCGGCCGACGGCGGCGACGGCTACGAGCCGTTCCCCGGCGCGGACTTCTTCCAGGACGGCCGGAACAGCGACGTCATCACCCGGATGGGCGAGCGCCTCGTCGCCGAGGGCTGCTCCGCCTACGCCGAGGGCCCCGGGCCCGAGTGGTCCGACGCCGACCGCGAGTCCTTCCGCAACTGGCAGCACAAGCTCGGCGACTCCGGCGCGGACGCCGACGGCATCCCCGGCCCCAAGCAGTGGGCCGCGCTCGCCGTCCCGCGCGGCTGACGCCGGGCCCGTCAACCACACCAGAAGGAGAATCCCGATGAGCACCATCACCCGTACCCGCAGGCTGCTCGCCTCGCTGGGCGCCGTCGCGGCCGTCGCGGGGGCGGTCGTGGCCGGCGCGCCGGCGGCGCAGGCGGCCACCCTGGCCGACGCCTGCGACCAGGCCCCCGCACCGGCCCTGACGACCCGGTGGGACGTCCACAACGGCTCCGGCGGCGGCGCGCTCGACCTGCTGAACGGCAACGAGGTCAACGGGCAGCCGATCGGCCTGTGGACCGCCAACCAGTCGCCCGCGCAGACCTGGTCGTTCTGGGGCTACTGCGACGGCACCACCGCGATCTCGCACGGGCTGAGCAAGGTGGCCGGCCTCGACACCGGCTCGGGCTCGGTCCGCCTCCAGGACACCCCCGGCGGGCTGGACGGCCTCAACCGGCCGCGGGGCGACTGGATGCCGGCCAACCAGAAGTGGCGGCTGACCGACGAGGACCGCGGCTGGTACCTGGTCCGCAACGTCGCCACCGGACAGTGCCTCAGGGCCCCCGGCACCTACCAGGCCGTCTCGATGGCCTCCTGCGACACCGCGGACCCGAACCAGCGCTGGCTGCTGGGCTGACACCGATCACCGGGCCCGGTCCGCTCGCCGACGGCGAGCGGACCGGGCCCGTCCCCGTCCGCGTGCCCGGGTGCGTTCAGCCCCGTGCCGTCGACGCCGCCGCCGACACCCCGTGGATCCGCAGGAAGGCGTCCACGCCGACGGTCGCGACCCGCCGGACCTCCTCGTCCGCCACCGGGAGCGCGCCCCAGAAAGAGCGCTCGGCGATGCCGTGGAAGGTCAGCAGGGTGAACTGCTCGGCGGCGAGTGCGGCGTCCCCGCCCGCGAGCAGCCCGCGCTCGGCGAGCGCCTCGAAGTGCTGCGCGAGGTCGCGCTGGGAGGCGACCGGGCCGGCCTCCAGCCAGGCCTCCAGGACGTCCGCCGGGATGTTGGCCACCTCGGCGCGGATCGCCCGGCCGAGCGCGCCGTGCTCCCCGGCGGACAGCACGGCGCGGGCCCGCTCGACGGCGAAGTCGGTCAGGTCCTGGCGCAGGTCCACCACCCGGTCGAGGTACTTCGCCATCAACTCGCGGATCCGCTCGGTCAGTTCCGCCGAGTTCCGCAGGGCCACCGACAGGAAGAGGTTCTCCTTGTCGGCGAAGTGGTTGTAGACCGTCCGCTTGGACACCCCGGCCTCGGCCGCGATCGCGTCCATGCTGGCCCGGACGTACCCCTCGCGCCCGAACACCACCGTCGCGGCCTGCGTGATCGCCTTGCGCTTCTCCGGCCGCCCCGCTCCGCCCGTCGTCGCCACGGCGCTCTCCTCCTCCGTCGGCGCATCGGCCGACCCTCTCAAAAACTGCCCGGTGTAGTTTATCCGGACCGCAAACGACCCGGCCTCCCCACCGAACAGGTGTGCTCTATGCTGCGTACGACTTCTACACCTGTGTAGAGACATGCGGAAGCGTCTCCCCGATTTCGGCCGGCCGGACCCCGTGCGGGAACCGGCCGACCCGAACCGGCGTCCAGAACGAGCAGTGTCATGACCGGATTTCCGGACATCCGGACGATCCGAGGTTTGGACGTCCATGCGTTCGAACGGGTGGGCGACGAGCGACGCGGACGCGCCACCGGGGCGCAGGGAACACGGGAACACCGGGGGTGAGGGCATGGCGGGGCAACGAGGACGGTCAGCCGACCGAGGGGCGCGACGGCGGGCGGCGAGCGGGCCCGTCGGCCACCCCCGCCCCCTTCCCGGCGGCCCCGCACTGCCCGCGGCCCTCGCCGTCGGGCTACCGATCGCCGGCGCCGCGGTCGACGAACTCTCCGGGCCCGGCATGGGACTGGCCTTCGCGGTGGGCGCGGTGCTCGGCACCGGCCTTGCGGCGGCGTCGAGCGGCCGCAACGGCTGGTGGTGGGTGCTCGCCGCGTCGCCGCTGGTCGTCCTGGGTGCGACGGCCGTCGTCGAACTGGCCGCCCACCGCGACCGGTACCAGGGCAAGGGCCTGGCCACCGGCGCCGCGAAGTGGGTGGTGCACGGCTTTCCCGTGATGGCCGAGGCCGCGGCCGCGGCCGTCATCGTGATCGCGGTCCGGCTGGTCCGGGCGAGGAGGAGGCAGCATGGCTGACAACGCCGAGCACGAGGGCGACACCGAGGCCCCCCGCCCCCGCCGCCCCTCCCCCGCGCTGATCGCGGGCCGGGTGGTGGCCTGCACCGCGGGATTCGCGGTGTTCGCCGCCAGCGGGGTGGTCTGGTACGGGTTCAAGCAGCTCACCGACGGAATGACCACCTCCAACGCGATCGCCCAGACCAAGAAGGACGCCCCCAAACACCTGGACAACTCGGTCAATCTGCTGCTGATAGGCCTGGACAGCCGCAAGAACATGGACGGCACGGACCTCCCGCCCGAGTTCGTCCAGGACGAGCTGCACGCCGGCCACAGCTCCGACATCGGCGGCTACAACACCAACTCCCTGATCCTGCTGCACATCCCGGCGAACGGCGGCAAGGTGCAGGCCGTCTCGATACCCCGCGACGACTACGTCATGACCTACAGCGGCGACGGCAAGCAGGTCGGCATGCGCAAGATCAAGGAGGCCTACGGCGAGGCCAAGGACAAGGCCACGCCGGCCCTCCAGGCCAAGGGCCTCAAGGGCGCGGACCTGGAGAAGGCCGGACGCGACGCCGGACGCGCGGCCACCATCCAGACCGTGCAGAAGTTCCTCGACCAGCCCGTCGACCACATCGCCGAGGTCAACCTGATGGGCTTCTACGACATCGCCAAGGCCCTCCAGCCGATCGAGGTCTGCCTCACCCACGACACCAAGGACCCGGCCATGGAGGGCCAGGGCTCCGGCGCCGACTTCCACAAGGGCGTCAACAGGCTCAACGCCTCCCAGGCGCTCTCCTTCGTCCGCCAGCGCCACAACCTCGACGGCGGCGACGGCAACGACAGCGACTTCGCCCGCACCCACCGCCAGCAGGCCTTCATCTCCTCCGTCGTGCACAACCTGAAGCAGAAGGGCGTCCTCGGCGACCTCGGCAAGATGCAGGAGCTGATGGGCGTGGTGCAGAAGGACCTCGTCATCGACAACGAGTGGAACGTCCTGGACTTCGCCCAGCAGGCCCCCAACCTCACCGGCGGCAACGCGGAGTTCCGCACCCTCCCCGTCGCCGACCTCAGGAAGGTCAACGGCCAGGACGTCAACATCGTCAGCCCGCCGCAGATCCAGAAGATCGTCAAGCAGCTCTTCGGCTACGCCGACACCAGCCCGGCGCCGGCCCCGACCGACGAGGGCACCGCCCCGACGGCCGCGCCCGTAGCGACCACGCCGCCGACCGCCGCCAGGAGCGTCACCGTGGACGTCTTCAACGCCTCCTCCGCCCCCGGCGTCACCTCCACCGCGGAGTCCAAGGCCCTGGTCGCCATGGGCTTCAAGGAAGGGAGGACCGGCCCGGCGGCCACCAAGCCGAAGACCACCACCGTCACCTACGGCAAGGGCGCCAAGGGCGCGGCCGAGCAGATCGCCGCCCGCTACGGCGTGACCGCCACCGAGTCCGCCTCCGCCACCGCCGACCACGTCACCGTCACCCTCGGCACCGCCTTCACCGGCGGCGCCGCCGACAAGCCCGCCGCCACCGGCGCCCCGGCCGCACCGCCCGCTCCGGATACCAACGTGCCCCAGCAGGGCCCGATGGTCGACGCGGAGTCCGACGGCGGCATCCCCTGCGTGTTCTGACACGCCCCGCTCCGCCCTCCGAGGGAGGCTCCCCACCCGGGGAGCCTCCCTCGGCCGTTCTCCGGCAACCCTGAGCGGATTCCCGGGCAACCCCCTGGCGAGATTCTCCGTACTATGTATAGTGTACTGCGTACGGGATAACCGTGCAGGCATCGACGAGAGGGCTCCGCCATGCAGATCACCAAGACCGCCGTCTCCCTGACCGTTGAGGACGTCAGCGCCTCGGCCGCCTTCCTCCAGCGGCACTTCGGCTACACCGAGGAGATGTCGGCCGACGGCTTCGTCTCGCTCGCCCACCCGGGCGGCGGATTCAACGTCGTCTACCTCCGGCGCGGCCTCGAGGTCCTGCCGGAGGAGCAGCGCCACCGGATCGCGGACGGCGTGATCCTGGCGTTCGTCGTCGAGGACGTCGCCGCCGAGGAGCGGCGCCTGCGCGAGGAGGGGGTCGCGATCACCCTGCCGCTGCGCGAGGAGCCGTGGGGCGAGAAGCTCTTCCAGACCACCGACCCGAACGGGGTGCTGATCCAGCTGACCGAGTGGGCCGAGCAGTAGGCGATGCCGAGCAGTACGGCGAGGCCGAACGGCAAGCGAGGCTGAGCGGTGAACGAGGCTGAGCGGTGAACGACGGAGCCCCCTGTCCGGCGGGACAGGGGGCTCCACTCGATCCGGCGGACGGTCAGTCCACCGTCCAGGTGTCGTTGCCGGTGAGGAGTGTGGCCAGGTCGCCGGGGCCGCCCCGGGCGGTGGCGGTGGCCAGCTGCTCGGCCATCAACTCGT
>NZ_JBSFKF010000069.1:0-14003 GCF_053598415.1 Kitasatospora sp. NPDC001132 | reverse complement strand
GCTTCCACGACGGTGTCCGGGCGCTGGAGGCCGCGGGCGTCACCCGTTTCGTGGAGCTGGGCCCCGACGCGGTGCTGACCGGGCTGGCCCGCGAGTGCCTGGACTCCGAGGAGGCCGTGCTCGCCGCCGCCACCCGGCGCGAGCGCCCCGAGCCGGACACCCTGCTCACCGCGCTGGCCCAACTGCACATCGCCGGCTGCTCGCCCGACTGGGGCACCCTGTTCCCGGGGGCCGCCAGGGTTGACCTGCCCACCACTGCCTTCCAGCGCAGCCGCTTCTGGGTCGAGCTCCCGGCCTCGGTCGGTGACGTCGCCTCCGCCGGCCTGGACTCCACCGAGCACCCGCTGCTCGGCGCGGCCACCATGCTGGCGGACTCGGACGGCGCGGTGCTCACCGGGCGGCTCTCGGTGCGCACCCACCCGTGGCTGGCAGACCACGTGGTCGGCGACCGGGTCGTGGTGCCCGGCACCGCCATGGTCGAACTGGCCATCAGGGCCGGCGACCAGGTCGGCTGCGGCCACCTGGAGGAGCTCACCCTTGAGGTGCCGCTGGTCCTGCCCGAGCAGGACGGCATCCGGGTGCAGGTCACCGTCGGCACCCCCGACGCCGCCGGCAGTCGTACGGTGAGCGTCTACTCGCGCGCCGAGAGCGCGGCCGCCGAAGTCCCGTGGACCCTGCACGCCTCCGGCCTGCTCGGCCAGGCGCCCGCGCGCACGGGTGAACGCCTCACCGAGTGGCCGCCGGCCGGTGCCGAGATGCTGGAGACCGCCGGCCTCTACGAGCGGCACGCCGCCTCAGGCCTGCACTACGGCCCGACCTTCCAGGCCCTGCACGCCGCCTGGCAGCGCGGTGACGAGTTGTTCGCCGAGGTCCGCCTGGCCGATCGCCCGGCCGCCGACGCGGGCCGGTTCGGCCTGCACCCGGCCGCCTTCGACGCCGCACTGCACGCGCTCGCCCTGCTCGGTGACGGCTCCGACGACGAGACCGCCCGCCTGCCCTTCATGTTCTCCGGCGTCTCGCTGCACGCGGTCGGCGCCTCGGTGCTGCGGGTGCGGCTGCTCGCCACCGGAGCGCACTCCTTCGCCGTCGACCTGGCCGACGCCACCGGCGCCCCGGTCGCCTCGGTGACCTCGCTGGCCTCCCGCCCGCTGACCAACCTGCGCCGGCAGCAGGGCCCTTCGAGCGACGCGCTGTTCCGGCTCGGCTGGAGCCCGATCCAACTGGCCGAGACGGCAGACGAGGCCGACTACCGCCTCCTGCACAGCGTGGCGGGCAACGACGCCGAGGCCGTCCGGGCGGCCGTCCACGTGGCGCTGGCCGCGGCACAGGACGAGGACCCACGGCCGCTGATCGTGGTCACCCGCGGCGCGCTCTCGCTCGCCGGGGAGGAGGTGGCCGACCTGGCGGGCGCCGCGGTGTGGGGCCTGCTGCGCTCGGCGCAGTCGGAGAACCCCGACCGTTTCGTGCTGCTGGACCTCGATGCGGACGCCGACGCCGAGGCGCTCGCCGCCTCCGTACTGGCCAGTGGTGAGCCGCAGGTGGCAATCCGCGCCGGCGCGGCCCGCGCCGCCCGGCTGACCGCCGCCGAGCTCACCGCCGAGGCCGCGCCGGAGCTCGACCCCGAGGGCACCGTCCTGCTGACCGGCGCGACCGGGGGCCTCGGCCCGGTGCTCGCCCGGCACCTGGTCACCGCCCTCGGCGCGCGCCACCTGCTGCTGCTCAGCCGGCGCGGCGGCGCGGACGAGCTGACCGCCGAACTCACCGGGCTCGGCGCGCAGGTCACCGTCCGGGCCTGCGACGTGGCCGACCGTGCCGCGCTCGCCGAGGTGCTGGCCGAGATCCCGGCCGAGCATCCGCTCACCGCCGTGGTGCACGCCGCCGGGCTGCTCGACGACGGCGTGGTCGCCTCGCTGACCCCCGAGCGGATCGACGCCGTGCTGCGGCCCAAGGTGGACGGCGCGCTCAACCTGCACGAGCTCACCGCGGACGCGCCGCTGCACGCCTTCGTGCTGTTCTCCTCGGTCGCCGGGCTGGTGGGCGCACCGGGTCAGGGCAACTACGCGGCCGCCAACTCCTTCCTGGACGCGCTGGCCGCCCGGCGCCACGCGCTCGGCCTGCCTGCCCTCTCGCTGGCCTGGGGGCCCTGGGCCCCGGTCGGCGGCATGACCAGCTCCCTGGAGGAGGCCGACCGGGCGAGGATCTCGCGCGGTGGCATGACCGAGCTGTCCGCCGAGGACGGCGTGGCGCTCTTCGACCTGGCCAGGGCCACCGGGCTGGCGGCCCTGGCCCCGGTGCGGCTGAACCTGGCGGCGCTGCGCCGCCAGGGCGCCGCGCTCGCCCCGGTGTTCCGCTCCCTGGTGGGCCGTACGGTGCGCCGCGAGGCGGTGGCGGTCGAGGGTTCGGAGTTCTCCTTCGCCGACCGGATGGCCGAACTCGGCGAGCAGGAACGCGCGGACGCGCTGCTCCAGCTGGTCCGGGGCCAGGTCGCGGCCGTGCTTGGGCACGCCTCCGCGGAGGCGATCGACCCGGGCCGGGCCTTCCAGGACCTCGGCTTCGACTCGCTGGCCGCCGTCGAACTGCGCAACACCCTGACCGCCGAGACCGGCCACCGGCTGCCCGCCACGCTGGTCTTCGACTACCCGTCACCCGAGGCGCTGGCCGGCTACCTGGTCACCCGGTTCAGCGGCGTCAAGTCCGGCCCGCGCAAGGCCGCCCGGGCGAGCGCCGCCCGTACCGACGAGCCGATCGCGATCGTCGGCATGGCCTGCCGCTACCCGGGCGGGGTGACCTCGCCGCAGGAGCTGTGGGACCTGGTGATCGGCGAGAGCGACGCGATCAGCGCCTTCCCGGACAACCGGGGCTGGGACATCGACCGGATCTACGACCCGACCCGCGAGCGCCCCGACACCAGCTACGTCCGCGAGGGTGGGTTCCTGCACGAGGCCGGCGCGTTCGACGCCGGGTTCTTCGGGATCTCGCCGCGTGAGGCGCTGTTGATGGATCCGCAGCAGCGGTTGCTGCTGGAGAGTTCCTGGGAGGCGTTGGAGGGTGCGGGGATCGATCCGGTCTCGCTGAAGGGCAGCCGCACCGGTGTGTTCGCCGGGGTGATGTACCACGACTACTTCGGCGCGTTCGGCAGTGGCAGCATCGTGTCGGGTCGGGTGGCTTACACCCTCGGTCTGGAGGGGCCGACGCTGTCGATCGACACGGCGTGCTCCTCCTCGCTGGTGGCGCTGCACCTGGCGGCGCAGTCGCTGCGCGGCGGCGAGTCCACCCTCGCCCTGGTCGGCGGCGTCGCGGTGATGTCGACCCCGGACCCGTTCGTGGAGTTCAGCCGCCAGGGTGCGCTCGCCCCTGACGCGCAGTGCCGCCCGTTCGCCACCGGCGCCGGCGGCACGGTCTGGGGTGAGGGCGTCGGTGTCCTGGTCCTGGAGCGCCTGTCGGACGCCCGCCGCAACGGGCACCAGGTGCTGGCCGTGGTCCGCGGCACCGCCGTCAACCAGGACGGTGCCTCCAACGGGCTGACCGCGCCCAACGGGCCCTCCCAGCAGCGGGTGATCGAGCAGGCCCTGGCCAACGCCGGGCTGTCGGCGAGCGACGTCGACGTGGTCGAGGCGCACGGCACCGGTACCACGCTGGGCGACCCGATCGAGGCGCAGGCGCTGCTGGCCACCTACGGCCAGGACCGTGGTGGGGACCGACCGCTCTGGTTGGGCTCGATCAAGTCGAACATCGGTCACACCCAGGCGGCGGCCGGTGTGGCCGGCGTGATCAAGATGGTCCAGGCGATGCGCCACGGCGTGCTGCCCAAGACCCTGCACGTGGACGAGCCCTCCACCCACGTGGACTGGTCGGCCGGCGAGGTCCGGCTGCTGACCGAGGCCCGGGCCTGGCCCGAGGTCGAGCGGCCGCGCCGGGCCGGGATCTCCTCCTTCGGGATCAGCGGCACCAACGCCCACACCATCATCGAGGCCGTCACCGAGCAGGTCGCCGAGCAGCCGGAGACGAGCGCGGCGCCGACCGCGGCCCCGTGGTTGCTCTCCGCGAAGTCCCGGGCGGCGCTGCCCGCCCAGGCCGAACGGCTGCTGGCCTTCGTGGACGCCAACCCGCAGCTCGCGCCCGCGGACCTGGCCCACGCACTGGCCACCACCCGTGCCCACTTCGAGCACCGCGCGGCCATCGCCGGCGCGGACCGCGCCGAGCTGCGCGACTCGCTGGCCGCGTTGGCCACCGGGCGCACCGCTCCCGGGCTGGTCGAGGGTACCGCCACCGGCTCCCGCCCGGTCTTCGTCTTCCCGGGCCAGGGCTCCCAGTGGCAGGGCATGGCCACCGAGCTGCTGGCCTCCTCGCCGGTGTTCGCGGCCGCGATGGCCGAGTGCGCCGCCGCCTGTGCGCCGTTCACCGACTGGGACCTGCTGGCCGAGCTGAACGGCCCGCTGGACCGGGTGGACATCGTCCAGCCGCTGCTCTGGGCCGTCATGGTCTCGCTGGCGCGGACCTGGACCTCGTACGGGGTGCGCCCCGCCGCGGTGATCGGGCACTCCCAGGGCGAGATCGCGGCGGCCGTGGTGGCCGGTGCGCTGTCGCTGGAGGACGGCGCCCGGATCGTCACCCTGCGCAGCCAGGCCATCGCCCAGGACCTGTCCGGCGGGGGCGGCATGATGTCGGTCGCGCTGCCCGTCGACCAGGTGGAGGAACGATTGGCGGCCTTCGACGGCCGGCTCTCCGTCGCCGCGCGCAACGGGTCGGGATCGGTCGTGGTCGCCGGCTTCGTGGACGCCCTGGACCTCCTGCAGGCCCAGCTCAAGGACGAGGGCATGCGGGTCAAGCGGCTGCCGGTGGACTACGCCTCGCACTCCGCGCAGGTCGAGGCGATCCGGACCAGGTTGCTGGAGACCCTGGCGGACGTCTCGCCGCTTCCCGCCGAGGTGCCGTTCTACTCGACCGTCACCGGCGGGCTCGTCGACACCACCGAGCTGAACGCCGAATACTGGTACACCAACCTGCGTCAGACCGTGCTCTTCGAGCAGGCCGCCGGGGCCGCGGTCGGCAAGGGCCATGGCGTGTTCATCGAGTGCAGCCCGCACCCGGTGCTCACCGTAGGCCTCCAGGAGACCTTCGACGGCGTGCGGGCGCTGGGCTCGCTGCGCCGCGAGGAGGGCGGCCCGGCCCGGTTCGCCGCCGCGCTCGGCGAGGCCTTCGCGCACGGCGTCGCGGTCGACTGGCGACAGGTCTTCGAGGGTCTGCTCCCGCGCCGCGTCGAGCTGCCGACCTATGCCTTCCAGCACGAGCAGTACTGGCTGGACAGCGTCTCCGGCAACGCCGACGTCACCTCGGCCGGTCTCACCCGGACCGACCATCCGATCCTGAGTGCGGCGATGACCCGTGCCGACACCGACGGCACCGTCCTCACCGGCCGCCTCTCGCTCGGCACCCACCCGTGGCTGGCCGACCACGTGGTCGGCGGGGAGCTGCTGTTCCCCGGCACCGGCTACCTGGAACTGGCCCTCCAGGCCGCCGATCAGGTGGGCCTGGGCCGGGTCGCCGACCTCACCCTCCATGCCCCACTGGTCTTCCCCGAGCACGGTGCGGTGCAGCTGCAGGTCGTGGTCGGCGCGGTGGAGGAGTCCAGCCGCCCGGTCGGCATCTACTCCCGCCCCGAGAGCGAGGCCGACGACGAGCCCTGGATCCGGCACGCCGACGGTGTGCTCGCCCCGGGCGGCGCGCCCGCCGAGCCGGAGCTCACCCTCTGGCCGCCCACCGGCGCCGAGCCGATCGATCTCGACGGGGTGTACGAACAGCTCGCCGAGGCCGGACTCGCCTACGGGCCCGCCTTCCAGGGCCTGCGCGCCGCCTGGCGCCTGGGTCAGGAGGTCTACGCCGAGGTGGCCTTCGCCCAGCAGGTGGACGGCTACGGCCTGCACCCGGCCCTGGCGGACGCCGCCCTGCACACGGTCGGCCTGACCGGTGCCGCCGAGGACGAGGCGCTGTTGCCGTTCGCCTGGTCCGAGGTGCGCCTGCACGCGACCGGCGCCAGGGAACTGCGGGTCCGGGTCAAGCCCTTGGGTCAGAGCGGCGCGGTGGAGCTGACGCTCGCCGACGCCGACGGCGCGCCGGTGGCGAGCGTCGGCTCGCTCGCCCTGCGCCCGATCCCGGCCGAACAGCTCGCCGCCGCCGCCAAGTCGGCGCGGGCGGGCGCGCTCTACCAGGTGGAGTGGATCACCGCGCCGACCCCGGCCGTCGACCCCGCCCACGACCCGGTGGTGCTGCGCAGCCCGGCGGGTACCAGCGCAGACGAGGTTCGGGCAGCCGTGCACACCGTCCTCGACCAGCTGCGCGAGCAACTGGCGGGCGAGGCCACCGTGCTGGTGGCCACCGGCGCCGACCTGGCCGGTGCGGCGGTGGCCGGACTCGTCCGCTCGGCGCAGTCGGAGAACCCCGAGCGGATCGTCCTGGTCGAGCTCGACCAGGACCCGGCCTCCGAAGCGCTGCTGCCCACCGCCTTGGCCGTGGGCGAGCCGCACCTGGCGATCCGGGGCGGCGCCATCCGGCTGCCCCGGCTGGTCCGGGCCGAACCGGCCGGGGCCCAGGAACGGTTGGAGCTCGACCCCGCGGGCACCGTGCTGCTGACCGGCGCGAGCGGCGCACTGGGCACCCTGATCGCCCGACAGCTGGTCACCGAGTGGGGGGTGCGGCACCTACTCCTGCTCAGCCGCCGCGGCGCGGCCCCCGAGCTCGTCACCGAGCTCACCGAACTCGGCGCCGAGGTCACCACCGCCGCCTGCGACGTGGCGGACCGCACGGCGCTGGCCGAGGCGGTGGCGAAGGTCCCGGCGGAGCATCCGCTGACCGCGGTGGTGCACGCGGCCGGGGTGCTCGCCGACGGCGTGCTCTCCTCGCTCACGCCCGAGCGGCTGGATGCCGTGCTGCGCCCCAAGGTGGACGCGGCCTGGTACCTGCACGAGCTGACCGCCGGTCTCGACCTCAAGGCGTTCGTCCTGTTCTCCTCGGCCGCCGCCACCCTCGGCTCGCCGGGGCAGGCCAACTACGCCGCGGCCAACGCCTTCCTGGACGCGCTGGCCGGCCACCGCCGGCGGCTCGGCCTGCCGGGCCAGTCGCTGGCCTGGGGCCTGTGGGCGCAGGCCAGCGGGATGACCGGCACGCTGGACGACACCGACCTGTCCCGGATCTCCCGGGGCGGCGTGGCGGCCCTGGCCACCGATGAGGGATTGGCGCTCTTCGACGAGGCGCTGCACTCCCGGCACCCCGCCGTGCTGCCGATGAAGCTGGAACCGGCCGGACTGCGGGCCCAAGGCGACGTCATGTCACCGCTCTTCCGCGCCCTGGTGCGCTCCCGGCGCCAGGCCGTCTCCGGTCAGCCGGCCGCCGGCGCCGACTCGCTGAGCGGCCGGCTGGCTGCCCTCGCCGAGGCCGAACGCAAGCCCTTCCTGGTGGAGTTGGTGCGCAGCCAAGCCGCCTCGGTGCTCGGGCACCGCTCGGCTGAGGCGGTCGAAGCGCACAAGGCCTTCCGTGAGCTGGGCTTCGACTCGCTGGCCGCGGTCGAGCTGCGCAACGGCCTGGCGGCGGCCACCGCGCTGCGCCTGCCGGCCACCTTGGTGTTCGACTACCCCAACCCCCTCGAACTGGCCGGCTACCTGCTCGACCAGCTGGTCGGCACCCTGGCGGCCGTGCCGGTGCAGGCCGCACCCGCCCGCTCGGAGGAGCCGATCGCGATCATCGGGATGAGCTGCCGCTACCCCGGCGGCGTGAACTCGCCCGAGGATCTGTGGAAGCTGGTCGTCGGCGAGGTGGACGCCATCGGCGAGTTCCCCACCGACCGAGGCTGGGACCTGGAGTCGCTCTACGACCCGACCCTGGACCGCCCCGGCACCAGCTACGCCAAGCACGGCGCGTTCCTGTACGACGCGGGCGACTTCGACGCCGACTTCTTCGGAATGGATCCGGAGGAGGTGCTGGTCACCGACCCGCAGCAGCGGGTCCTGCTGGAGACCGCCTGGGAGGCGCTGGAGCGGGCCGCCATCGACCCGGTCTCGCTGCGCGGCAGCGCGACCGGGGTGTTCGCCGGCGTGATGTACCACGACTACTTCGAGAGCTACGGCTCCGGCAGTGTGGTCTCGGGCCGGGTCGCCTACACGCTCGGCCTGGAGGGGCCGACGCTGACGGTGGACACCGCCTGCTCCTCCTCGCTGGTCGCGTTGCACCTCGCGGTGCAGTCGCTGCGCCAGGGTGACTGCACCCTGGCACTGGCCGGCGGGGTGACGGTGATGGCCACCCCGGGGACCTTCGTCGAGTTCAGCCGGCAGCGCGGCCTGTCGCGCGACGGGCGCTGCCGCCCGTTCGCGGACGCCGCCAACGGCACCGGTTTCGGCGAGGGCGCGGGCGTCCTGCTGCTGGAGCGGCTCTCGGATGCCCGCCGCAACGGCCACCAGGTGCTGGCCGTGGTGCGCGGCACCGCGATGAACCAGGACGGCGCTTCCAACGGCATCACCGCCCCCAACGGTCCCGCCCAGCAGCGGGTGATCCGCCGCGCGCTGGCGGCGGCGGGCGTGCCCGGCGGCGAGGTCGACCTGGTCGAGGCGCACGGCACCGGCACCACGCTGGGCGACCCGATCGAGGCGCAGGCCCTGATCGCGACCTACGGCAGCGAGCACACCGAGGAGCGCCCGCTCTGGCTCGGCTCGATCAAGTCGAACATCGGACACACCCAGGCCGCGGCCGGGGTGGCCGGCGTGATCAAGATGGTGCAGGCGATCCGCCACGGGGTGCTGCCCAAGACCCTGCACGTGGACGAGCCGTCCCGGCACGTCGACTGGACGGACAGCCACGTCCGGCTGCTCACCGAGTCGTTGGCATGGCCCGAGTACGACCACCCGCGCCGGGCCGGGATCTCCTCGTTCGGGATCAGCGGCACCAACGCGCACGTGGTGATCGAGGCCGCGCCCAGCGCTCCCGGTGAGGAGGCTGCCGTGCTGGTGGAGCAGCAGCCGCAGGCTCCGCTGCTGCTCTCGGGCCACAGCCCGCAGGCGCTGCGCGCGCAGGCCGAGCGGCTGTTGAGCCACCTGGGCGAGCGGGCCGAGCTCGATCCGCGCCAGGTCGCGGCGGCGTTGGCGAGTGCCCGCGGCCACCACGCCCACCGGGCGGCGGTGAGCGGCGGTGACTGGGACGAGCTCCTGCGCGGCCTGCGGTCGTTGACCGAGGGCCATGCCTCGCCGAGCGTGGCGCTCGGCACCGCGACAGCGGGTCGCACCGCGTTCCTCTTCTCCGGCCAGGGCTCGCAACTGGTCGGCATGGGCGAGGAGTTGATCGACACGTTCCCGGCCTTCGCGGCCGCCTTCGAGGAGGTGTGCGAGCGGCTGGACCCGCTACTCGACCGGCCGCTGCGCGAGGCGCTGTCCTCGGCCGAGCTGCTGGACCGCACCGAGTACACCCAGCCCGCCCTGTTCGCGCTCGAAGTCGCGCTCTTCAGGCTGCTGGAGTCCTGGGGCATCCGCCCCGACCTGCTGGCCGGGCACTCCATCGGCGAGTTCGCCGCTGCCCACGTGGCCGGGGTCTGGTCGCTGGCGGACGCCGCCCGACTGGTCGCCGCGCGCGGCCGGCTGATGCAGGCGCTGCCCGCCGGCGGCGCGATGGTGGCGATCAAGGCCACCGAGGCCGAGATCGAGCCGCTGCTGACCGAGCGGGTGAGCATCGCGGCGGTCAACGGGCCGAGCTCCGTGGTGATCTCGGGCGAGGCGACGGCGGTGCGCGCGATCGCCGAGCGGTTCGAGCGGACCAGGGAGCTGGCGGTCAGCCACGCCTTCCACTCGCCGCTGATGGAGCCGATGCTCGCCGAGTTCCGCGAGGTCGCCGCCGGGCTGGAGTACCACCCGCCGCGGATCGCCGTCGTCTCCACCCTGACCGGCGCGCAGGCTGCCGCGCAGGAGCTGTGTTCACCGGAGTACTGGGTGCGCCACGTGCGCGAGGCGGTGCGCTTCGCGGACGGCGTGCGGGCGCTGGAGGAGGCCGGTGCGTGCCGGTTCGTCGAGATCGGTCCAGGCGGGGTGCTGACCGCGCTGGCCGCCGAGAACCTCGCCGAGGGTCCGAGCGGTGACGCCGCGCTGATCCCGCTGCTGCGCAAGGACCGGCAGGAGTCGGCGGCGGTGCTCACCGCCCTGGGCGCCTTCCACGTTCACGGCGGCGCGGTGGACTGGGCGCGGCTGCTGCCGGCCGGTGCCGCGGTCGAGTTGCCGACGTACGCCTTCCAGCGCCGCCGGTACTGGATGGCGAGCGAGCCGGCGGGCTACCGGGCGACGGTGGACCACCCGCTGCTGGGCAGCGCCGTGGACCTCGCGGGAGGCGAGGGCACGCTGTTCACCGGACGGCTCTCGTTGCAGAGCCATCCCTGGCTGGCCGATCACGCGGTCGGTGGGGTGGTGCTGCTGCCCGGCACGGCGTTCGTCGAGATGGCGCTGGCGGCCGGCGCGGACCTCGGGGCCGGCGCGGTCGAGGAGCTGACCATCGCCGAACCCCTGCTGCTGCCCGAGCAGGGCACGGTCCGGCTGCAGTGCACCGTGCGTCCGGCCGATGCCGGGACCTGGACGTTCCAGGTCTACTCCCGCACGGCGGACGAGCTGGGGGCACCTCCCGGCCGCCAGGCCGGGGGCCCGTGGACCTTGCACGCCACCGGGTTGCTGCGGGCCGCTTCGGCCCCGGCGCCCGGCACGTCGCAGGCCTGGCCGCCGGTCGGCGCCGAGGCGCTCGACCTGGAGGGGACCTATGAGCGCCTGGCCGAGCTCGGCGCCGAGTACGGCCCGCTGTTCCAGGGGCTGCGGGCCGCCTGGCGGCTGGCTGACGAGGTCTTCGCCGAGGTCGAACTCCCGCTGGAGACCGATCGGTTCGGCATTCATCCGGCACTGTTCGACGCCTCACTGCACGCCATCGGACTGCGGGCGGGTGCGGCGCGCCGGATGAGCCTGCCGTTCGCCTGGAGCGGGGTCGAGCTGTACGCCGTGGGCGCGCGGGCGCTGCGGGTGCGGATCAGCCCGGCCGGCTCGGACGCGGTGCGGATCGAGCTCGCCGACGGGGCCGGTGCCCCGGTGGCCCGGGTGGAGTCGCTGGTGCTGCGCGAGGTCGCGGTGGACCGGCTGGCCTCGGCCGGCGGCAACGACTCGCTCTTCGCCCTGGAGTGGACCGGGCTCACCGGCGGCCCAGTGCCCTCGGGCGGACACTGGGCGGTGCTCGGCACGCACCGGCGGCGGCTGCTGGACGCCCTGGAGGTGCAGGTCGCCACGGTCAGTACGGTCGCCGACCTCGACGAGCTCGCGGCGCTGGCCGACCCGGTGGACGTCCTGGTGCTGCCCTGGGCGGGCGGCGACGATCCGCGGGCGGTCCACGAGGGCCTGGCCGCGCTGCTCGGCCGCCTGCAGTCCTGGCTGGCCGACGATCGGTTCGCGCAGGCGACCGTGGTCGTGGCGACCAGTGGCGCGGTCTCGCCGACCGGTGAGGACGTCACCGACCTGGCCGCTGCGGCGGCCTGGGGGCTGATCCGCACGGCGCAGTCGGAGAATCCCGACCGGATCGTGCTGATCGACCTGGACGACCACGACGCCGACGACGAGGCCGACCCGGGTTGGCACCTGCTGCCGGCCGCCGTCGCCTGCGGCGAGGCGCAGATCGCGGTGCGTTCGGGTGTGCTCAACGTGCCGCGGCTCACCAGGGCGGCGAAGGCCGTACCGGACACCCCCGTCGAGTGGAGCGGCCGGGTGCTGCTCACCGGCGGCACCGGGGCACTGGGCCGCCTGGTGGCCCGTCACCTGGTCACCGAGCACCGGGTGTCGAGCCTGCTGCTGCTCAGCCGGCGCGGCGAGGCGGCGCCCGGCGCCGCCGAGCTGCACGCCGAACTCGCCGGCCTGGGCGCCGAAGTGACCATCCTGGCCTGCGACCTGGCCGACCGGGAGGAGCTGGCCGCAGTGCTGGCGCGCTACCCGGTCTCCGCGGTGGTGCACTCCGCGGGCGTGCTGGACGACGGGACGCTCGCCTCGCTGACGCCCGAGCGGTTGTCCGCCGTGCTGCGACCCAAGGTGGACGCGGCCTGGCACCTGCACGAGCTGACCAAGGACCGACAGCTGTCGGCGTTCGTCCTGTTTTCCTCGGCGGCCGGTCTGCTCGGCAGCCCCGGGCAGGCGAGTTACGCCGCCGCCAACGCGTTCCTCGACGGCCTGGCCCTGCACCGCAGGGCGGTCGGCCTGCCGGCCACCTCGCTGGCCTGGGGCGCGTGGTCGGGCAACGGCGGCATGGCCGACCGGCTCAGCGAGGCCGACAGCCGCCGGATGGCCCAGTCGGGGGTGGGCAGCCTCAGCGAGGAGGCCGGCCTGGCCCTGTTCGACGCCGCGGTCGGCCGGGCGGAAGCCGTCCTGATGCCCGCACGGCTCGACCTGGCCGCCCTGGCCCAGGGCAACCGGGTCCCGCCGCTGCTGAGTCGGCTGGTGCGCTCCTCGTCCGCGCGGCGGGTGGCGCAGGCAGCCTCCACGGCCTCGGCCGCGCTGCGGCGCAGCCTGGCCGGGCTGGTCGGCCAGGAGCGGATCGCGTTCCTGCTCGAGCTGGTCGGCACCCAGGCGGCCGGGGTGCTCGGGGTCACCGAGGTGGCACTGGACCGGGCATTCAGCGAACTCGGCTTCGACTCGCTGACGGCGGTGGAGTTCCGCAACCAGCTCAACGAGGCCACCGGGCTGCGGCTCTCGGCCACGCTGATCTTCGACTACCCGAACCCGAGGGTGCTGGCCCGGCACCTGGAAGCCGAACTGGCCCCGGCCGAGGGCTCGGCCGGCGAAGTGCAGGAGACTGCGGTGCGCCAGGCGCTGGGCGCGATCCCGCTGGCCCGGCTGCGCGACGCCGGCCTGCTGGACAGCCTGCTCGAACTGGCCGGACTCAAGGCGGAGTCCGCCGCCGAGTCGAAGGGCGACGACGGCGAGAGCGGCGAGTCGATCGACACGATGGACATCGAGAGCCTGATGAACCTGGCCCTTGACGACTTCGGTGGACAGGAGGAGCTGTGACAGGGGGTACTCCGGTGGCGAAGAGTGGGAGCAAGGAGCAGCCGCAGAACCCGGGCACCAGGATGGTCGACGCCCTGCGGGCCTCGCTGAAGGAGACCGAACGGCTGCGGGAGCAGAACCGCAAGCTGACCGCGGCCCTGCGCGAGCCGATCGCGATCGTGGGCATGGCCTGCCGCTATCCGGGTGGGGTGACCTCGCCGCAGCAGCTCTGGGAGCTGGTGACCGAGGGCGGGGACGGCATCACGCCGTTCCCCACCGACCGGGGGTGGAACGTCGACCTATACGATCCGCGGCCGGGTCTGGAGGGCAGGTCCTACGTCCGCGAGGGTGGGTTCCTGCACGAGGCCGGCGCGTTCGACGCCGGGTTCTTCGGGATCTCGCCGCGTGAGGCGCTGTTGATGGATCCGCAGCAGCGGTTGCTGCTGGAGAGTTCCTGGGAGGCGTTGGAGGGTGCGGGGATCGATCCGGTCTCGCTGAAGGGCAGCCGCACCGGTGTGTTCGCCGGGGTGATGTACCACGACTACTTCGGCGCGTTCGGCAGTGGCAGCATCGTGTCGGGTCGGGTGGCTTACACCCTCGGTCTGGAGGGGCCGACGCTGTCGATCGACACGGCGTGCTCCTCCTCGCTGGTGGCGCTGCACCTGGCGGCGCAGTCGCTGCGCGGCGGCGAGTCCTCCCTCGCGTTGGCCGGCGGTGTGACGGTGATGGCCTCGCCCGGCACCTTCGTGGAGTTCAGCCGCCAGCGCGGGCTCTCCCCGGACGGCCGCTGCAGGGCGTTCGCGGAGGGCGCGGACGGCACCGGCTTCGCCGAGGGCGTCGGTGTCCTGGTGCTGGAGCGGCTCTCGGACGCCCAGCGCAACGGGCACCAGGTGCTGGCCGTCATCCGTGGCTCCGCGGTGAACCAGGACGGTGCCTCCAACGGGCTGACCGCGCCCAACGGGCCGTCCC
>NZ_JBSFKF010000068.1:0-14806 GCF_053598415.1 Kitasatospora sp. NPDC001132 | reverse complement strand
CCCCGTTTTGGACCATGGCCGGACAGGGGCCGAACGGTCGCGGGGCGTGGCTTGGCGGTAGGCCGTTCACCGGCGGGACAGGTGCCGGTGTGGCTGGCGACGAATGCCAAGTTGCCAGACCGCGACGGGGCCCGCCAAGACCCCCGGCTACGATCCGCCGTCGTAGCGAGGAGAGTGGCTCCGATTCGAAGGAAGGGCCCGTCCGGAGCGATCCGCCCTCCTTGACCTGCGCAAATACCACCCGCCCTTCGTAAAAAGCGGACAAAACGGACATTCCTAGCCGTCGTCGTGCCCTGCATCCGCATGTGAGCGCACTCACCGCCCCGGGCCCGACAGCACCACCGGTCGCCCCACCCCCATCACGCTGAGTCAACGCCGACCGGGCCGTCACTGTGAGCGCCCCCCCCCCCGCCGATGCCGCGACGACGCCACCGCCGTCGGCCCGCCCGGTCGGTACGGCACCGCTGCGCTTCCGCCCGTCACAGATCCTCGCCAGAGAGGTGCGCACCAACCTCGACCCGAACGACCCGGCAACAGGGTGCCGCTCTTCGACTGCCACCAGCCCGGCTGATGCCGATCAAGATTGTTTGGCAAACGATCAAGATCACCTGCCACGGGGACAGGAGTTGTCCAACAACGCGCCGCGGGGCCGTTCGCACCCACCGGGTTTTCCCGAACCGGCCTCGGACGGGGAACGGCTCTGGCATGCTCACCCGAATGCAGTAGGCCCGGGTAACCGGGGCCTCACACAGAGCAAATACCGGGTCGGGGTGGAGCAGTGCAGTACACGATCAGCGCGACGGCGTTCCTGGCGATCATCATCGTCCTGCGGCTCCGGCGCCGCACCGAGGCCCGCAGCCGCGCCGACGAGGCGCTCACCGTCTTCACCGCCGTCACCTTCGGCGTCCTGATCGCCGCCACCTCCTGGGGCCACGCCATCCTCCAGCTCGTCGGCGTCGCCGCCGAAGCCACCCACTGACCGGGCGGCCGGACGGGCCAGGGCATGGCCGCCGCCCGGCCGCCGTGGTTGCGCGCCGGCCCACCGGCGCAGCCGCGCGGGGTCGAGGGGTCGAGGGGGGAACGGTTCGGTGAGGCGTGGGGCGGGTCGAGTTCGAGCTGCCTGCGCCTGGCTCACCCCGGCCCGAGCGCCAGGTCGGCCTATGACTCCGCCGTGCTGCGCAGCAGCGGCACGACCGACAGGACGCCGCTCAGGTGCCGCCCGCCTGGGTCAGCTGAAGACGACCGGCCCGTTCGGCAGTTGGATCGTGTTCGTACACCCCAGTGGCGCCTTGTCGATCGCCTGGCGGGCGAACGCCACGGAGAGATCGGCCATCTTCTGCCGTCCGGGCGGCGGATTGGACGAGCCCGCCGATGTCCGGAGTTCGAGGGCCGCCGTGTAGTACCAGGTGCGGCCCGGATCATCGGGCGTCGTCCTGACCACGCAGGGGAAGCGCACCACGGAGGAGCGCTGACCGGCTTCGCCGTCGGAGAACGGCAGGAAGTCCTTCGCTACCTGCTGTCCTTCGTTGTGGATGCGTTCCGCCTCGGTGGCGGCGCCGACGGCGGTAACGACCAGCCTCTGCTGGTTGTTGCCGATCACCGTGCACGACAGGTAGGCCGGTGTGGACTCTGTAGGCGGTGTGAACGTCGCCTGCACCGTGGCCGTCGAGGTGGAGTGCAGGATCTCGCTGAATCGCTTGTCGTCAAGGGTGCCCTGGCACTCGCCGAGCGGGATACGAGCTGCCGGTTGTTGAGCGGTGCCCGGGTCCTGGGTCCGCTGCCACAGGAACAGGCCGCCGGCCACGACGACAAGTAGGGCGGCTGTGGCCAGCCGTGATCGACGGACCTTCACCCGTACGCTTCTCCTTTCATGGCAGCCGGTGTTCTCGCCGGCTGCGATTTCCGGTGCCGGGTCGGCGCGTTTCCCGCTGCCGTCGACCCGGCACCGCGGCATGTGGGTGTCACTTCTTTCCGTTGGCGGTACTGTTCGCCCCGGCGCCCACCGCGCCGCCCTGCGCGGCCTGACCGCCGACCCGTGCCGCGAGGTCCTCGATCTGCGCCTGTGTCAGGGATGAGCCCTTCGCGGCGTCCCGGACCGCCTGGGCCGCACTGATCGCGTTGGAGTTCCGGCCCCCGTCCGACTGCTGGCCGGCTTCCGCCTGGGCGGCCGCCGTTGTGTCCTGCTGGACGCTCGCCGTGACCCCTTGCAGGATCTGGTCGACGATGAAGTCCGATGCTTCGGATGCGCCGGCCGCACTGGCAACACCTCCGGTGATGCCGCCCAGGGTCGTGCTGAAAGCTGTCTTGGCCCAGAATGAGCCGTTCTGAACCGCGTCGTTGAACTCCTTGTCCGAGGCGGCGTGCTGCTTGAACACCGCATCGGCCCGGGCTTCGTTGAGTACGCAGGCCACCGCTCCTCCGGCGTTGGCGGCGTTCTCCACCGGGATGGCGAGCTTCGCGGTGTCGGTCTCACCACCGGCGAAGGTCCCGTGGATCAAAGCCGTGGTGTAGGCCTGCTGGGCGTTGATGACGCTGCCGTAGGCCCCC
This sequence comes from Kitasatospora sp. NPDC001132, assembly GCF_053598415.1. Taxonomy (NCBI): domain Bacteria; kingdom Bacillati; phylum Actinomycetota; class Actinomycetes; order Kitasatosporales; family Streptomycetaceae; genus Kitasatospora; species Kitasatospora sp. NPDC001132. The sequence goes on along the minus strand of NZ_JBSFKF010000068.1, from coordinate 12,259 downwards.
GGGTCGCGACCGATGACGTTCAGCACGGAACGGACGTCGGACGTGCTGAGTCTGGCCGGTTCGCCGTTCACGGGCAGCGTGTGGTCCCACGGTGACATCGCGCGCTGGATGTCACCCATGTAGTCGGCGGTCATGTTCCCCAGGCTCGGCCGTAGGGCCGCCACGGGTGCGCCGGCACCGGACTTGTCGGTGATGCGGGCGAGGCTGCCGCCCTCGTCCCGTCCGAACTCCTTCATGACCTTGCTCATGACGTCCGCCTGGTCGGCGGTGTGCTTCGCCGGCGTGGAGGGCAGGTCGTCGTACGGGTGCCCGCTCGTCGCGGCCTCCAGAGCGTGCCCGAACGCGGTGGGTCCGCTGGCCAGGGCGCCGGCCACGATGTCCTTGTTCTGGGAGACGGTGTCTCCTCTGAATTCCTTGTCGTGGGCCAGGTAGTGCAGGTAGTCGGCGGGTTTGGGGCTGCCGCCGGGGTTGACCGTGCCGTCGGTGTTGTAGGCGGTGGGCTTGTCGTGGAAGAACTTGGTGGCCGCTTCCGGGCTGTGGGCCAGCGCTTCCATGATTCCCGTCACCGGCTCGAATCCGGCTCCGCCGTCCTGCCCGAGGATGTTGAAGCCCAGCCGTTCGGGGCTCTTGCTCAGAAGCGCCGGACTCCAGAACCGCATGGTCGGGTGCGTGTCCTTGGAGTCGAGCTGGAGGACGTGCTCGGCGATCGGATTCAGGAAGTGCGGATCGTAGTTCGCGGTGCGCAGGATCCCGGCCAGCACCTGGTAACCCCGTGGGACCCATGGCTTGCCTGCTGTTGTCTCCGGCGTCTCCCAGAGCGGCTCGGCTCCGGCCTTGCGCAGGTCGGCCGCCCACTGGTCCGACAGGTGTGGCTGGCTGGTACTGCGTGTGGCGGTGGCCAGCGCGGTCCCGAGGTTCTTCTGCAACTCCTGGTACTGCTTCCAGCGGGCGCCGCTCGCGCCCGCGACACTGTTGTCGTCGCCGACCATGCTGTTCCAGAACATCAGAAGTCCCTTGGGGCCGATGTCCTGGTAGAACCTGGTCGTGAACTGCGCGTCGGCCGCGTGCGTGTGCAGCAGGCTGTTGAGCTCGACGAGTTCCGCGTCCGACAGCTTGTTTCCCTTGGCGGCCAGCTGGACCGCCCGCTTGGCGTCCGCTTCCGCGCCGCCGCCGACGGCCTGTGCGTTGAAGGATCCGTCCTTGTCCGTGGAGGCGTCGGCGCGCAGGGCGAAACAGGCCCGCTCGTCCGCCTCCGAGGCGTCGCGAAGAACCGCGTCCATCCGGGCCCGGATATCGCCGGCCTTCGACCGGTACTTGTCGTGATACGCGGCCGCCGCCTGTGGATCCTGCCGGATCGCCTTGTCGGGATCCGGCCAGCTGACCGTACCGTCGGCACTGACGGTGAGTCCCGCCGCGACCGCTTCGGTGACCAGCGCGTTCGCCGTGTCCTTGGCGGCCTGGATCTCAGTCGCCGCCTGCCGCAGCACGGACGCCAACGCAGCCGCTTCCACCGCGGCCGCGTCCAGCTGATCGTTACCACGCTGGAGAGCCGGCTTCGCCGACTCGGCGCTCTTGCCGCTCCACCCGGAACCGTTCACCTTGACGACGACGCCGCTGTTCCACTCGCCGTCCAGCGCCTTCAGCTTCGCGGCGACCTCGTCCCAGGCACCCGCGGCCGAACCCAGGCAGTCCACCTTCGCGTTCGTCAGGTCATGAAAACCCACCACGACGCATCAACCCCCGTTGGGCTGGAAGGTACCCGCGATGGCCGCATTGGCATCGCGATAGTTCTTGGCCGTCGACCGCACGTTCTGCGCGAGCCCGCCGATGACCTTCGAAAGCGACTGAATCTGCTTGTCCCAAGTCGCAGACGCTTCCTTGCACGCCGCGCCGATGCCGAAGCCGGCGAGCCCGCCCGCGACCGCGGCCATCTCGTCGTCAGCGCTCTCGCACTCGCCTCCCAAACGGCAGTTGATCTGGTCGGCAGTCGCGGCAGCGCTGTCGAGCGACGCCAGGTCGACCGAGAAGCCGCCGGCCGCCGCGCCGGCCGAGTTGATCTGCGTCCGGGCAGCCTCCTGGCCTCTGGCTTTCGCGGTCAGATTGCCGTTCGCATCGTATGCCCACGGGTTCATCATGCGGTCGAACTCGGTCATGCGATCAGACATGGACCGCCCCACCCCCTACGGCTGATCGAAACCAGCCCTCCCCTAACGAAAGACCGTTCGATCGTACCCATCAGCTGCGCAGCGCATACGTCCGATTCCGCAGAGTCCGCTCACCCTGACCCAGCCAACACCAGTGCGACACCGAACGGCTGGGGTGAGGCGTAACAGCCGGCGTCGCCCGTCGTCCTCCTCAACGGGTGAACGATCAGCCCGCCGACCACATCCGGTTCCGCTCTGGGCAGGTCTTGGCAGCGGCCTGTAGGCGTGAGTCCCGAGGATCCGCGCGGGTGCGGCTGCCCGCATCGAGCCCACGCCGGCACCGACCGACCCGCTGCCGTCCAGGTTCGGGTGGGAGGTGAAGCGGACGGGGCGCGGAGCTGTGTCCAATCGTCGCCGTGCCACTGCTCCCAGTGGTGATCAGATAGACGAACTCTGCTGCCGGCTGCATCAGCCTCCACCCGCCTTACATTCCAACTCCGCGCACCGTAGTGTGAGAGCCCGTCAGGGCTACAGAATCACCCGACCGCGCGCAGCCGGGAGCGGCCGGCCTTGGGTGGGGTGGCCGGCGCGACGCGATGACCGCCGCTCATGGAGTCACCATCGCCTCCTACCTCCCGTCACATCCGCACGGGTACGCAAGCGTGTTCTTCTCCTCTGACGCTGAGTCGCCTCGCTGAGAGGGCTTGGGCCAGAATCGGCCACGGCTCGACTCGGCAGGGGTTGGCCCGGCCGACCAGTGACCGTGGCGTGGGCTAGAAGCAATGCCATGTAGATAGCGCCTCGGGCGGCTTCGTCAAGTGGGCTGAAATGGGACGGAGCTCCCTGCTGGAACCGTGTCGACCAAGATCACTGTTCGGCTAGGAGCTCCGTGGGTGCTCAGTCTGTCATCTCTCGCGAAGTTGTGGTTGCCGCAGGGGCGTTCGCGCCCGTCCATCTCGGCGAATTGACCCGGATCGTGCCGTTCGAGATGGTCGACGAGGCGTTGGCACAGACCGGCAGGATGCAGGCCCGGGTCCCGGATCTGCCGTCGCGGGTGGTGGTGTATCTGCTGCTGGCCGGGTGTCTGTTCCCCGGGCTGGGCTGGCGGCAGGTGTGGCAACGGCTGACGGCCGGCCTGGACGGTCTGCCGGTCGCGGACCCGACCGGCGGTGCTCTGGCGCAGGCCCGCAAACGGGTGGGCGCCGAGCCGCTGCGCTGGCTGTTCGACCTGCTGCGCGGCCCGGCCGCCGGAATCCGCACCACCGGGACGTGGTGGCGGGGGCTGCTGGTCTGCGCGATCGACGGCACGACGATCGCGGTCCCCGACAGCCCGGCAAACCTGGCTGTGTACACCAAGCACCGCTGCAACAACGGTGGTTCGGGGTATCCGGCGCTGCGGCTGCTGGTCCTGGCGTCCTGCGGTACCCGTACCGCGCTGGACGCGGTGTTCGGACCGACCGCAGACGGTGAGACCACCTATGCGCCCCGCCTGCTCCGCAGCCTGCGCGAGGGCATGATCGTGCTGCTGGACCGCGACTTCGCCGCCCAGAGCCTCGTGAGCGCCATCGCCACCACCGGCGCCCACGTCCTGGTCCGGGTGAAGAACGGCCGCCACCTGCCCGTCCTTCACCGCAACCGCGACGGCTCCTACCTGGCCAGACTCGGCACCGTCGCGGTTCGCGTCATCGACTGCGAGATCACCATCGCCACGGCCACCGGCCGCCACACCGGCCTCTACCGGCTGGTGACCACCCTGACCGACCACCGGACCCATCCCGCCGCGGAACTGATCGCGCTGTATCACCAGCGGTGGGAGACGGAGACCGCCTACCTGGAGATCAAGTCCACCATCCTGGGCGGCCGCGTCCTGCGTGCCCGCACCCCCGCCGGCCTCGACCAGGAAGTCCACGCGCTGCTGGTCACCTACCAGGTCCTGCGCCTGGCCATGGCCGACTCCACCGGCACCCGTCCCGGTGTCGACCCCGACCGGGCCGGCTTCACCATCGCCCTGAACACCGCCCGCGACCTGATCATCCAGGCCGTGGGCGTCATCGCGGACCCCGTCATCGACCTCGTCGGCACCATCGGCCGACGAGTCCTGGCCCACCTCATGCCCGACCGGCGCATCCGCACCCGACCCCGCGTCGTCAAACGCGCGATCTCCAAGCACAACGCCAAAGGCACCATCGACCGGACCAGCTACAAAGCCACCATCAGCATCGACATCGTGATCACACCAGACCCGTAACGGAAGCCCGCAGCCGCTATCTACACGGCATTGGGGCTAGAAGAAGCCGGCGGGACTGTACCGCATGAGGCCGTCGAGGATCTCGCGCAGCCACGGGCTGCGGACGGCCGGCAGTCGAGCCAGGGTGTGTCGGAACGTTCCCGAGTCGGCCCGGAACAGGTGCCGGGGGCGCGGCGCGGGCGGGTCGAAGTCGTCGCGGAGGACGCCGTCGGGTAGGCCGCCCGACGCGGGGACGGGCAGGTCCCGCTCGGGGAGAACCAGCCACAACCACACCCCGAACGGCAACGGCACCGGGTACGCCGCCGTGTCGGCCGGGGCCCAGACTTCCCCCGTCTGCGGATGGGACGGCACGAGGAGGATGTCTGCGTCCCTGCCGGGAGTCGGCCGTCCCGGTCCGGCCAGGACTGCGCGCCGCGCCGGCGGACCCGCGGGCAGCAGGGCGTCGAGCGCGCGTTGGAACACCTCCCCGACCAAGCCGTCCGGCAGGATCACCGGCCAGCCCCCCGAAGCCACCAGCAGGTGGGCGAACGCCCGCCCGGCCGCCGCCTCCCACTGCGGGCTCCACGACCACCAGTGGTTCGACCAGTGGCCCGCCCCCATCCGCGACCTCCATGTGACGATCGGCTCGAACGGGGGCGTGCGCTTCCCTTCCGCCATCAGCTCCGCCCAGGTGAGCGGTGCCACGTCGGCGCCTTCAACGGGGAGGCGGCGCACGGCGTTCGGGGCGAGCCACATGGCCTGCCAGAGCGAGCAGTCGTCGATCCGGCTCGCCACGGGCAAGGCGCACTCCACGCAGGCCACGTTGGGGCCGTCGGCCCCGTCAAGGCCGCAACAGTAGCCGCCTCCGCGATTGTCCGGGATCAGCACGGTTCCGCGGGCGTCACCGGGCGCGATGACGATCGCGCCCGGCGCGCCGTCGGACAGGGCGTAGACCGGCGCGTAGACACCGCGGGCGGCCGCCTCGTCCGGATGGATCTCCTCCCACGTCCGCCACGGCGGCCCCCAGGGCTCCGGGTCCACGGCGAAGGTGCCCGACTCCATGAGTACCGGAAGCTGAATCCCGTTCCCGTACGTCTGATGGGCGTGGACCGGCAGGGCGACCCGGGACAGCGGAGTGGTCAGCTCAGCGCCGCACCCCGCACACACGAAAACGAACAAATGTCCTCCGTCTGGGAAACGGAGGCATCATCGCAGCTCGGCAGCGGCTGGCCAATCGGTTTCCAGAACCCTCTGAGGCTGGCCTCTCCGCCCACCCGGGCCAGCTCCGCCCGGCGTCGGTACCAACCCGCCATGTGTGCTCCCTTCTCGGGATCCGTACACGACAGCGTTCCACAGCCGGGCCGGGGTCACCGCTGATGCGCAGATAGAGGGCGAGGTTGGCGGCGCAGGCGAGGGTGAAGGGGTGGGCGGCGCCGAACAAGCGCCCGTGTACCGCGTGGAGGCGGATGGTGGGGTCCCTGGCGAGGGTGTGGGTCCCGGCGGCGCTGTGGTCGACGCGTCGATCCACAGGACCAGGTCCACGGCGCCCGTCCGCAGTGCCGTGTGGGCGCGGTGGGCGCAAGCCTGGGTCTTGCCGATGCCCGCCGGCCCGCTCAGGACCCCGGCGCCGCCGGCCCGCAGAGTGCCGTCCGGGGACGGGCGGTGGCGGTAGCAGTCGGCGACGGCGGGCAGCGCACCGATCTGTACGGGCCAGACCGGGGCCGCGGTTGCGGCACCGGGGACGTGGACGTCGCGCACGCTTCCGGCCACCACGCCACCGGAGTTGACGAGGCCGTTGCGGCTGTACACGCGGGCCTGTGGCCCGGGAGTGCCGCCGGGAGCGGTCAGCGCCGTCGTCGCCTGGAGCGGCTGGCCACGGGTGTGGGCCGCGGCGGCAGCAGCGTGTCCCGGTCCCCGCCGGGCGGGGACCGGGACACCTTCAGGAGGGCTAGCAGGTCCAGCGGTGGGAGCGGAGGTGGACGCCGGTGCCGCCGTTCTGCGAGAAGTTGCCCTTGGCGCCGGCCGCCGTGCACACCACCCGCTGGCCGGTGTAGTCGGCACCGGTGTAGAAGCCGACGGGCCTGCCGGACGTGCCGTGGTTGTAGACCGAGCGGACCTTGGTGGTGGCGGACCAGCTGCAGGTGTCCCCGGCCTGCCAGTCCGGGTCGTCGTAGGGCCAGGCGCAGACCTGTCCCGTCCCGTCGGGGCCGCTGTAGGCGCAGACGCGTCCCTCCACGCACGACCACGGGTCCAGGCCGGCGTGGGCGGGCTGCGGGGCGGCGAGCAGGGCGGCCGCGGCTGCGGCGAGCGAGGCGATCAGGCCGAGGCCCTGACGGGCGGTGCGTTCCATGACGATGGTCCTTCCGGTTCGGGGGTGCGGGCGGTGCGAGGGGGTTCAGGCGCCGGGCGGGCTGACGTAGCCCGAGACGGGCTGCTGGTTGGTGCTCACCTTCGAGGGGTCGAGGCGGGTGCGGACGGCGACCGCGTCGCCGAGGTTGCCGTCGACGGTGTCGAGGGTCCCGTCGCGGTGGACGGCGGCGACCACGCCGACGTGGCCGGGTGTGCCGCCGTCCGGCTCGCCGTAGATCACCAGGTCGCCCGGCTTCGGGGTGTAGGCGCCGCGCGTGTGGAACAGTCCCTTCTCCCTGCCCCACTTGCCGATGCCGCGCGCGGCGAGGACGTCGGGCGTCTCCTCGATCCCGGCCTGGTGCCACGTCCACTCGGCGAAGGCCGCGCACCACGGAGTCTTCGCGCAGGATCCGCCGTTCCTGTGGTAGGCGAAGTACTTGTCGCAGGAACCGGTCTTCTCGGGAGAGGCGCCGTCGGGGGTGATCTCCCCCCGGGCCACCGAGACGACGCGGTCCCGCACGGTGGCGGCGGACACCGCCGGAGCGGCGGTCGCCGTGCCGAGCACCGGCAGCAGGGTGAGGGCGGCCAGCGCGGCGGCGGTCGAGATGCGCCTGTACAGCTTCATGAGAGCTCCTCCATTGGGGTGAACCGGTCCTGCCCGTCGCCCGGTCGCCTCCCCTACAGTCGGCGGGCGTGCCGGAGGCACACGGGGACCGGGAGGCGGTGGCGCGGCGGGAGTCGACGAGTCAGCGAGTCGGCGAGTCGATGCGATGTCGTGGGACCATCCTGCGGACGCTCCCTGGCCGTCACCAGGCCCCTCGGCCGGCGTGGCGTCCCAGAGCTCGCCCACTTCCCGTCCCACCGCTCCGACGTGCGGAAACGATGCATACCGGGACAGCGATTGGGACAACAGCGCATGCATGACGAACCGTCGGACGAGACCGCGGGGGCCACGGCGGAGGAGCGGGAGCGCCCCAGGGTCCTGCTCGTCCGCGCACTGAACGACGGGCTCGGCGCGTGCGGCCTGTCCCTGGACCGGGTGGCGGCCCGACTGCGGGACCGGCTCAGCGGCTCCAACGTCCGGGGGCTGAGCACCTCCTCGATCAGCCGCTACCTCGACCCGAGCCGCACCGAGCTGCCCGACCTCGCCGTCCTCGCCGAACTCGCCCGGATCTTCGGCACGGACCCGGCGGAGCTGGCCCGCTGGCAGCGCTGGCACCGGCAGGCCAGGCTGGCGGCGGACCACGGGCAGCGCGACCGCCGCGTGGCGCGCCGGACCACCGCCGCCGTCCCCACCGCCGCGGCCGCAGCCGTACCGGTCCCGGCGCGTCCGGAGGTCGCTGACGGGCCACCGAACGCCCGGCCGGCGGTGTGGCGGGTCGCGCGGCAGTGGCGGCGCCGACGGGGTGCGGCGTCCGGGGCCCTGGCGCTCGTGGCCGTGGCCGTGGTCGTGGCCGGCGGGACGCTGTGGGCGGGGAACGGCGGGCCCGACGACACCGCCTCGGTGGTGACGGCGCCGTCCGCGGGCGCGGCCCGGCGGGGGCCGGCGGCGGAGTCGGCGGAGTCGGCCGAGGGCCTCGCCCAGGCGGTGGAGGTCGGCGCGCTCGGCGGGGACAGCCGCTGCTCGGCGCCGAAGGCCGGGCCGTCCGGCACCTGGCTGCGCGCCTGCGCGATGGTGCAGCCCCGCCAGGTGTTGTTCGCGGTCCGGGTCGACAATCCGACGGACGCGCCGATCGAGGTGACCGCGAAGGTGGCCGGCTTCTGGTCGGGTGTCCTGCACTCCTGTGACCCCGGGCGCTCCGTCCTGCACACCACCGTCGCCCCCGGGGCCACCTTCACCAGCGATCCGGAGGAGTGCGTCACCCCCCGCCGCGGCACACCGCTCGCCTACCAGGCGGAGGCCTTCGTCGCCGCCGGGAACGGGCAGCAGTGGGTCGGCCACATGCTCTCTCCGAACGCCCACGTCTACCCGGACCGCGAGACCCTGTGGCGCTGCCGCGGCGACGTGCCCTGCTAGGGATCGTGAACGCGACCCTCTGCGTCAACCGCACGGACGCCCCTGTGCGTACCCGCCCCGGTCCGGGCCGACAAGAGGTGGGTGGTGGAGCGGATCCACTCGTCGTCACACTGCGTGTGCTCATCCGCCGCGTCCCCGCGCTACCGCCGGGTGGCCGCCCCCACCAAGCCCTGAAGTAACGCCTACTGGTGGGCGCCCTTGACATTGGGCTGGGTCTTCTGGTTGTAGATCTCCTTGCCGTCCGCGTTGTAGGCGTGGACGTAGGAGGCCGGGGGGAAGGAGTTCGCGTTGTGGCCGGTGGAGATGGCGGCCGTGTGGACGAACGCGCCGCCCGCCATGACGGCCGGGTACTGCGTCGGGTCGTCGCCGTAGCTGATGGTGACCTTGGCGACATCGGGCGTGTAGTGCCCGGCGCCCAGCGAGAGGTACTGCCCGGCACCGGTCGGCGCGCTGAAGCTGTCGAAGAACTCGACCAGGTGACCGGCGCCCCACAGGCGGTCGTTGATGAACGTCGCGGGGACGGACATGCTGTTGCCCTTGCTGCCCTTCGACTCGCACTGCACGTACTGGTCGCCGGAGTTGACGGCGACGACCACGCCGTCGGTGTCCGAGGAGGCGACGGGAGTGCGGACCGCGATCACCGCGTGGTACTGCGACGCCTCGGAGCCCAGGCAGGAGGCCAGGATCTGGGCGGCGGTCCCGGCGTCGATCGGGGCCGTCGCCGTGCTGGTGACGGTGAAAGCGGCCGGGGTGGCAGTCACAGGGGTGGAGGACGAGCCGCTGCCGGAGACCACCGGGGCGTCGGCCGAGCCGGCGCCGTTGGCCGTGGCGGCGGGCGCCTCGGCGGGCTTGCCGTGGGCCGTGGGGGTGGCCGTGGGGATGCCGGGCGCGGCAGTGGCCATTCCCCCCGCGGTCGCGATGGCCGCGGCGGTGGCGGTGGCGGCGATGAGCATGATCGGGCGGATGCGCATGAATCCGTGTCCTTTCCTGCGGGCGTCCGGTTGACGCCGGCACCCCTGTACGCCTCCCGACGCCCGGCAGGTCGCACCTCGCACCCGTGATCCAGGTCATAGGCCGTCGGTGCGACCCCGGGGCGGCGCTCGTGCGTACAGGGCGGGAGGCTCCGCCCAGGACACACGGCTCCACCGCCGCGGCCGAGGAGCGCTTCCTCGCGAGCCGCCTGTGCCGTGAACTGACGGCCAGTCCCAGAAGAGAGGCCCTTGATGACGCCACAGGAGTTCGACGCGTTCTACGCCGCGTCCTTCTCCCGCCTGACCGGGCAGCTGTACGCGTTAACCGGCAACTGGTCCGAAGCACAGGACGTGGTCCAGGAGGCATTCATCCGCGCGTGGGACCGAAGGCGCACGTTCGACCCGGACGAGGCCCCGGAGGCATGGATCCGGACCACGGCCCGACGGCTGGCACACTCCCGCTGGCGGCGTCTCACCCGGGGCCTGCACTTGGCCGGACGCCACCACCGCCAAGAACCCCCCACCGTCGAGCCGCCCTCCGAGGAGCACCTGATGCTGGTCGCCGCGCTCCGCGACCTGCCCGAGGCACAGCGAGGCGCCCTGGTCCTGCACCACATGTGCGACCTCTCCGTCGAGCAGGTCGCGGCCGAGACCGGCGCCAGCGTCAGCGCCGTCAAGAGCCGCCTCGCCCGCGGCCGGACCGCGCTCGCGGCCAGACTCGCTGACCAGACCCCCATCAGCGAGGAAGGAAGGCTCCGTGTCTGACCCCGTCCACGACACCCTCGCCGACCGGCTGCGGCTGCTCGGCACGCAGATGCCCGCACCGGCCCTGCCCGCTGCGGAGATCCGCCGACGCGCCGACCGGCGCCGCCACCTCCGGCACGCCCTGGGCGCGACCGCGGCCTGCACCGCGGCAGCCCTGTGCCTGGTTCTCCCGTCCGTGCTGCACTCACCGGGACCACAACACTCGGCGGGGCCACAACACTCGGCGGGGCCACAGCACTCACCGGGACCACAACAAGGAGCAGCCGCCACGGACGCCCCCTCCGTGCCGGCTTCCCCCCGGCCCCCGGCCGCTTTCACCGTCACCAGCACGGCGACGGCCCCGATCGACGCCGGGACCGCCGCCCAGATCCTGGCCTCCTGCCTGGGCTCCGAGGCGTCGCAGTACCACGCGGTGATCGCGGTCCGCACTCCCGTCGCCTCCTCGGACACCGACGGCGTGGTCGTCGCCGTCAACTCCGGCGACCAGTACGTGCAGTGCGAGTCGAAGGGCAGCAAGGGCAACAGCATGTCCGTCCCCGCGACGTTCATCAACGACCGCCTGTGGGGCGCCGGTCACCTGGTCGAGTTCTTCGACGGCTTCAGCGCGCCGACCGGTGCCGGGCAGTACCTCTCGCTGGGCGCCGGGCACTACACGCCCGATGTCGCCAAGGTCACCATCAGCTACGGCGACGACCCGACGCAGTACCCGGCCGTCATGGCGGGCGGCGCGTTCGTCCACACGGCCGCCATCTCCACCGGCCACAACGCGAACTCCTTCCCCCCGGCCTCCTACGTCCACGCCTACAACGCGGACGGCAAGGAGATCTACAACCAGAAGACCCAGCCCACGGGCAAGAACCGCTGACAGAACGCGCTGTTCGGCGCGGTGATGTTCACACCGGGCGAGGTGGACGTGCCTGCCGGAGCGGGGTTCGGCGGCGATGGCGTCGAGCCGCGGCTTCGGGAGCAGCCCGAGGACGAAGGCGGAGATCTGGACCGGTGAGAGGCCGCCGACGGCGTCGGCGTAGGCGCCGTTCACCACCTGCTCGCCCAGGTGGCGCCGCAGGACCCGGCGATCCCGGAGCTGTCCGGCCGGTCGCGGCCGGACAGCCCGGTGTCGTCGACCCGATCCACGGGTCGGTCGGGCCGAAGTGCTCGAACAGCGCCTTTCGGGCGCGCTGTTACACCGTTCCGGCGCAGTTGGTGAACGTCGGCCGGGTGCGGGCACTGTATATGCTCGCGCCGCCGTTGGCGTCGTACTTGAGGGGCACGGTGATGGTGTCGTCGGCGGTCCACGGGAAACCCTGGGCGTCGAACGTCCAGGTTCCGGTGGCCTTGGTGGCCAGTTCGGACAGCGTGACCCGACGCTCAGGCTTCCCCCCACTATGAGATCGCTCGCTCCGGCGCGTGGAAGCGGAGTCGCCCACCGACCGCCGTCGGCACCCCGACTTGGCTTGAACCGCACAGCGGTTGCGCCGCCTGACGCCGTTGCGCTCCGTGCTCGAGATGAAGGCGCCCACGACCTCGTGGTCCAAGGCGGCCGTCCGGCGGCGGTGGAACGCGGGGTGGAGACGGTGCTCCGGCAGGGAGTCGAGGTGCCTCGGCCGCGTCGGGGCGAGTCCCTCTCCGGTGACGGCTCCCGACTCCGGCGACCTTCCGCAGTACCAGGGTGTCCGGATCGGTGGTCGCCCCCTGGCGGGAACAGGGACGGGCAGTAGGATCGGCGCGTTGCATCCCGCATACCGCTGGTAGGAGACTTTTCATGGCTCAGGTCACGCTGAAGGGC
>NZ_JBSFKF010000067.1:0-16007 GCF_053598415.1 Kitasatospora sp. NPDC001132 | reverse complement strand
TCTCCGACGTGAAACGGTCACCGGTCAGCTGCATACCGTCACCGGAATCACCGGCGAAACGAATGATCACCCGATCGAGTCTGCGGATCGGCTTGGGCCCGCTCGAAGCAGCGGCCGAGGCCTGCTGCACGGTGCCAGTCATGCTGTTCTCCAGACGTAGCGGATGGGGGTCGGACGGATCCGACGGGTGCCCCGGCCCGGTGGTCGGGCCTCGAAGCGGGTTCGACGACCGGCCCTGGGACCGGTCGGGAGGCGCCCCGGGGGTGTAGGCGCCTCCCGACCGGGTCGGGGGCCGCGGGCCGCTCCGGAAGCGGCCGCGGGGTCAGTTGGCGTTCGCCTGCTCGGTCTTGCGGCCGCTCAGCAGCAGCGCGATGAGCACGAGCAGCACCAGGCAGATGCCGCCGAGCACCCACAGGACGGTGTGGAAGGCGCCGTCGTAGGCGTTGACCAGGAGGTCGGTGAAGCTGCCGCGCTGCGCCTCGGCCACGTCGCCGGCCGGGCCGGAGATGTTGCCGCTCGCGACGGTCCCGGCGACGGTGGTCGCGTCACCGGCGCCGGCGTAGCTGGCGATGCTGTCCTGGGTCTTGCCGCTGATGACGGTGGCGAGAAGCGAGCCGTAGATCGCCACGGCGACGGCCTCGCTGCCGAGGCGCATGGTGTTGAGGAAACCGGCGGCCATGCCGGCGCGCTCCGGGGCGACGAGCTCCAGGGCCTTGCCGTCGACGAGGCCGGCGGCGAGGGCGTAGCCGGCGCCCACGATCAGCATCGGCAGGGCGACCAGGCCGAGGTTGACGTCGGGCTTGTAGAGCTCCAGGCCGGCGGCGCCGACCACCAGGAAGACCAGGCTCAGGTAGATGATGCCCATCGCGGAGACGCCCTTGGCGACGAGCTTGGCGGCCACCAGCGGGAGGATCAGCATCGGGACGGTGAGCATCAGCATGATCACACCGGCCGTGCCGCTGGAGTAGCCACCGGCGGCGGTGAGGTAACTGGGCAGGTAGGTCAGCATGGTGACGAAGCCGAAGGAGCCGGCCACCGGCACCAGGCAGAGCGCCATGAAGCGGCGGTTGGTGACGATGCTCAGGTCGAGCATCGGGTGGTCCTTGCGCTTCTCCACCGCGGCGAAGACCGCGAGGGCGACGATCGTGCCGGCGAACAGGCCGAGCACGCCCGGGCTGGCCCAGCCCCACTGCGAACCCTGCGCGATGCCGGTGGTGAGCAGCAGCATGGCGAGGATGAACAGGGCGGAGCCGACGACGTCGATGCGCGCACCCTCGGTGCGGGTCTCCTGGACGGCGCGGCTCATGGTCGGGACGGCGAGCAGGACCAGGGCCAGCACGATCACGTGCACGGCGAACACCCAGCGCCAGCCGGCGTTCTCGATCAGCGCGCCGGACAGCGACGGGCCGAAGGAGACGCCGATGCCGGCGACGGTGCCGAAGAGCGCGAACGCCCGGCCGCGGGCGGGGCCCTCGAAGACGGTGGAGAGCATCGCCGCACCGCAGGAGAAGATCGCGGCGCCGCCGATGCCGGCCAGGGCGCGGGCGGCGTCCAGCAGGATCACGTTGCCGGCGAAGACGCTGACCAGCGAGGCGACCGCGTAGATCGTGGCACCGAGGGCGAAGGCGCGGACGCGGCCGATGATGTCGGCGATGGAGCCCCAGGCGAGGGTGAAGCAGGCGAACGCCACGTTGAAGGCGTTGACGACCCACTGGAGGGGCACCAGGTCGGCGTCCAGGTCGGAGCCGATGTACGGCAGCGCCACACCGGTACCGGAGATGGACGTGGGGACGACGAAGACGGCCAGAAGGACGGCGACCAGGATCAGCGTCTGCCGCTGGCGCCCTGACGCCTGGGATCCGGCGTCTTCCCCGACGAGGGGGGATTCGGTCTGTGCAGCCATGGTTGGGGAAGCTCCCGTTCCGGAGGGCTCCGAACCTTAGGTTCGGTTCTTATAGAACCTAAGGCTTGCACGGAGCGGAGGTATGATGCAAGTCAAACCTGGCCTACGAGTTGAGGCCACGAGCGACAGGGAGGCGGAGGAGAATGGTCGACGCGGAGGGTCACCCGAGCCGAGACGAGATGGAGCTTCCGACAATCCTGAACGCTCTGTCAGATCCCTTGCGGTACAAGGTCATCCAGGAGTTCGTGGGGTTGCCGGACGGCACCGAGCGCACCTGTCTGTCCTTCGACCTCGGGGTCTCGAAGTCCACGCTCAGTCACCACTTCCGAATCCTGCGCGAGTCCGGGCTGGTCCTGCAGATCAACCGGGGCAACAGCAGGAAGGCGCACCTGCGACGGGAGGACCTGGAGTCGCGTTTCCCCGGGCTGCTGGACCTGATCAGCCAAAACCCGCCACCCGGGCCAGGTCCGGAGCACGACGCCGCCGACGACTCGGACGCCGCAGCACCATCGCGGTCACGATCAGGCCGTCGCGGGCGAGCCAGCGGCCCGTCAGCAGGGTCGAGCGAGAGTCCCGCCCAGCCGGCCCCGGAAGCCTGACCCGGGCCCGGAAGGTGCCGTCCCGGGGGTCGACCGTGATCAGCACGTCGTCGAAGCCCAACGGCCCGACCAGCGGGAAGCACGCCTTGTAGACGGACTCCTTGGCGCTGAACAGCAGCCGGTCCCAGCTGACTTCGGGCCGCCGCTCGAACAGGGTGCCGACCCACGCCCGCTCCGCGGCGAGCGACAGCAGCGGCAGCGCGTCGCTGTTGCCCAGCCGCTGGTTCGGCTCCGCGTCGACGCCGATCGCCAGGATGTCCAGGGAGGGGGCGACGGCCGCGGCGTGGTAGCCGCGGGTGTGGGTCATGCTGCCGGTGAGCCCGCTCGGCCAGAGCGGCTCGCCCGAGCGGCCGCGCAGGATCGGGGCCGGCGGCAGCCCGAGCCGGACCATCGCCTGCCGGGCGCAGTCGCGGCTCGTGGTGAACCCGGCCCGCCGGGCGGTGGCCATCGGGGCGGCCCACCTCTCCTCCTCGGGGAAGAGGGCCGCCTCCTGCGCGGTGTCGAACGATTCGGCGCCGACGACCGGCCCGGACAGCAGTTCCTCGATCACGGGATGTCACGTCCTTCCTGGCCGGATCTCATGCGACGCCTCGGAGGATCTCGGTGCGCAGCCGCTGGACGTCCCCGGAGGGCTCGACGCCCAGCTCGCGGTTGAGCAGGGTGCGCAGCGACTGGTAGGCCCCGAGCGCCTCGACCCGGCGGCCGGAGGCGTGCAGGGCGCGGATGAGCTGGGCGTGCCGCCACTCGTTGAACGGCTGGGCCGCGACCAGCAGCCGCAGCTCCTCGACGACGTCCCGGTGGCGCCCGCGGTCGAGGTCCGCCTCCAGTCGCTGCTCGATCGCCCGCTCGCGCAACCCGCCCAGTTCCGAGGCGAGTTGTTCGATCACGGCGCCGTGCCGCACGTCGGTGAGCACCGGGCCGCGCCACAGTGCCAGCGCCTGGCCGAAGGTCTCGGCGGCCGCGTCCACCCGGCCGGCGTCCAGCAGCTTGGACCCGTAGGCGCAGCGGAGCCGGAACTCCGTGGCGTCGACGTGCTCCTCGGATATCTCCAACCGGTAGCCGTACGGCTGGCTGGCGATCTGCGGCTTGCATTCCTCCGCGACCGGGACGGCCGCGAACCACTTCCGCAGGTGGTAAATGTGGGTGCGGACGGTCATGACGGCGGTGGCGGGCTGATTCTCCCCCCACAGTTCATGCGCCATCACGTCGATGTTCACGTCCTCGTTCGCCCGCAGTGCGAGTAGGGCCAGTACTTTTCGCAGTTTGGGCCCTCGAAGTGCGAAGACCCGGTCGGTGAAACGGAATTCCAGTGTGCCCAGCACATCGACACGCATCACGTCCGACATGTATCCCCCGTGGTTCCCGCGCGATGGCGGGATCTCGTCTGCCCCCCGGCCGACGCTTCAAGAAAATATCGGTCCCGCACCGGGGGACTCAATGGATCTGCTCCTCAGGTGCCACCCCGGGTACGTCCAAAGGAACATGCCGGGTGACACACGTGACGCACCCGGGCCCCGCCTGCCAGCAGACGGGGCCCGGGTGCGTCCTCGCGGGAGGGCTTCCCCCGCGGGCACCGTACGGCTACCAGCGCACCGGCAGCCCGGTCGGACGGCGCAGCAGCGCGCCCTCGTCCCAGACCAGGTCGGCCGGGTCGCCGTCCAGCGTCAGGGTCGGGAACTCGCGCACCAGACGGCCGAGGATCTCGGCGATCTCCAGGCGGGCCAGCGCCGCGCCGAGGCAGTGGTGCATGCCGTAGCCGAACTGCAGGTGGCGCTTGCCCTTCCGGTCCGGGTCGATGACCAGCGGGTTCTCGTACACCTCGGGGTCGCGGTTGCCGAGGAAGGCGTCCGCGTAGACGAGGTCGCCGACGTGGATGGTTCCCTCGGAGGTCACCACCTCCCGGTGGGCGACCCGCGGGAAGGTGGACATCCGGCCCAGCGGGACCAGTCGGATGATCTCCTCGACCAGCTGCGGCATGACCTCGGGATCGGCGACGGCCCGCTGCCACAGGCTCGGCGCGCTGAGCAGCACGTGGGCGGCCTTGGCCAGGACCGAGAGCACGTTCTGGTCCACCGACACCACGGCGGTGAAGATGATGCCGACGAGCTCCTTGTCCTCCAGCGGCGGCTCGGTCTCGTCGCGGCCCTGGATGAACTTCTCGATCAGGCCGCCCGGGACGTAGGGGCGCTTGCCGGCGACCATGTCGGCGACGTAGTTGTACGCGGTGAAGAAGTCCTCCACCAGCTGCGGCACGTCGTCGTGCAGCGCCATCTGGATGGTGCGGGAGTGCGGGCGGAAGTACGCCACGTCCTCCACCGGGATGCCGAGGAAGTGGCAGGTCAGCTCGATCGGCACCCGGTCCAGGACGGCGGTGTACAGGTCGGGCCGCTCCTGGGCGCGCAGCTCGGCGAAGCTGCGGGTGATCGCCTCGTCCAGGTACGGGCGCAGCTTGGCGACCGCGTTGGCGCTGTAGTCCGCGGTGACGAACCGGCGCAGCCGGGAGTGGTCCTGGCCGTCCAGGTTGATCAGCATCTCGGGCGGCAGGGTGGTGGGGAAGAAGGTCGGGCCGCCCTCGACGTTGGTCTCGGTCCGGCCGTAGGTCGGGTCGGTCAGCGCCTTGTGCACGTCCGCGTAGCGGGTGAGGTGCACGGCGTGGTGGCCGCTGGGCAGCGCGATCTGCGGCAGGCCGCCGGCCGAGCGCTCGGGCACCGGCGTGTACAGCGGCGTCGGGTCCAGGCCCGGGATGTCCGTGACCGAGACGGACGCGTCGACTGAGGTGGTCATGGTGGTGGCTCCTCCGGGGTGTCCGGCCGGGCGGGCTCAGAGCAGGTCGGTCAGACCGGCGAGGCCGGTCGCGGCGTGCAGGTCGGCGAGGGTCTGCTCGTCGTTCTGGTAGAGCACCGTCTTCCAGCCCTGGGCGCGGGCGGCGGCGAGGTTCTCCTCGACGTCGTCGATGAGCAGGCACTCGGCGGGCGATACGTCGGCGGTCTTGGCGGCGATCTCGAAGATCTCCGGGTCGGGCTTGCGGTGGCCGACCTCGGAGGAGTCGATCAGGACGTCGACCTCGCCGACCGGGGCGATGATCGCCTTCCAGTACGGGCCCCACTCGGTGACGTTGTTGGACAGGACGCCGACGCGCACGCCGTTGTCCTGGATGTACCGGTACGCCCGGACCATGACCGGGTTGGCCTTGATGCCGTCGAACCACTGCCGGCCGAAGGTCTCCAGCTCGGCCCGGGACAGGTCGATGCCGGGGTTCTGCTCGGCCAGCACCCGGGCCAGCCG
This sequence comes from Kitasatospora sp. NPDC001132, assembly GCF_053598415.1. Taxonomy (NCBI): domain Bacteria; kingdom Bacillati; phylum Actinomycetota; class Actinomycetes; order Kitasatosporales; family Streptomycetaceae; genus Kitasatospora; species Kitasatospora sp. NPDC001132. The sequence continues at coordinate 10,220 of NZ_JBSFKF010000067.1, read as the reverse complement.
GCGGCCCCACTCGGGCTCGCTGATCACGCCGACCTCGACGGGCGCCATGGTGGGCAGGCCCATCTCGTCGGCGACGCCCTTGATCGCGGCCTTGAGCTGGCGGGGGCTGATGCCGGTCTTGACCTCGTACGCCTCGTAGATGCGCTCCAGCGGCGGGGACAGGACGCCGCCGAAGTCGAACCAGACCATGGACAGGTGGGACATGGTGATGCCTTCCGAAAGGAGGTGGTGTGAACGGGTCAGGCGAGCGTGACGGAGACGGATGCCACGGCCTGCTCGCCCTGCACCGCCCGCAACAGGTAGGAGGTGGCGCCGCGGTCCGGATCCGGCGCGGCGGTGAGTCGAACGGTCTGGTCCAGTTCGGCGAAGCGGTCGAACGAGCCGTCCAGTCGCAGCACCCGGCCGGCGCCCTCCGCGCCGTCGGCCAGGAGCAGCGCGCACTGGCGGGCGGCCTCGCTGAAGACCATCGCCGGGACGTGGTCGTACGGGTGGTCGTACATGCTGCGGTTGCGGAAGGTGCGCGGGCTGAGCACCGCGGCCAGCCCGCCGTCCTCGCGGCGGACGTCGTCGAGGACGGCGTTCACCGGGTCGAGGCGGCGCACCGCGGCCGGGTCGACCGGCTCGCCGATCGGGTCGGCGGGCAGGCCGAAGGCGGTCGGCACCTCGCTGCCGCGCTGCATGTAGCGCAGGTTGTGGTACTGGTCGGTCGCGGTCGAGCGGACGTCCATGGTGAGGTGCCCGAGCGACCTGCCGTCCAGGCTGAGGTCCATCGCGAACTCCAGTCGGCGCAGCCGTCCGCCGCGCTCGTGCCGGCCGGTGACGTCGCCGTCGATGGCCAGCTCGCCCGGGCGGGTTCCGCACGCCAGCGCGTCCGGGTCGGTGATCTCCAGGGTCCAGGCGGTCACCATGAAGGTGGTGGCGGCCGGGACACCCTGGTGGAGGTGGGCCGCGGCGGTGACGGACTGCCGGCACGCCTCCAGCACGAGCAGCACGTCGTGGTGGTCGAGACGGCCCGGGTGGTCCCTGAAGTACCCGTGGGACAGCGGCAGTTGGGCGGCGGCCTGGAACCGCCGCCCGTCCACCGCACGCGATCCGGTCAGGAACACCTCGGAGAGCGACCAGCGGTGCACCAGGCTGCGGGGGACGGTCTGCTCGTACGCCAGGGGGGCCGGGGCCTCCTCGGTCCGGTCCGAGGGGTCGAGCAGAGACGTGCTTTCCATGAGAGTTCTCCAGATCGGTGCGGTGGACATGCGCGGACGGGAGTTCAGCGCGGGTCGGGCCGGGCGATCACCGCGGCGCCGACGGACCCGTCGGGGCCGACCGCGGTGAGCACGGCCGCCCGCTCCCCCGGTGCGGCCTGCCCCGCCTGCCAGCGGCCCAGGACGGCCGCCAGCTGCAGGGCGACGGAGGCCCCGTACGTCTCGCCGAGCGCGGTGTCGGTGCGGACGATCCGCTCCGCCGGGACGGCGCCGAGGGCCTCGCGCAGGGCGCGCCGCTCGACCGCGGACCAGCCGCGCCGGGCCGCCGCGCCCGGGGCCACGGCCACCGGCTCGTCGGCCGGCAGTCCGCTGCGCCGCAGCGCGCGGCGCACCACGGCGGCGAGCCGGGCGGCCACGCCGAGCGGGCCGTCGACGACCGGGTCGGCGTGGCCGCTCTCGCAGGCCAGCAGCTGCCCGAGGACGCCGCGGTCCTCGCCCCGCGCGCCCTCGCGCTCCAGCACGAAGACGCCGCAGCCCTCGCCGAGGGCCGACTCCGGGCGCAGCGCGCCGCTCTGCCGCCAGGACCAGGCGGCGGCCGCGGACAGCTCCTCCACGCCGCCCGCGAGCAGCCGGTCCGCGTGGCCGTTGACCAGCGCGGTCCGGGCGTAGCGCAGGGCGTGCAGGGCGGCCAGCGGGCCGCCGGAGACGGTCGCGTTGATCCCCGTGAACCCGAGCCGGATCGCGGTCTTGCCGGCCGCCGAGTTCATCAGCGTGCCGGGGAAGGCCGACGGGTTGACCAGGTACGGGCGCTCCTGCACGAAGGTGTCGCGGAAGAACACCTCCTGGGCGCCGGAGCTGCCCACGGTGGTGCCGAGCACGATGCCGGTACGGGCGGTCGACCCGGCGACGGTCCCGTCCGCGGCGAGCACGCAGGCCGCCATGACCAGCTGGTCGGTGCGGGACAGCCGGGACAGCCCCTTGCGGCCGAGGACGGCCTGCGGATCGAAGTCCGCCACCGGCCGCACGGCCAGCTCCGGCCAGTCCTCGCCAGGCGCGCCGACTGGCGGCTCCGGCCGGGCCAGCGCGGCGGCGATCGGGGCCGTCCCGTGGCCGGCGGCACTGAACACGGCGTGGCCGAGGATGTCGATCGGCAGGACGGACGGCTCGGTGTGCTCCCGCTCGTCGGCCGGGCGGGCGGAGGGCGCCGCTTCGAGCAGAGTGGTTCCGGTCATGCCTCGACCTTCCCTAGCAGGAGGACCGCGTTGTTGCCGCCGAAGGCGAAGCCGTGGTTCTGCACGACGCGGGGGGCGGCGGCCCGGGCGGTGCCGGGAACGACGTCCACCTCGCCGAGTTCGGGGTCCACCGTGCGCAGCGTCGCGCTCGGCGGCAGGAACCCCTCGTGCAGGGCGGCGCAGGACACCAGCGCGCCGAAGGCCGCGGCCGCGCCCATGGTGTGCCCGAGCATCGACTTGACGGAGCTGATCGGGGGCAGGGTCTCCCCGAACACCTCGCGCACGGCGCTCACCTCGGTGACGTCGTTGGCCCGGGTTCCGGTGCCGTGCGCGCAGATGTAGTCGACGTCCCCCGGCTCGACCCCGGCGTTGGCGTGCGCGATCCGCACGCACTCGGCAATGGTCGCGGCGTTGGGGTTGGTCATGTGCTTGGCGTCGCAGGTCATGCCGTAGCCGAGCACCTCGGCGTAGATCCGCGCGCCGCGGCGCAGCGCCTCGTCGAGGGGCTCCAGGACGAGCGCCGCGCCGCCCTCGGCGGTGACGATGCCGTCGCGGTGCTCGTCGAAGGGGCGCGGCACGGTCTCGGCGAGGGCGCCGAGCGCGTGGAAGCCCGCGTGGGTGGCCCGGTTGGAGGCGTCCGCGCCGCCGCAGACGGCGAAGTCGGCCTCGCCGGAGCGGATCAGGTCGTAGGCGTAGCCGATGGCGTAGTTGCCGGCGGCGCACGCCGTGCCGAAGGTGAGCGACTCGCCGGTGAGGCCCAGCTCGGCGGAGACCGCGCCGGCGATGTTGCCCGGCTCGGTGCGGGCGATCTGCTCCGGCCGCAGGGCGGCGGGCCCGTCGGCGACCCAGCGGGCCACCGCGTGCTCGACCGCCTGGGACTCGCCGTTGGTGGTGCCGAAGCAGCTGACGCCCCCGTCCGGGAGCCCGGCCGCGGTGTCCAGGCCGGCGTCCTCGACGGCCATCCTCCCTGCGGCGGCGGCGAGTTGGCCGCTGCGCCCCCAGCGCTCGGGCGTGGTGCGGCGCAGGTGCTCCGACGGGTCGAAGCCGCGGACCTCACCGGCCAGGGTGTGCTCGAAGCCGGTCGGGTCGAACTGCTCGATCGGACCGATGCCGCTGCGGCCGTCCCGGATGCCCTCGATCAGTTCCCCGGCCCCGAGCCCGAGGCCGCTGACGGCCCCGAGCCCGGTGACGACGACCCGCCGGGACGTCCTGTTACGCACCTACGGCCTCGCCCACGTAGTGCTTGGCGACGAGCTCGTAGGCCTCGGGCAGGGTGTCCAGCTCGGACAGGTCGTCCTTGGGGATCTTGATGTGCAGGTCACGCTCGAAGCGCGAGATGATCTCGATCACCAGGAGCGAGTCGGCCTCGAGGTCGTCGACGAAGCTCTGCTCGTCGGTGAGGTCGGCAATGTCCGCTTCGAGCACCTCGGCGACGATTTCGCGGATCTTCTCCCGAATTTCGCCCGGAAGCTGGCTGTTGCCCATATTCCTCTTCCCCTCAATTGGTCACGTCCGACCCTCCGGAGATCTTTCCCGGCAGGTCGGCGAGTTCCCCGCAATTCGAATCCAGCGACCGGGGGGGCGGCAACCCGTCGATAGTTGCAGGCGGCCATGTGTCTAAGGTGGCATGACCCAAATCGACACATTCGGGCCGTTCGACCGGACGTCGGTGCCGTTTTTTTAACCCGTTTCTATCTGCCCGCCGCAGACTCGGCCGGGAAGTACCCGCAGAGCGAATTCCGGAAGGAGGTCGGGGATGAGGCTGGCGGAACCGGTGACCATTACGGCCGCGGCACTGTGGCTCCCCGAGGAACGCGACCGCGTCGAGTGCGCCGTCCAGGAGGGCCGGCTGACGCCCCGGCACGCCCGGGACCTCGGTCACGAGGACGTCCCCGCCGCCGTCGAGGAGACGGCACCCGACATGGCGGTCGCCGCCGCCCGCAAGGCCATGGACACGGTCGGCATCGCGCCCAAGGAACTCGACCTGACCTTCCACGCGAGCATGTACTACCAGGGGCACGACCTGTGGTCGCCCGCCCACTACATCGCGCACCGGATCGGCGCCGACCGGGCCCTGCCCATCGGCATCCAGCAGGTGTGCAACGGTGGAAGCACCGCCATCCAGCTCGCCTCGACCTACCTGACCTCCGCCGGCGCCGGGGACACCCCCCGACGCGCCCTGGTCACCACCGCCGACCGCTTCACCGCGCCCGGCTTCGACCGCTGGGCCAGCGACTACGGCGTGGCCTATGGTGACGGCGGCACCGCGGTCGTGCTGAGCGGCCCCGGCGCGGAGGCCGACGACGGGCTGCTGCTGCGCTCGACGGCGAGCACCGCCGCCGCCGAACTGGAGGCGATGCACCGGGGCGTCGACCCCTTCGCCCCCGTCTCGCGCGGCGTGCGCGACCGGGTCGACATGCGGATCACCAAGCGCGCCTACCTGCGCGAACACGGCAACGAGCGGTTCGTCGAGGTCAACCGGCGCAGCATCCGCATGATCATCACCGACGCCCTGGACGGCGCCGGCATGCACCCGGGCGACCCCCGGCTGCGCTACGCGGTCCTGCCCCGCTTCGGCCGCAAGACCCTCCAGGACTCCTGGCTCACCATCCTCGCGGAGGAGACCTCCGCCGAGCCGCTGGACTTCGGCCGCGCCACCGGCCACCTGGGCGCGGGCGACGCCGTGGCCGGCCTCGCGGACCTGCTGGAGGCGGACGTGCTCGCCCCCGGCGAGGCCGCCCTGGTGTTCAGCGCGGGCGCCGGCTTCACCTGGTCCTGCCTGCTGGTCCAGGCCCCGGAGCGCTGACCGCGCCAGTGCGCCGCACGCCCGCCGCCGGTTCGGCGGGCCGCACCGAACGACCACCTCACGAAAGGCGACCCACGAACCATGTCTCGATCAGTCTTCATCACCGGGGCCAACCGCGGCATCGGTCTGGCGGTGGCCCGCGCGATGGCGGCGGACGGCGACCGGGTCGCGGTCGGCCACCGGGGCGGTGACGTCCCGGAGGGCTTCCTCGGGGTGCGCTGCGAGGTCACCGACCAGACCTCGGTGGAGGAGGCGCTGGAGACCGTCGCCCGCGAGCAGGGCCCGGTCGAGGTGCTGGTCGCCAACGCCGGCATCACCCGGGACACCCTGCTGCTGCGGATGGACGACAAGGCCTTCGACGAGGTGCTGGACGTCAACCTGCGGGGCGTGTTCCGCACGGTGCGCGCCGCGGCCTCGACCATGCTCGCCGAGCGGCGCGGCCGGATCGTGCTGCTCTCCTCCGCGCTCGGCTTCCTCGGCTCGCCCGGCCAGACCAACTACGCGGCCACCAAGACCGCACTGCTGGGCTTCGCCCGGTCGCTGGCCTGGGAGTTGGGGTCGCGGGGCATCACCGTCAACCTGGTCGCCCCGGGCATCATCGAGACCGACATGACCAAGTCGCTGTCCGACCGACGGATGCGCGACACCATGAAGATGACCCCGCTCGGCCGCCCCGGCACCGACCGCGAGGTGGCCGCCGCCGTGCGCTTCCTCGCCAGCGAGGAGGCCAGCTACATCACCGGCGCGGTCCTCCCGGTCGGCGGCGGCATCGGCATGGGCATCTGACGCCACGGCCTCGCCCGCCCTCTCGAACTCCCGGTCCGGGCACCGACCGGGTCAGGCACCCGCCTGCCCCGGTGTCGATGCCCCCGCTCCGCCCGGACCGGGCAATTCTTCGTGCGACCAGCCCCACCGGTCGGCTCCCCGGAACCGGCCGCCCCCACACGGCACAAGGGAGTCGGAACCGATGGACCAGCCGCCCGCCGCCGGAGCAGCCCGCGACGAGGAGCCGGACGTCCCCGTCGCGGTGATCGGCCTGGCCTGCCGGTTCCCCGGAGCGTCCTCCCCCGAGGCGTACTGGCGGCTGCTGAGCGAGGGCCGCAGCGCCGTCGGCCCGACCCCGCCCGAGCGCTGGGACGCCGGGGCCTGGTACGGCGACGGCGACCTCGACGCCCCCGGGCGGGCGGACCTGCGGCACGGCGGCTTCCTGGACTGGCCCACCGTCACCGGCTTCGACGCCGAGTTCTTCGGCATCGGCCCGCGCGAGGCCGCCGCGATGGACCCGCAGCAGCGCCTGATGCTGGAACTCGGCTGGGAGGCGCTGGAGAACGCCCGCCTGCTGCCCGAGCGGCTGGCCGGCAGCGCGACCGGCGTCTTCGTCGGCGCGATCTGGGACGACTACGCGGCCCTGCTGCACCGCGACGGTGCCGGCGCCACCACCCGGCACTGGGCGGCGGGCCTGCAGCGCGGGGTGATCGCCAACCGGCTCTCCCACGCCCTGGGGCTGGCTGGGCCGAGCCTGGTGGTGGACACCGCCCAGTCCTCCTCCCTGGTCGCCCTGCACCTGGCCTGCGAGAGCCTGCGCCGCGGCGAGAGCACGCTCGCCCTGGCCGGCGGGGTGAACCTGGACCTCGCGGTGGAGAACGCGGTCACCGCCGCCAAGCTCGGCGGCCTCTCCCCGGACGGCCGCTGCTACACCTTCGACGCCCGCGCCAACGGCTACGTCCGCGGCGAGGGCGGCGGCCTGGTGGTGCTGCAGCGGCTCGACGACGCGCTCGCCCAGGGCTCGCCCGTCCTCTGCGTGATCCGGGGCAGCGCGGTGAACAACGACGGCGGCGGCTCCGGCAGCCTGACCGCGCCCGACGCGCGGGCCCAGGAGGCCGTGATCCGGCGGGCCTACCGCCGCTCCGGGGTCGACCCGGCCGACGTCCAGTACGTGGAGCTGCACGGCACCGGCACCCGGGCGGGCGACCCGGTGGAGGCGGCCGCCCTGGGCGCCGTCGTGGGCCACGCTCGCCGGGCGGCCCACGACGAAGGGGCCCGCGGCCCGCTGCGGGTGGGGTCGGTCAAGACCAACCTCGGCCACCTCGAGGGCGCGGCCGGCATCGCCGGCTTCCTCAAGGTCGCCCTGAGCATCCGGCACGGGCTCGTCCCACCGAGCCTCAACTACCGCACGCCCAACCCGGACATCCCGCTGGACGAGCTGAACCTCGCGGTCCACACCGAGCTGTCGCCCTGGCCGCGGCAGGGCCGCCGACTCGTCGCCGGGGTCAGCTCGTTCGGGCTCGGCGGCACCAACTGCCACGTGGTGGTGACCGGCCCGCCGGACACCACCACGGCGGGGGCCGACCAGCCGCCGGCCGAACCCGCCGCCGTACCGTGGCCGCTGTCCGCCCGCAGCGGCGCCGCGCTGCGCGCCCAGGCCGCCCGCCTCGCCGACTTCCTGACGGAACATCAGGACTCGGGGCCGGCCGAGGTCGGGCTCGCCCTGGCCACCACCCGCTCGGTGTTCGAGCACCGCGCGGTGGTGGTCGGCGCCGACCGCGCGGAGCTGCTCGCCGGTCTCACCGCCCTGGCCGAGGACCGGCCCGCCCGCAACGTCGTGGCACCCACCGCCCCGGCCGTGCACGGCCGCACCGTGCTGGTCTTCCCCGGCCAGGGGTCCCAGTGGGCGGCCATGGGGCGGGAGCTGCTCGCGGACAGCGAGGTCTTCGCCGAACGGATCGCCGCCTGCGAGGAGGCGCTCGCCGAGTTCGTCGACTGGTCGCTCACCGCGGTGCTGCGCGGCGAGCCCGGGGCGCCGTCACTGGAGCGGGTGGACGTCGTGCAACCCGCCCTGTGGGCGGTCATGGTCTCGCTCGCCGCGGTGTGGCGGGCCCACGGCGTGACGCCGGACGCCGTGGTCGGCCACTCGCAGGGCGAGATCGCCGCCGCCCACGTCGCCGGGGTGCTGTCGCTGCGGGACGCGGCCAAGGTCGTCGCCCTGCGGGCGCAGGCGCTCACCCGGCTCGCCGGGACCGGCGCGATGGCCTCCGTGCCGCTGCCCGTCGCCGAGGTCGCCGAACGGATCGCACCCTGGCGCGACCGGGTCTCGGTGGCCGCCGTCAACGGCCCCTCCGCCACCGTGCTCGCCGGCGACGGCGCCGTCCTCGACCAACTGCTCGCCGCCTACCAGGCGGAGGACGTCCGGGCCCGGCGGATCGACGTCGACTACGCCTCGCACTCCCCCGGCGTCGAGGCCGTCCGGGACGAACTGCTCGCCGCGCTCGCCGACATCACCCCGCTCCCGGCCGCCGCGGACGTCGCCTTCTACTCGACCGTCACCGCCGGCCCGGTCGCCGACACCACCGCGCTGGACGCCGACTACTGGTACCGGAACCTGCGCGGCACCGTCTGGTTCGAGGAGACCGTCCGCGCCCTGCTCGCCGACGGGCACCGGCTGTTCGTGGAGTCCAGCCCGCACCCCGTCCTCGCCGTCGGCGTCCAGGAGGCCGCCGAGGCGTGGACCACCCCGCAGGACCCGGCCGCCGTCGTCGGCACGCTCCGGCGTGAGGACGGCGGCCGCACCAGGCTGCTCGGCTCGCTCGCCCAGGCCCAGGTCGCGGGCGCCGCCGTGGACTGGACGCCGTTCTTCGGCGCCGCCCGGCCGGTCGGACTGCCCACCTACGCCTTCCAACGCACGCCGTACTGGCTTCCCGGGACCGCCGCTCCCGCCCCGTCGGCGCCCGCCGCCGAGGCCCTGCGGCCCGGCGGCGCCCCGGCCGAACGGTCCGGGACGGCGCGGCCGCCGGCCGACCGGCTGGCCGCACTGCCGGAGTCCGAGCGGGAGGCCCCGCTGCTCGACCTGGTGCGGGAGCAGACCGCGGCCGTCCTCGGCCACGAGTCCGGTGGCTCGGTCGACCCGGGCCGGGCATTCAAGGAGTCGGGCTTCGACTCGATCGCCGCCGTCGAACTGCGCAACCGGCTGAACGCGGCGACCGGGCTGCGACTGCCGACCACCGCCGTCTTCGCCCACCCCACCCCCCGGGCACTGGCCGCCCACCTGCTGACCGGGCTGCTCGGCACGCCCGCCGCCGGGCCGTCGGAGCCCGTCGCCCCGCCCACCGCCGACACCGACGACCCGGTGGTGATCGTCGGCATGGCCTGCCGCTTCCCCGGCGGGGCGAACGGCCCGGAGGAACTGTGGAGGCTGGTCGCCGACGGACGGGACGCCGTCAGCGGCTTCCCCGACAACCGGGGCTGGGACCTCGACGCGCTCCACCACCCCGACCCGGGGCACTCCGGCACCTCCTACACCCGGCACGGCGGCTTCCTGTACGACGCCGACCGCTTCGACGCCGGGTTCTTCGACCTGTCCCCGCGCGAGGCCCTGGCCACCGACCCGCAGCAGCGGCTGCTGCTGGAGGTCGCCTGGGAGGCCTTCGAGCGGGCCGGGATCGACCCCGCGCCACTGCGCGGCAGCCGGACCGGCGTCTTCACCGGACTGATGGCCTCCGACTACGGGCCGCGCCTCCACGAGGGCGAGGACGGCACCGACGGCTACCTGCTCACCGGCAGCGCGGGCAGCGTGGCCTCCGGCCGGCTCGCCTACGTGCTCGGGCTGGAGGGCCCGGCCGTCTCGGTCGACACCGCCTGTTCGTCCTCGCTGGTGGCGCTCCACCTGGCCGCCCAGTCACTGCGCTCGGGCGAGAGCGACCTCGCCCTGGCCGGCGGCGTGACGGTGATGTCCACACCGGGCACCTTCGTCGAGTTCTCCCGCCAGCGCGGGCTGTCCGAGGACGGGCGCTGCAAGCCCTTCGCCGCCGCCGCGGACGGCACCGGCTGGGGCGAGGGCGTCGGCGTCCTGCTGCTGGAACGCCTCTCCGACGCCCGCCGCAACGGGCACCGGGTCCTCGCCCTGCTGCGCGGCAGCGCCGTCAACCAGGACGGCGCCAGCAACGGCCTCACCGCCCCCAACGGCCCCGCCCAGGAACGCGTCCTGCG
>NZ_JBSFKF010000066.1:0-16112 GCF_053598415.1 Kitasatospora sp. NPDC001132 | reverse complement strand
CGCCGAACGCGCCGATCACCTGCCGGCCCGTCACCGCGGAAACGAACAAGAGCACGGCCGGACAGGCGACGCTTCGGCTGCGGGTCTCCACCCCGGGACAGGAGTCCCGCAGCGCCCGGTAGATGTCACCGGCGAAGTCGCCGTCGAACAACCTGGACCGCGGCTACGACAGCGACAGGTACCGTTGCCTACTCGAGAGTTGGGTTTCACCGGCAAGATCGCCCGCAAGGGCGTCCCCCGCCCCGGTCCAGGCCGACAAGAGGCGGGCGGTGGAGCGGAGTCACTCGTGGATGAACGGCTTCGGCAAGCAGCGGAGCTGCACCGGGAAGCGCAGCCGCGTCGCGGACTTCTACCTCTACCCGTCCACCGCGATCGTCACACTGCGTGTGCTCGTCCGCCACCCGACCTCGCGCTACCACGGGGATGGCCGCCCCACCACCAAAAACCTGACGGGCCCACGCCGGTGATCAGGATGCGCGGGCGTGGCAGGACTCGGTGTCCGTGGCGGTCAGTGTCTCAGTCGAAGCCGCCACCGGGCCAGCCATTGGGCGAGCACGACGGCCTGGCCGTGGTCCGCATCCAAAGCCGCCACCGGACCAGCCATCCGGCGAACACGACGGCCTGGCCGTGGTCCGCATCCAAAGCCGCCACCGGACCAGCCATCCGGCAAGCACGACGGCCTGGCCGTGGTCCGCATCCAAAGCCGCCACCGGACCAACCATTGGGCGAGCACGGCGGCCTGGCTGGGGGTCCGCATCCTTGGTGGCGGTCAGCAGCGTGAGCTTGTCGTGGGCGGCGGGGTCGCGCAGGTGCCCGGCCGCCTCGTGGTGTCGCGCATCCCGCAGTTCGGCCAGGTAGCGGCGGCGAGCGGGCGGGCAGGCGGGTAGGGCGGGGTACGCGCGGGTGGCGTGCGGCCGGGAGCGCGGACGAGCGGGTGGCGCGGCGACACGCCGGGCATTCACCCCCACGAGTGATTGTGACACTGTGCGCACGAGTAGACACTCTGGGTATCCGGAGGGCTCGTGGGGCCCTCCCGGCACAAGGAGGGCCGTCATGGCCGCAGCCGAACCCACCGCCTCCCAGGTCCCGCAGATCACCGGCGCACTGCAGTCCACCGACACCGAGCAGCACCTCGCCGACATCGGCGGCAACCTCGGCGCCGTGTGGCGCGGCTGGGTGAACTGGAGCCCCGGCAACGGGACGTTCAACCTGCAGATCTCGTGGAACGTCATCGGGATCGACTCGACCGTCGTCATCACCGCCTCGGAGACCGACGCCAACGGCAACCGGTTCGTCGGTGCCGCACCGTTCCAGGTGTCGAGCATCGCCCCCGGCAACGGCGTCGTCACCTTCAAGATCAACATCGGCTGGAACAGCCCCCTGCCGATGCGCACCGACATCCTCGTCTTCAACTGACCGCGAGAATGCGGTGGCACCGCCCGGAGGCCCGACCCTCCAACCGACCGACGCTCCCGCCGTCCTCACGAGGAACCGTCAGCCACCCGAGCGGTGCCACCACACACAACCGACCAGCCAGCCGGCCGCAACCCCCCCAACACCCCCGCACACCAACCGACCCGCACACGCCGGACCGAGTCCAACGCCCGATCACCGCCGGCGTTGAACCGAAGGCAGGCGCACCTTGTCACCACCGGAGGCGTCCAGCTCCTGCAAGGTCGCCGATCCTAAGGCGAACTCACGACGGAGTCTCCCAGCTCGGCGGCCATGAGTCGGCACCGGCAGCAGATCCCGCACCGCCCCCACCCGGCGTCGCTCATGTCGCCGTCGCAGCGCCGAACACACGCGCCATGGTCGCCCACATCACCGTACCGGCACGCAAAGCAGCCACACCTCGGGGAACCGGAGTCGCCCACGACCGCAGCAACGGCGCACCAAAACGGCAACAGGGCCTCCTCGCGGCCTTTCGGTCTCCACAACCCCCAAGCCGCACAGAGGCCCTGCCCCCATGCGACGACACCGCCGGGACCACCCGAACCGGGAACCCGAGAACACCCGTGCCGACCCCAAACCGCGTGACGGGTTTGCGGATCGCTCCCCCAGCGCCGGCAGGCCGCCGTCCCCGATCGGTCAGGGGTTCCAGACCCCCGTGAGTGCCGTCGTCCGCACGTACTCCTCGAACGATCGCGGGGCCCGGCCGAGTGCCTCTTGAACCCCGGTGCTGACATAGTCGTCCTCGCCGAGGCGTATACCGTCCAGAAAAGCCGCGACGGCTTCGGCGTCCGCAATGTCGTGGCCCGCCGCGACCTGCGCCGCGACGTAGTCGGCCGGGTCCTGGTGACGATGGCGCAACTCACGTCCGACGGCAGCACCAATGAGGGCGAGGGCCTCCCCGAACGTGAGCGCCCGAGGCCCGGACAGTTCATAGGCCCTGCCCGCATGGCCGTCACCGGTAAGAGCAGCCACCGCGACGTCCGCGATGTCCTCCACGTCGACGAAGGGTTCACGACCATCCCCGGCAGGAGTCGCAAGTTCACCACCCAGGACCGATGGGAGGAAGAAATCCGGCGCGGAGAAATCCTGCGAGAACCAACAAGGCCGCAACACCGTCCATTCCAGCCCCGATCCACGAACTGCCGCCTCCGTCTCCGGTACGCCGCCGTCGGCGTCGAGGCCGCGTACCGACAACTGGACGATCCGCCGGACCCCGGCCGCCTTCGCCCGGTCCACCAACTCGGCGCGTTCGGGCAGGCCGAGCGTTTCGGTCGGGACGAAGTACACCGCCTCCATGCCGGCCAAGGCCCGGTCCCAGGTGGAACGGTCGGCCCAGTCGAAGCGGATCTCCGCCGAGCGGGAGGCCGAGCGGACGGTGTGGCCGAGGGACGTGAGGCGGGGAACGATGCGACTACCGGTCTTGCCGGTGGCACCGAGAACGAGAATCTGTGTCATGTCCTTCAGTCAACAAGGGTTCTCTGGGACGTTCCATGGCCGAGACGGCCAGATCAATGTGCGATCGTTCCAGCATGGATCTTCTTGATGACTATCTCGCCGGGGTCAGGGCGCGCGGGGCGGCGTTCTGCAGCACGGTGAGCGCGCCGCCGTGGGGCATGCGGTTCACCGATCCGGCGCCGCTGACGCTCAGTGCGATGCTGCGCGGCGACGCGTGGCTCGTGCCCGCCGAGGGCGAAGCGGTCGAGCTGCCGCAGGGCGCCGTCGCGCTCGTGCGGACGCGGTCGCCCTACAGCGTCGCGGATCGGCCGGGCAGCGGGGTGCGGGTGCTGGTGGACGGTGCCGACCGTTGCACCCTTGTCGGTGATCCGGAAGAAACGGGGCGCAATTGGAGGGTGACCGGCCGCACCGTCGGGGACACGGCGGACAGCACGACGGATCTACTGGTCACCGCCGGATACCGGGGCGGTGGCAATCTGTCCCGGCCACTGCTCGACGCGCTGCCGCCGGTCACGATCGTGCGCCCTGATTCCGGCCTGTCCGCGCTCCTCGGCCTGATCGCCGCCGAGGTCGAGCACGATGAGCCAGGGCAGCAGACCGTCCTGGACCGCTTCTTGGACCTGCTTCTCGTCCGGGCCCTGCGGATGTGGTTCGCACACCCGGGCGCCACCCCGCCCCCCGGCTACCGGGCCCTCGCCGATCCGCACATCGGGCACGTACTGCGCCGGCTGCACGAGGAACCGGCCCGGCCGTGGACGGTCGCCTCGCTCGCGGCCGAGGCCGGTATGTCCCGCACCACGTTCGCCCGGCGCTTCTCGGCCCTGGTCGGGAGGCCGCCGCTGGCGTACCTCACCGACTGGCGGATGGCTCTGGCCGCCGATCGGCTCCGCATGCCGGGTGCGACAGTGGCGAAAGTGGGCAAGGAAGTCGGGTATGCGGACGGATTCGCGTTCAGTGCGGCGTTCAAGCGGGTACGAGGGGTGGCGCCGTCCGCTCATCGGGACACGATAGTCGTCAAGTCAAATGAGGCGCTTTCATCACCACGGGAGGGCGTCAAGTCCGTTTCTGGATGATCTGGTGTCGCCCGTTCGTGCGTACGGAGTCGTTCAGGCTGACTCGCATGTCGCGTGCATGGTGCTGCGGGGGCAGGGAACGGACGCCGCACTCAACAGACTCGTCCGACGGGCAGTGGGCCCTGATCGAGCCACTGGTCACCGCCTGGAAGCAGGAGCGGGTGTCGCGCTCGGCGACCGGGGACCCCGGCCCCTGCGACCTGCGCGAGGTCGTGAACGCGCTGCCGTAACAGAACCGGACGGGCTGCCAGTGACGGTTCCTGCCGCACGACTTCCCGGCCTGGTCAGCGGTGTTCCACTACTTCAGCCTGTGGCGCCGGGACGTCCTCGACCAGCGGACCCAGGAGATCCTGCGCCGCCGGGTGCGGGAGCGGGCCAGACGATCAGAGGACCCCTGGTGATCACCGACACCCAGTCCGTGCGCGCGACAGGCCCAGGACTGCCGTGCCGTTCCGCACTCCTGCTCGCTCGACGCAGCGGCACTGCCCACCGAATCGGGCATGGCCGTGCCGGGTTCGACGGCCTCGGCCGAGGCCTTGTCCAGCTGCTGTACCTTGAGCAGACCCAGCAGACCGGCGAACTGCTCCGTGTCGCCGCCCGGTTGCCGGAGCGGGACACGATCGTCCAGGGCCACCTCGACCGACCGGTGGGCGGCGACGGCGTAGATCGGGCGCTGTCTGGTCCAGCCGGTGCTGGTCCACAGCAGCAGCGTGCCCGGATAGAGGGCCGGCCCCGACAAGCCGGGACGGCCGGTCGATCTTCGGTTCGACCGGCCGTTTCGTTCGCGGCCAGAACATTGCGGTGCTTGCCGGCTTCCAGGACCACGGCGAGCCCGAAGGTGCCGGGCGGCGGGAAGGCCGTGCCGCACTCGAGCGGCAGGCCGCACCGCAGTAGAGCCGCCGCCGCGAGCACCCCCGGGGCAGCGGCTTGCGGCAGCACCGGCACGTCCGGGCGGCCCGGGGCCCGCCTCCAGAGTGCGCCCCGGGCCGCCGTCAGTCGCGGTCGGCAGCGAGGGCGCCGCGCTGCCGCTGGGCGGCTGTCGACAGGGCCTTCGTCGTACTGCTGGTCAGTGCGCGGTGGACTTCACCAGGTCGGACGGGTCGGTGTTCGCCCCGCACAGCACCACGCAGACCTTCTCCCCGCTGCCGGGCCGGTAGCTGCGGCCCACCGTGGCGGGGCGGGTCGGCAGGTCGCGGTCGGCGACGTGCCGGTCCGGGGCGGTGAGCGCGGCCAGCGCGGTCGCGGCGCCCGTCTCGACGGCCACCTTGCGGTGGTCCCACAGCGCCTGGCGGGCCCGAGCGATCTCCGTGTCCGGCACCAGCACGGAGTGCACGCCGTCCTGCTGTGCGGCGGCGAGGGCCATGGCGGAGGTTCGGCGGGCGCCGAGGGAGTCGGCGGCGATCGAATCGACGGTGACGTCGACCAGGCGGCCGGCCTCGATCGCGGCGTTCAGCGCGCGGCAGTTCTCCGGCTCGACGGCGACGGTGCGGATGCCGTGGTGCCGGGCGGCGGTGGCGACGCCGGCGAACAGACCGCCGCCGCCGACCGCGACCACCACGGTGTCCAGACCGGGGATCTGCTGGTGGATCTCCTCCAGCAGGGTGCCGGCCCCGGCGGCGATCAGCGGGTGGTCGTAGGCGTGCGAGGCGAGCGCGCCGGTGGCGACGGCGAACTCCTCGCAGGCCGCGAGGGCTTCGGCGTACTCCGCGCCGACCAGCCGCACCTCGGCGCCGTAGCCACGCAGCTTGGCCACCTTCACCGCCGGAGCGGTCTCCGGGAGGAAGACCGTCGCACGGACGCCCTGCTGCCGGGCGGCCCAGGCGCACGCCAGCCCGGCGTTGCCACCCGACGCGATGGTCACCCCCGAGTCCGGCAGGGCGTCGGCGTCACGGTGGGCCTGGATGAAGTTCTGCGCGCCGCGGGCCTTGAACGAGCCGGTGTGCTGCATGAACTCCATGGCCACCCACACCTCGCACGGGACGACCTCACGCTCCTCCAGGGGGTCGCGGTGGGCGGTGCGGATCGCACCCGGGTCGACCTGGGCCAGGGCGACGGGGCGGATGCGTCCGGCGATGCGGTCGGTGGCGGCCTTGATGTCGCCGTACGTGAGCTGGTGCACTTCGTTGCTCCTGCGATGAGATGGTCACGACCAGGCGATGAGCCGGCCGGTGGTGGTCAGGCCGAGGAAGAACACGAACGCGATCCGGCGGCCGGCCAGGTTCGGGGCGACCGCGTGGAAGTTCGCGGGGGGGGTGAAGAGCAGTCCGTCGCCGAGCTGCGGCGCGAGGTCGACGCGCCGGCCGTGCCCGACCGCCTCGAACCGGTAGCCGTACGCCCGGCGGTGCCCTTCGTCGGCGGGCTCCCGGAGGTGGCGCCATACGGTGCTCGCCCCGCCCTCCTCCGGGACGCGGAGGCCGGTGGGGAACTCGCGGTTGATGTCGTCGTAGTGCGCCAGGGCCCCGCGTTGATCTCGCGCAGGGTGTCACCGAAGACCGGGCAGCCGACGATGGCGGCCGGGGCGAGGGCGGCGCCCCAGGCGGAGCCGAGGCGGGCCGGCGAGACGGCGATCGGGTCCGGGCGCATCCCGGCCCGCTGCCAGGTTGCGCTGGCGGTCTCCGCGTCGCGTCAGTACCGGCCGGAGTCCAGCTGGCCGTCCTGGCCGCGGTGGTCGTTGAGGACCGGACCGAACCGGACGATCGGGGTCGGCACCGGGCCGGGTCGTAGTCGGCGGTGGGCAGCCGGTCCAGCGCGGGCAGCGCGCTCACGCAGGTCTGCCGGTCGACGAAATCGGGGACGCGGACGGCCGCGAGGGTGCCGGCGGCGAGGTCGGCCAGGTGCCGGTCGGTGAAGGACGTGCTGTCCACAGCGGTGAACAGCGGGTCGAGTGCCGTGGTGCGGGGCATGTCGCCTCCGTGAGGATGCATGAGCCTCCGTGACGGTACGGTGTACCGTACGCTGACTCGCATGCCGAGGCAATCCACTTCCCTCAACCGCGCTACTCCCGAACGGATCGCTGAGCAAGCCCTGTTGATCGTGGATCAGGATGGGCACACCGCGCTCAGCTTCCGCACCCTGGCCACCGCGCTGGACATCCCCGTGGCGTCCCTCCAGCGCCGCGTCACCGACCTGGCCGGCCTGCTCGACCTGGTGACCGACCATCTCGCCGCCCGCCTGCCGCACATCCCGTCGGGCACCGACTGGGCCACCGCGACGGAGACGCGCTTCACCGCGCTGTACGAGCTGCTGACGGCCCATCCGGGCCTGGTCGCCCTGCGCGGCGACCGGCCCTGGCTCGGCCCGCAGCTGCTCAAGCGCCTGGTGGAGCCGCAGCTCGCCGACTCCCTCGCCGCCGGCATGACCCCGGCCGAGGCGATCGTCACCTACCGGCGGCTGTACCTACTGACCCTGGGCAGCGCGAGCTTCGTCAACCACCGCGACCCCAAGGCCGCCCGGGCCGCCACCCGGCGCGCGCTGGCCGAACTCGACCCGGAGGAGTTCCCCGTGCTGACCGGGCAGCTCGGAGCCGTCCTGCTCGCCGTGGTCGACCACGAGGTCTACTTCGGCGCACTCCACCAGCTCATCGCCGCGGCCGATCCGGCCCGGGCCGCGCTGGTGCCCGGGCAGGCGGCCGAGGGGAAGTAGATCACATACCTCACGGCACGCCCCCATCCGGGTGTCGTCGGGGCATCCCGGTTCATTTCACCGGCTGATACGACATAGATCATTTCTGTGTGCCGGTGTCACTCACTGGAACGACACTCGCGATCCACCCGAAGGAGCCCCGATGCGGCTGAGCATCTCTCGTAGGACCCCCATTTGCATGGGACTCACCCTCGTCGCTTTTGGCGTCATTACGCCACCCGCTACCGCACAAGCGGCCGCCTCGGACGCGGACGTACTCGGCGTGTCGCAGTCGGCCACGGGGCCCATCAACCCGGTTCCCGGCGTGCCCTCCGCCAAGGCGAGAAGAACCGATCGCGCCACCATCCAGGGGCCGGTCGTGAACGTGGCCAGCTGCAGCGAGAGCGACCTGCAAGCCGCGATCGGCGCTGTCGCGACGGTGGGCGGCACGGTCAACCTCAGACCGGGTTGCACCTACACCCTCACTGACGCCGCACCGCCGAACGACGACAACGGACTGCCGGTCATCACAAGCACCGTTACGATCAACGGAAGCGGCGACACCATCACTCGAGCGGCAAGCGCGGCCAATTTCCGCTTCTTCCAAGTCAACGGCTCCAATGGGAACCTCACTCTCAACAGCTTGACCCTCAGCAACGGTCACGCGTCCAGCAGCCTCGGCAACGGCCGGGGCGGTGCCATCTGGCTCAGTGGCGGCGGGCCCGAACTGACGCTGAACAACACCGTCCTCACCACCAACACCGCCGACAGCTTCGGTGGGGCCGTCGACAACGACAATGGCGCGTTGACCGTCAACCGGAGCGTGCTCCGCAACAACACCGCGGCGGCCGGCGGGGCCCTGTTCGTCAGCCCGTTCGGAGGCTCCGGCACGGCGTCCGTCACCGCAAGCACGATCGTCGGCAACCACGCAAGAACCCTGGCCGGCGGGATCGCCGCCGCGGTCGGCACGACGGTGACGCTATCCAGCAGCGCAGTCTCCGGCAACGACGTCACCGGGAGCAATGCGCTGGGCGGCGGCATCGCACAAGCCGGCACCATCACGCTGCAGACGAGCACGGTCACCGGCAACACCGCCACCGGTAACAATGCGCAGGGCGGCGGCATCTACAACTTGACCGGCACGGTGCGGCTCACTGACAGCCCGGTCTTCGGCAACACCACCAACGGTACGAACTCCCGCGGTGGCGGCATCGTCAACACGGCCTTCGGCAACGCGACTCTCACCCGTAGCCCGGTGACCAAGAACCAGGCGCTGGGAACGGGTGCAGACGCTGGCGGCATCTTCAGGGCCAGCGGCACGGTGACGCTGAACGTCAGTCCCGTCGTCCTCAACCAGCCCAACAACTGCGGTAGCCCCAGCACCGTACCCGGCTGCGTCTAGGAAGCCGTTGTCGTACCGATCTTGGTGGACGCGGGTTCGACCGCGGGAACTCGGTCGGGCGATCTCGTCGCCCGCCGGGCATGAAAACAGGGCCTCTGGTGCAGCTCGGGGTTGTCGAGGCCCATGGTCAACGCCGTCGCCCCCGCCGTGGTGAAGACGAAGTTCGCCGAGGCGCTGTACGAGGGCCGGAAGAAGAAGGTCGCCGCCGCCTACCCGCTGGGTCGCCTCGGCGTCCCGGAGGACGTCGCGGGCGCGGTCGCCTTCCTGCGCTCCCCCGACGCCGGCTGGATCACCGGCCGGATCCTGGTCGTCGACGGCGGGGGCACTCCCGGCGGTGGGATGTGACACGGTGGGCCGGGTGGAGTCGACCGTCCCCGTCGATTCCACCCGGCCCACCGCGCCGTCACGGCCCGGTCGTCGGACGGACCTCAGAGGCCCAGTTCGCGAGCGATGATGTTGTGCTGGATGTCGGACGTCCCCGAGTAGAGCAACGACCCGACGGCGTCCCTGAGCTGCCATGACTCGGGGTTGGCGGACAGGTAGCCCTTCGCCCCCTGGAGACGCACGGCGTCGAGCGAGGACTGGACGTACGCCTCGGAGACGTACAGCTTGGCGACGGCCGCCTCCAGGGTGGCGTCCTTGCCCTCGTCCTTGAGCACGCCGATCCGCTGGACGAGTGCGCGTGCGGCGTCGAGCCGGACCTTCATCTCGGCGATGCGGTGGGAGACGGCCTGGAACTTCCCGATCGGCTCACCGAACTGCTGCCGCCGGCGGGCGTGTTGGACGGCGTTCTCCACCTGGCGGCGCATCACGCCCAGGCATGCCGCCAGGATGGAGCCGCGCTCGTACTCCATGGCGCTCTCGAAGACCCAGCTTCCGCGACCGGGCCGCCCCAGGACGGCGCTGTCGGGCACCCAGCACTGCTTCAGGTCCACACGGCCCATCGCCGCGGTGCGCAGCCCCATCTTGTCGAAGGCGGGGCTGCGTTCCAGGCCGGGGGTGTCGGCGTCCACGAGGAAGGCGGTGATCCCGAGCGGTCCGGCCTCTTCGTCGAGGGTGGCGTAGATGACGAGGAGGTCGGCCACCGGGGCACTGGTGATGTACGTCTTGGTGCCGTCGAGGAAGTAGCCGCCGCCGTCGGCGGGTCGCGCGGTCGTCTTCATCGCGTAGACGTCCGAGCCCGCCTCCGGCTCGGTCGAGGCGTTGGCCCCGATCAGCGTTCCGTCGGCCAGCCCGGGCAGGTAGCGTTCCCGCTGCTCCTGGGTGCCGTACAGCACCAGCGGGACCATGGTGGTCCAGAGGTGGGCGTTGAGCGAGAAGAGCAGGCCCTGGTCGTCGCTCCCGTAGCCGAGCCCCTCCATGACCGCGATCAGGTCGCTGAGCCGGGGCATCGACTCGCCCTCGTCCGGGATCGCCATCTTCAGCAGACCGAATTCGGCGCACAGCTTCCAGGCGGCCCGGTCGAAGACCCCGTCCCGGTTGCGGCCGGGGATGTCGTCGTTCAGATTCTGGCGGGCGAAGTCCGCAGCACGTTCGAAGAGTTCCCGTTGTCGCTCGTCGGTTCCGCTTGGCACAGGCCCTCCAGATGACGGTAGTCGGTCTTTCCTGTGGACGTGCGGGGCAGCTCCTCCAGGGCCTGGAACCGGTCGGGGAGCATGTACCGGGGCAGGTACCCCTGGGTGTAGCGCTTCAGGTCGGGTGCCGACGGCGCCCCGATGGGAGCGACGATGAACGCGGTGATGACGCACTGGCCGTCGCTGTCAGTGCTGACCACGGCCGCGTCGCCCAGGTCCGGGTGGGCCGCCAGGGCCTTCTCGATCTCGTCGAGCTCGATCCGGTAGCCGTGGCGCTTGACCATCCGGTCGCGCCGACCCCGGAAGACGAAGACGCCCCCCTCCCGCCGGACGACGTCGCCGGTGTCGTACCAGAGGCGCCCGTCGGCGGTGGTGAAGTGCGACGCCGACTGCACCGGCCGTCCGTCGCGCCAGTACCCCGGGAAGACCGAGGGGCCGGCGATCGCGAGGAACCCCTCCTCCCCGTCGACGGGGTTGTGGTCCTCGTCGACGAGCAGCGCGTCGCAGTGGGAGCACGGCGCACCGATGGGGTACTGGTCGTGGCGGTCGTCGGGGACCTTATCGGGGATGGGGTGGTAGGTGCAGACGTTGGTCTCGGTGGGCCCGTAGAGGTTGAAGTAGTCGGGGCCCGGCCAGGTCTGCTTGATGCGGCGCAGTTTCGCCGGGGGGAAGGGCTCGCCCGCGAAGAGGACGAGCCGGAGGTCCGCGGGGGCCGGCGGGGCGGGTTCCATCGCGCCGATCGCGCCGAGGATGGCCGGGGCCGAGTACCAGATGGTGATCCTGCGCGACGAGACGAATCTCGCGAGGTGGCGCGGGCTGGCCGCGAGGTCGGTGTCGATGAGGTGGACGCCGGCACCGTTGCGCAGCGCGGCGTAGACGTCGAAGACGGACAGGTCGAAGTGGAACGGCGCGTGGCCGGACAGCCGGTCGGCTTCGGTGACGGCGAAGGCGGCCGAGGCCCATTCGACGAAGCTGACGGCGTTGCGGTGGGTGATGGCCACGCCCTTGGGGGTTCCGGTGGAGCCGGATGTGTAGAGCAGGTAGGCCAGTCGGTCGGGATCGGGCTCGACCTGCGGGGCGTCCTTCTCGTCCGCCGCGAGGACATCGGCCCACACCGCGTGGGGTGTGTCGGACGGTTCCTGTGCGCCGGGGGCCAGCAGGACCGGCGTCAGGTGCGGTTGGACGGCCGTCCGGTCGAGGCGCAGAAGGGCGTCCGGTGTGGTGAAGGCGACACGGACCGCGCAGTCGGAGAGGATCTTGGCCGCGCGTTCGGCGGGGCCGTTCGCGTCGATGGGGACGTAGGCGGCGCCGGCGCGCAGCGTGCCGAGCATGACGGCGACCGTCTCGGGGGACTTGGGCAGCAGCAGGCCCACGCGGTCGCCCGGCCCCACGCCGTGGCGTGACAGGTACGCCGCGACCTTGGCGGACAGGCGGTGGAGCTCCCGGAAGGTGATGCCGCGTCCGTCGCTGCCGACGACGGCTTCGCCGTCCGGGAGGCGCTCGGCGGTGCGGCCGAGGTACTGGTCGAGGGAGTCCGGCGCTACGGTCGGATCAGCCTTCATTACCGGCGCCCCCGACGCGCACCTCGACGTACTCGACGATGTGGGTGACGGTCTTGAAGTATTCGCGCGGGTGGCTGACGCCGACCTCGATGTCGAAGGTGGTCTCCAGGAACGTGACCAGCTTCATGATGCCTATGGAGTCCAGGACTCCGCTCTCCACGAGTTCGAGGTCGTCGGGCAGCGCGCTCGGGTCGGTGTCCTTGATGATGTTCGCCAGGATGTAGGCGTGGATGCTGTCGTGGATGTCGCTCACAGTGGTCTCCGTGTGTCGGTGTGCTGACGCGAGGGCATGTTGGCGCGACCGCGTGTCAGGGTGATGGGGTGTCGGGGTGATGGCGCGTCGGGGTGTCCGTGCTGCCGCACCGGGGATGGCGCGGAGGCGGAGGAGCCGCAGTGGGTCAGAGGCGCGGCGCGTTGAGGACGGTGGCCGGCTCCGGCTCGGGCGCGAGGATCGTGTCGGACCAGCGGAACACCGCGGCCCCGGCCTCCGCCTGGCCGCCGAAGGTGTAGAGGACGGTCAGGTCCCCCGGCTTGATGAGGCCCTGTGAGGCGGCGGTGAAGGCGTTGAACGGCATCAGGACCGGCCCGATGTTCGCGACCCGCGGGAACGTGTTGACGACCCTCTCGGAGGCGACCTTGAGCGCGCGTGCGGAGAAGTCGGCGTGCCAGGCGGTCGGGGTGTTCACGATGAAGGCGGCCACGTCGTCCCGAGTGGCGCCGGCTGCCTCAAGGGCTCCGTCGACGGTCTTCAGAAGAAACGGTTCCGCGGTGTAGCGCAAGACGTGCGCGATCGACGGGTCCACCCGGAGACGGATGCGCCGGCCACCGGCCGTGGTGCCCGAACCGTCCTCGACCGTGTCCATCATCCAGGTGCCGCAGGTCTCGCTGGTGTTGAGCGTCTTGGCGCCCAGGAGCCCGAAGCCCTCCTCGACCTCGCCCACGACGATCGCCCCCGCGGCGTCGCCGCACAGCCGGAGGGTGACGTCGTCGGCGTCGATGGCCCTCGCCAGCATCGAGGTGGCCACGACCAGGACGCGCTTCTTCAGCCCCGAGCGGACCAGCGCGCACGCGGTCAGCAGCGCGGAGAGGGATCCCGAGCAGGTGGCCTCGACGTTGAAGGCGCCGCCTCCCGTTCCCAGTTCCTTCGCGAGGTAGCCGGCGTCCCCGGATCCCACCCGGTCGGGGAACATGGAGACCACGATGAGCCCGTCGATGTCGCCCGGTTCGAGTCCCGCCGCGGTCAGCGCGCGGGTGGCCGCCTGCGCGCCGAGCGACAGGGAGGTCTCGCCCTGGGCCGCGACGCGGCGTTCCACGCTCCCGAAGAAGGGGTCGTCGATGTAGGGCTGCATGGCCGCGTCGAAGTGGTTGCGGGGCGTGGGGCCCACGCTGTCCCCCGAGGGCGTGGTGGGCGGAAGCCCCCACCAGTCGTTCGTTCGCAGGCCTTGGGGCAGGTACGTCGCCAGGGACAGGATCCCGACGGATGTCATGACCGAACCTTTCGTTGGACGACAAGGAGCGGGTGCGGTGGTGCTGCCGGCGAGGGGAGCATGCGGGCACGGGGAATCCGACGGCCGGCGCCTCCCTGAAGGGGACACCGCCGTGGCCGTGCCGCCACGGGCCTCGAACCACCTCCGGCGGATCGGCCGCAGGCTCGACCGGAATTCCGCAGCCGTCGGCGGGCGCGGGTGCACCCGCCGACGAATGTTTCAAGGGGGGAGGACCGGACACCGGCGACCGGACTTGCAGACGGTACCCACGGGCGTCTCGCATGCAGGATGCGGACCCCGCGCCGTGCTTACCGAGGAACTGGGCGGTCCGACCGCCGCGGGAATTCGTTCCGACTTTCCCGCAGTGATCGGGCTCCGCTTCGAAGATCCTTGCAGAAAAGTCCCCCGCGTTCAAGGCTCCCCAGTCGCTCACGAACGCAGGCGCCTTCCGGTGTTACTCCTGCGCCTGGATTGGAGACCGGTGCACTCATGAGGTCCCACGAAGGGACGGAATACCAAAAATACCGACCACGCCGAAGTCCCACTTTTCGGACGTTTCCCGTCGAACAGTCCGACCACCACCGCCCGGCCTACCAAAAAAGGCCGACCAATGGCCGGAATCAAAACGCCCCGGAAGAACCGGAACCGGCACGGTCCGCTCCGATTGAAACCCATGGAAAAAGAGGAGCTGAAGTCACTCAGAGGATGTTAAGTCCGTTTCTGGATGATCTGGTGTCGCCCGTTCGTGTGTACGGAGTCGTTCAGGCTGACTCGCGGGTCGCGTGCATTGCTGCTGGGGCATGGGAGGACATCACCGTCGAGGCAGTCCGCCGCAACCCCGACACCCGGAGTGGCGCCCGCGAAACCGGAGGCGGGCAGGTCCGCAACGGGGAGTGGCTGACGACCTCGCCGGTCTTCGGTGCGGAGATCATCAGTTCGTCACCGACGTAGAGAGCCACGTGGTAGATGTGGCCACCGCCGTTGTGGCGCCAGAACAGCAGGTCTACACCGGGCCCAGCGTCTGGTACCGGGACCACTACCGCCCCACGTCGCCGCCCTGCGCGGCCCGAGCGGCCCGTTCGGCGGCTGCACCAAGGGCGAGCACCGGACCGAGCACCGGCTGCCCGGCCGGGTACCCAGCGCCTGGTGCACCACCGAGGAGGAGGCCTGACCGGCCGGCGCTACCGGGTCTTCCTGCGCGGATGTAACGGCCGAGCCGGACCACGGCGAACTCGGCCTCACGCACGAGGCGGGGACTCAAGGCATCGGGCGCGCTGCCGAAGTCCGGCTTCCAGCTCGTCGCGGCCTGTTGCCAGGCCCGGGCCGCCGCACGCAGAGCCCCGCCGGCCGCCCCGAGGACCCCCTGGGCAACAGGATCGGAGGTAAGGAGATCCCTGGTGTGCTCGATCAGCCGGGCGGTGAACAGGTGGGCGACCGCAGAGTGGTCGGCGGCGATCGACAGTTCGGCAACAGTGGCGTCCGGAAGGCGCTGAGCCGCCTGCTGCGCCACGTGGGCGGCGAGCCAATCCAGACCTGCACCGACCGCCCGCAGGTGCGAGGCCGCCGGGTCGGGCTCGGGCCAGGAGTAGAAGGCCTCGTCGCGCAGGTACCGTCCGAGGATCTCGATATTGCTGTGCAGTCGGGCCACGTCGCCCTCGGCGATACCGAGCGGGTCGGGGGCAAGCGGTCCGAACCGGCCGGACGAACGGTGGAGGAGCTTCGCCGCGAACCGTGCTTGCCTGTCGCCCCACAGCCCCACAGCCCCACAGCCCCATGGCCCGACCGGAGGTCGTTTTCGAACGCCGCCACACCGGCCATCGGGTATGAGCTACCACCGAACCGTGTCAACGAGCACCGGCCCGAGAAATGAACGAAGTCAGCAAATGGCTGAGAACAGCGAGTTAGTGGTTGTTGTTACATTCTCCCGGCCGACGGGCCGCGCGGGGTCGGTGTTCCCCCTCTCCCGCGCGACTGGAGATCAGCTGACCACAGGGCGGGAGCGGCAGCGCGCAGCGATGCACCTGCCCGAGTACGACCGAGCCCGGGAGTTGCCTAGCGGTCGTCCCCGCGTGCCCCACGGAATGAGGCTGGACCCAGGAGAACTGGACCGCCACCGGGGAGATCCCACTGTTCCTTGGCACCCGGGCATCCAGGCCCCAGGCATCCAGGCCCCGGGCATCCAGGTGTCCGGGCATAGGGAGGTAGGACACAACAGGTGCCGGACGGTCCGGGTATCCAGGTGCCGGGATGCAACGGGCGGCCGGGGCAGCCGGATCGGTGGTCGCCGCCTGGCGGGAACAGGGACGGGCAGTAGGATCGGCGCGTTGCATCCCGCATACCGCTGGTAGGAGACTTTTCATGGCTCAGGTCACGCTGAAGGGCAACCCGGTGCAGGTCGGCGGCGCACTGCCCGCCACCGGCACCCAGGCCCCCGCATTCACCCTCGTCGGCGAAGGACTCGCCGACGTCTCCCTGAAGGACTTCGC
>NZ_JBSFKF010000065.1:0-18912 GCF_053598415.1 Kitasatospora sp. NPDC001132 | reverse complement strand
CCTATCTACTCCCCCCCCCCCCCCGTCCGCCCGACGGCCTCCCCACCGCGCCGGCCGCGCTGGGGGGGCGGGTCGCGGCGGCCTACGCGCGCCCCCCCCCCCGGGGGCCCCGCCGCGCCCCCGCCGCCGTGGTGGGCGGCGCGGCCGCGCTGGCCCTGGTGGGCACCGGCACGGTGTACCTGGCCTCCCCGGGTGCCGGGGACGCGGGCACCGTGAGCGCGGCCTCCGCCCCGGCGGCCGCCGTCGGCATCACCGCGGGCAGCAGCGCCGCCGCGACCACCCCGACCGCGCTGCAGTCCGTGGCCCCGGCCGCGGTCTCCGGCGACGAGGTGCTGGCCACCTTCCGGGCCCTGCTGCCCAAGGGGGAGATCACCGGGGCCACGGGGCGCGGCACCGAGGGCGGGCCGAAGGCCACCGACGCCTCGGCGAGCCTGGTGTTCGACGACGGCCAGGGCAAGTCGCTGATCCAGCTCGACATCAGCAAGCACCGGCCCGGTCAGGTGCAGCTGCCCGGCTGCCCGCCGGACCTCAGGCTGGTCCGGGTCGACGCCTGCACCGACACCGTTCTGCCGGACGGCTCCAAGCTCCTGCTGCAGCAGGGGTACGAGTACTCGGACAGCCGGGCCGACACCAAGGAGTGGTTCGCCGTGCTGAACGGCCCGGACGGCCGGTCCGTCTCCGTGCACGAGTGGAACGCGCCCGAGGAGAAGGGCGCGCCGGACAGCCGCCCCAACCCGCCGCTCACCCTCGACCAGCTGAAGGCCGTCGTCACGGACAAGTCCTGGGACCGGGTCGTCAAGGCCCTCAGGTTCGACGGCGTCGACACCGAGGCGATCGACCCGGGTCTGTCGCCGGCGGACTACGAGACCGTCCTGATCGGGCTGCTGCCGTCCGGGGCGACCGTGACGGGCGGCAAGGGCCAGGACACCGGGGCGGCCTTCGAGCTGGCCAGGGCCGGACGGGCCGGCACGGTGTCGGTGCTGGTGAAGAACTGGGCCAAGGCCCCTGACGACCGGCCGGCACCGCAGTGGTACCAGGACGCGGAGATCCTGCCCGACGGGACGAAGCTCCTCACCCACGCCCCGGCCGCCCCCACCCTGCCGGGCAAGCTGATCGCGGACGCGACGAGGCCGGACGGCCTGGAGGTCCTGGTCGTGACGGCCTCGAACGGCGACCCGCTGCTGACCGCGGAGGAGCTGAAGACGATCGTCACCAGCCCGGCCTGGAAGCCCGGGAAGTAGCGGAACACGGCGGTGCCCCGGGCTGGGGGAGGCCCGGGGCACCGCCGTGTGGGGGAGGGGTGGGGATCAGTCCTGCTGGTCCTCGGGAAGGCTGATCACCCAGCGGGTGTCCTGCCGGGGGCGCAGGTAGAACAGCCAGTAGAGGGTGGCGGCGGCGGTGATGCCGCCGGTCCACAGCAGGGGCTCGGTGTCCAGCTTGGTGATCACGTAGACCAGGACGGCGATCAGCACGACCGGGACGGCCGGCCACAGCGGCATCCGCCAGGCGGAGGCGTGCTTGTGGTGGGCGCGGCGGGAGAGCAGCGCGGCGATCGCGACCAGCAGGTACATCCCGGTGACGGCGACGCCGGTGATGTTGCTCAGCAGCTCTCCCTTGACGAAGCAGAGCGCGGCGCCGGGCAGGCCGACGGCCAGGGTGGCGATCCACGGCGAGCCGAACCGGCCGAGGGTGCCGAAGGCCTTGTTGACGGGCTCCGGCCAGGCCTTGTCGCGGGCGGAGGCGAACAGCACCCGGGAGTTCTGGATGACCATGACGATGCCGGCGTTGATGATGGCCAGCGCGACGCAGAGGCTGATGAAGGTGCCGACGGCCGAGTTGCTCCAGGCGGTGACCATGCCGGAGATGTCGCCGGAGGACAGGGTCTGCAGGTCGGGGGCGCCCATGGTGATGGCGACGACCGGGATCAGGATGATGGCCGAGGAGATGCCGAGCGTCCACAGCACGGTGCGCGAGACGTTGCGGCGGGGGTTCTCCAGCTCCTCCGACAGGTAGACCGCGGTGGAGAAGCCCTGGGTGATGAACAGGGCGATGCCGAGCGCGCCGACGATGGCGCCCACGCTCACCGTGGTGGTCGCGCCGCCCTCCCCGGCGACCACGCCGTGCAGCAGGCTGGGGGCGTCGCCGTTGGTGTGGGCGAAGCCGAGCACCGAGACCACGCCGGCCGCGATGACCTCCAGCACCAGGAAGATGCCGGTGATCCAGGCGTTGGCGCGCAGGTCGAGCAGGCCGGCCAGGGTGGCGGCCAGCATCACGGCGGCGCCGGTCATGGCCTTGTCCAGGTGCAGGACGGGGGCGAGGTAGTCGGCGGTGCCGAGGGCGATGACCGAGGGGACGATCATCACCACGATCAGCGAGAGCACGAAGACCAGCCAGCCCATCAGCCGCCCGGCGAGGGTGCCGACCATCGCGTACTCGCCGCCGGCGCTGGGGATCAGGGTGCCGAGTTCGGAGTAGCAGAACGCGACCGCGACGCAGAGCACGGTGCCGATCGCGATCGCCAGCGCCGTGGCGCTGCCGATGCTGGAGAACAGCTCCGGCACGATCACGAAGAGCGTCGAGGCGGGCGTGACGCAGGACAGCGTGAGCAGGGTGCCGCCCACGACGCCGATCGAGCGCTTGAGCTGCTGGGGCGCTGCCGCCTCGGCCGCCGAGGCGGCTACGGTCTGTGGCGGACGAAGCGTGTCGGTCATGTGGCTTCCGATCGGCTCTGTGCGGTGCTGGGGTGGGGAGCGGTATCGCCTCCGCTGGCTGGTTGCTCGGTGTCCGGTTCCAGTCGCTCCCTGGCCGCAATGGAACCTCGGCGTATTGGTTGCGTCAACGTCGGAACTGCTTCGGAATCCGTTGCGGTGAACGGCATAAACATGCGATCCGATGATCACGTTCAGTCATTGCGGGCTTTGTCCGACTTGTTACCTAAGCCACATGGCGATTGAATCGAAGGTGAACAATGCGGGGAGTGCCGTGATTCAAAGGTCGTGTTCCGGGTGGACGGTGGTACGCCCAGGCGCCCCCGGAACGCCCGACAACTCCCCGGCCGGGTGCGGGAACCGCAGCTCCCGCCCGCAAAGAACTAGGTAACGTTTCGGAACCTGGGACGCCGAAGGGGCCGGACTCCACGAGTCCGACCCCTTCGCTCACCGTCCGTGACGGCCGGCGCGGCTACGCCACCGGCAGCCAGCCCGTCTGGATCATCTGCCCGCCCGTCGCGCGGCGGGACACGTAGACCCCTCGGCCCGGCGGCAGCGCCTGCGGCTTGACCGTCCCCAGCAGCGCGCCCTCGTCCCGGTTGCCCGACAGGATCACGCCCTGGCCGCCGAGCTCGCGCATCCGCTGCAGCACCGGCTCGTACAGCGAGCGGCCGGCGCCGCCCGCGCTGCGGGCCACGATCACCCGCAGGCCGATGTCACGGGCGAACGGAAGGAACTCGGCCAGCGGAGCCAGCGGATTGCCCGAGCTCGTCGAGACCAGCTCGTAGTCGTCGACGATCACGAACATGTCCTTGCCGCTGTACCAGCTGCGGTTGCGCAGCTGCTCGGCGGTCACGTCCGGGCCCGGCAGGCGGCGCGCACAGGCGCCGCGCAGCATGTCGACGATGGCCGCCATGGCGGGCTGCGCGGCCGCGTACTCCACCAGGTACTCCGGCGGCACGGTGCCGAGCAGCGCGCGCCGGTAGTCGCCGATCACGATGCCGGCCTGGTCCGGGGTGTAGCGCTCGGTGATCTGCTTGATCAGCATCCGCAGCACCGCCGACTTCCCGGACTCGGTGTCGCCGAAGACGATGAACAGCGGGTCGGTCTCGAAGTTGACGAAGACCGGCGCCAGCTCCGCCTCGTCCACGCCGAAGGCGACGCCGCGCTCCGGGTGCTCGAAGCCCTTCGGCAGCGAGTCGCCGTCCAGCACGGCCGGCAGCATCCGCACCTGCGGGGCGCGCGGGCCGGTCCAGGCCCCGTCCACCGCGCTGACCAGCCCGGCCACGCCGCTCTGCAGGTCGTCCACCGAGGAGGAGCCGTCCAGCCGCGGCAGGCCGGACAGGAAGTGCAGCCGCTCCGGGGTGATGCCGCGCCCGGCCAGCGCCGGGACGTTCTGCGCCACCCGGCGGTCGACCTCGGACTCCATCGCGTCACCGAGCTTCAGCTCGGTCCGGTTCTGCAGCAGGTCCTTCAGCGCCGGGCGCACCTCGGCGTACCGGGCCGCGGTGATGACCAGGTGCACGCCGTAGCCGAGACCGCGCTGGGCGATGTCGCCGATCACCGGCTCCAGGCCCTCGAACTCCTGCTTGAAGGTGTTCCAGCCGTCGATCACCAGGAAGACGTCGCCGAAGGCCTCGTCCGGCAGCCGGCCGGCCGCCCGGGTGGCCCGGTACGTGGCGATGGTGTCGATCCCGGCGACCCGGAACAGCTCCTCGCGCCGGTTGAGCACCCCGTGCACCTCGGAGACCATCCGGCGCACCTTGTCCACGTCCAGGCGCCCGGCCACCCCGCCGACGTGCGGCAGCCCGGCCAGCGACTGGAAGCTGCCCGCACCGAAGTCGAGCAGGTAGAACTGCACCTCCAGCGGGGTGTGGGTGAGGCCGAACGAGGCGACCATGGTGCGCACCACGGTCGACTTGCCGGACCGCGGACCGCCGACGATCAGGCCGTGGCCGGCCGCCCCCGCGTAGTCGACCTCGAGGATGTCCGTCTTCTGTTCGCGCGGCTTGTCCACGATGCCGATCGGCACCCGCAGCCGGCCCGCCGGGTAGCCGGGCGCGGTCAGTCCGCGCTCCGGCACCACCTGGAGCGGCGGCAGCAGGTGGTCCATGCTGGGCGCGTCCTCCAGCGGCGGCAGCCACACCTGGTGCGCGGCCGGGCCCTGCCCGGCCATCCGCTGGACGAACACGTCCAGCACGGTGTCCACCAGCGCGTCGTCCTGCTCCGGGACCTGCGGCGCGACCTCCTCCTCCACCGGGTCCGGCAGCTCCACGAAGGCCGCGGTGAACTCCACCGGGCGGGTGTCGACCCGGCGCCCGCCGGTCGACCGCTGCTGCCCCGGGGCCCGGTACGGGCCCGAGACGTAGGCGGCCTTGAACCGGTCCATCACGTCCTCGCCGAACTTGAGGTAGCCGACGCCCGGCACCGGCGGCAGGTGGTAGGCGTCCGGCACGCCGATCGCCGCCCGGGACTCCGCGGCCGAGAAGGTGCGCAGACCGATCCGGTACGAGAGATAGGTGTCCAGGCCGCGCAGCTTGCCCTCCTCCAGGCGCTGCGAGGCCAGCAGCAGGTGCACGCCCAGCGAACGGCCGATCCGGCCGATCTGGATGAACATCTCGATGAAGTCGGGCTTGGCGGTGAGGAGTTCGGAGAACTCGTCGATGATCAGCACCAGCGAGGGCAGCGGGTCCAGCGCCGCGCCGGCCGCCCGGGCCCGCTCGTACTCGTGGATGTTGGCGTAGTTGCCCGCCGAGCGCAGCAGCTCCTGGCGGCGGTGCAGCTCGCCCTCGATCGCGTCGCGCATGCGGTCGACCAGGGTGAGCTCGCCCTCGAGGTTGGTGATCACCGCGGAGGTGTGCGGCATGTCCGCCATGCCGGAGAAGGTCGCACCGCCCTTGAAGTCGGCGAGGACGAAGTTCAGGATCTCCGAGGAGTGGGTCATCGCCAGCGCCAGCACCAGCGTGCGCAGCAGCTCCGACTTGCCGGAACCGGTCGCGCCCACGCACAGGCCGTGCGGGCCCATGCCCTCCAGCGCGGCCTCCTTGATGTCCAGGTAGACGTGCTCGCCGTTGGCGCCGACGCCGATCGGCACCCGCATCCGCTCGTGCTGGGCGCGCGGACGCCAGCTGCGGGCGACGTCGAAGGAGCCCGGGTCGCCCGAGTTCATCATGTCGGTGAAGTCGAGGTTGGACAGCAGCGGCTCGTCGTCCCCGCCGGCCGAGATCCGGTACGGCGCCAACTGCCGCGCCAGCGCCTCGGACTGCCACACCGAGAGCAGGTCCGGCTTGCCGGTGTACGTCGCGCCGGAGGCCGAGCGCAGCACCAGCTCCTCGGCGCCGACCGTGACCATCAGGTGCCCGCTGGGCTCGTCGACCTCGCCCGGCACCACCTCGATGACCGTCACGCCCTGCACGCCCTCCGGGCTCGCCAGCAGCGAGTCGTGCGGCACCCCGGCGCCGTCCATGACGACCACCAGGTGCGGCTGGTCGGCGGGCGGTGCCACCTCCCGCACGAAGCGCTGGCGGCCGGCCAGCTCGTCCTGGAGCAGGTACTCCAGGTCACCCAGGTCGTTCGCGAAGAGCCGGCGCGAGCCCGCGCCGTCGGCCTCCTTGCGGTGCTGGTTGTGCGGGAGCCACTTGGTCCACTCCCACTCCTCGGCCGCACCGGGCGCGGCCGCGACCGCCACCATCAGGTCGTCCGGCGAGTGCAGGGTGGTCAGCTGGGCGATCATCGCGCGCACGTTCCCGTACACCGAGTCCGGGTCCCCGCACACCGTGATGTGGTAGAAGGCCCGCAGCGAGACCGCCAACGGCAGGTCCTGGAGGGTGCCGTGGGCCTTCAGGAAGGAGTGCATCGCGGCCGCCGACAGCGGCTCCAGCTCGTCCATCGGCGCGGTCTGCGGCGCCACCAGCGGGGTGGACAGCTGCACCGGCCCGAGGCCCACCCGGATCTGCGCGAAGTCGCCGTCCCCGATGCGCCGTTCCCACAGCCGCCGGCCGTCCTCGACGATCGACCAGAGCTGGTCCGGCGCCGGGTTCAGGAACAGCAGCGCGCCGCGCTGGCGCTCCGCAGTGCGGCGCACCTGGCGGCGGGTCTGCTGGAGGTACTTCAGGTAGTCGCGCCGCTCGTCCGCCATCGCGGTCGAACCGCCCTTGCGGGCCCGGACGATCTGCGCCAGCACCATGCCGAGCGTCGAGGCGATCATCAGACCGCCCATGATCTTCATCGGGGCCGCGGCCCCGGGCGAGAAGAAGAAGACCGCCGAGCCGCCCATGCCCAGCATCGGCAGGATGCTCATCAGCCAGTCCTCGCCGCCCTGCCTGGGCAGTTCGGGCGGGCTCACCAGCTCCACCGGTTCGTCCGGCACGGTCGGCGGATACGCCCTCGCCGGTCGCTTGACCGTGATCACACCCATGTGTCATCCACCCCGCGGCGTCGATCGATCACTTCGGCATCAGCCCTCACGCGATTGCGTACGGTCCGTACGGGAATCCGGTGGCTGAGGACGCCCCACCCAGCGCAGCCCCCGTACCTTGCGCAGGCGCCGATCCTAACGGTCGCCCCCGCACCGCCCGCCAGCGCCCGGGTACGCACCGGCAGCGGACACGAACCGAACGGGTAGGGTAACGCCGCGCCAACTCGCGGCCCGGTCGGGCCGGTTCCGCAGCAACACCGAGCGCCGCCGGGCCTCGGCACCGTCAACAAGGGGGAGCGCCAAGTGCGTCGAAGGATCGAGGTGGGCGCCCGCATCGGCGAGCGCAGCGAGGTGGGCGCATGAGTGCCGCCACAACCGGCTACTGCCGCGTGACCGTCGTCGCCCCGGACCGCCGGATCGACGTCGCCCTGCCCGAGGACGTCCCGCTCGCTGACGTCTACCCCGAGGTGCTGCGCCTGGCCAACCAGAGCCAGCCCGACGGCACCCCCACCGGCTTCCACCTGGTCCGCCGCGACGGCACGGTGCTCGACAGCGGACTGCCGCTGGCCGCCCAGCAGGTCCGCGACGGCGACCTGCTGGCGCTGCGCCCCTTCGCCGAGTCGCTCCCGCCGGCCGTCTACGACGACGTCGCCGACGCGATCGCCAGCGCCGTCGAGGCCGACCGCCGGTTCTGGACCGCCGAGCTGATGCGCGGCTTCGGCCTGATCGGCGCCGGGGTGCTGCTCACCCTGCTCGGCTTCGCGCTCTGGTTCTCCGACCTGCGCCACGATATGCACGGCCTGCCCGGCGTCCTGGCCGGCGTCACCGCCGTCGTGCTCACCGCGCTCGCCGGGGTGCGCGCCCGGGTCTACCAGGACGCCCACGCGGCCGTCGCGCTCGGCCTCGGCGCGCTGCCGCACGCCATGATCGGCGGCAGCGGACTGATCGCCGTCGCCCACCCGTGGGAGGGCCCCGGCCGGCTCCAGTTCCTGGCCGGCTGCGTCGCCGCGCTGGTGGTCTCCGTCCTGCTGGCCGGCCTGCTGCCGGAGAAGGACGCGGTGTTCGTCGCCGCCGCCCTGGTCTCCACCGCCGGCGCGCTCGCCACTTTCGCCGCCGTCCTGCTGCCGCAGACCCCGGCCGGGCACATCGCCGCCGTCACCGGCGTCGCCGCCGTCGCCGTGGTCGGCTTCCTGCCCAGCCTCTCCGCCCGCTTCGCCCGGCTGCCGGTCGGCTTCAGCGCCCCCGGCCAGACCCGCACCCGCAGCCGCGACTACGACGAGGAGGCCGAGCGCGCCGAGGCCGTCCAGTACGAGCGGATCGCGCACCAGGCCCGCCGCGGCCACGAGGTGCTGGTCGGCCTGGTCGGCGGCTGCGCCGCGGTCGTGGTCGGCGCCTGCGCCGTCCTCGGCTTCACCGACGAGACCTTCCCCGAGCTGCTCGCGCTCGCCCTGGGCCTGACCACCATGCTGCGCGCCCGACTGTTCCGCTACACCGCGCAGGTGCTCAGCCTCACGGTGGCCGGCCTGCTCGGCCTGAGCCTGCTGATCGTCGGGCTGTCCCTGCACACCCCGCAGTTCTTCCTGCGGGTGGCCGGCTCCACCACCGAGCTCGACCTGCGCACGATCTGGCTGACCGCCTCCATCGCCTTCGGCGCCGCGCTGCTCACCGCGATCGCCCTGGTGGTGCCGCGGCTCGGGGTCTCCCCGTTCTGGGGGCGCATCCTGGACCTGGTGGACAGCCTCACCCTGATCTCGCTCGTCCCGCTGGCGCTCGCCGTCCTGGACGTCTACCGGCTGGTCCGCGGCGCCACCAGCTGACCCGCGCCGCCCACCCGTGCTGTCCCGTGCCACCCGCCGGACGGCCGGGTGGGCGGCACTGGTACGCTTGGCCACCGAGCGCAGCCATGTGTCCGCAGCCCATCCGTGGGCGGCAGAGCGCCGGTCGCGCTCACGACACCGAGTTCTCGATGAGTCCTGTGTTGTCGACCAGGACCGCTCGGTAGACCCCGAAGGAGTTGCAGTGGCTCTCGCCTCTGACGTCAAGAAGCAGATCATCGCCGAGTTCGGCCAGAAGGAGGGCGACACCGGCTCCCCCGAGGTCCAGGTGGCCATGCTCTCCCGCCGCATCTCGGACCTGACCGAGCACCTGAAGTCGCACAAGCACGACCACCACTCGCGTCGTGGCCTGCTGATCCTGGTCGGCCAGCGTCGCCGCCTGCTCCAGTACCTGGCCAAGAAGGACATCGAGCGCTTCCGTACGCTCGTCGACCGCCTGGGCATCCGCCGCGGTGCCGCCGGCGGCGCCCGCTAAGACCGCCGCACGGGGCGGCTCCCCACACCGGGGGGCCGCCCCTCGCGCGTATGCCACGGCTGTCCGGCCGCGGCACCCTGAGATAACAACTCGCGCGCACCTCCCCAGGTGGCCGAGGATTGCACCGTAGGGTTGTGGGCATGCCGGGTGATGGCGCACCAGCGCGCCACCCGGGCAGAAGGACCCGAACCCCCCGCGGGACGAAGGCTTCAAACGGAAGCCGCCCGCATCCGAGAGAGCGTCCAGACGCGGACCGCCCGTCCCGGCCCGGCAGCCGTGAGGCGCCGGTCCTCGGTAGTGGCCGTCGGAACCCCCGCAGACCGAGCGGGGCACTCCGGAGGCTTCGATCGAAGACCGGCCCGACTGCCGCCCTCCCTGACGAGGGCCCGGGGCCCACCGCAGGCAGTGCGCGGGGACGCTCTCCCGGAGACGTACGAAAGAGGAGATCTTCCAGGTGGAAGAGAACGTGTTCTACGCCGAAGCCGTGATCGACAACGGTTCCTTCGGCACCCGTACCATCCGCTTCGAGACCGGCCGTCTGGCCCGTCAGGCCGCCGGTTCCGCCGTGGCCTACCTGGACGACGACACCATGGTGCTGTCGGCCACCAGCGCGTCCAAGCAGCCGAAGGAGCACTTCGACTTCTTCCCGCTGACGGTGGACGTCGAGGAGCGGATGTACGCCGCCGGCCGCATCCCCGGCTCGTTCTTCCGTCGCGAGGGCCGGCCCTCCGAGGACGCGATCCTCACCTGCCGCCTGATCGACCGCCCGCTGCGCCCGTCCTTCGTCAAGGGCCTGCGCAACGAGGTCCAGGTCGTCGTCACCGTGATGGCGCTCAACCCCGACCACCTGTACGACGTGGTCGCGATCAACGCCGCCTCCGCCTCCACCCAGCTGGCGGGCCTGCCGTTCTCCGGCCCGATCGGCGGCGTGCGCGTCGCGCTGATCAACGGCCAGTGGGTCGCCTTCCCGACCCACAGCGAGCTGGAGTCGGCCGTCTTCGACATGGTCGTCGCCGGTCGCGTCCTGCCGGACGGCGACGTCGCGATCATGATGGTCGAGGCCGAGGCCACCGACAAGACCATCAAGCTGGTCGAGGGCGGCGCCGACGCGCCGACCGAGGAGATCGTCGCCTCCGGCCTGGAGGCCGCGAAGCCGTTCATCAAGGTCCTGTGCGCCGCGCAGTCGCAGCTGGCCGCCCAGGCCGCCAAGCCGACCGGCGAGTTCCCGGTCTTCCTGGACTACCAGGACGACGTCCTCGCCGCGCTGACCGCCGCCGTCAAGGACGAGCTCGCCCAGGCCCTGACCATCCCGGGCAAGCAGGAGCGCAACAACGAGCTGGACCGCGTCAAGGCGCTGGCCGCCGAGAAGCTGCTGCCCGAGTTCGAGGGCCGCGAGAAGGAGATCAGCGCCGCCTACAACGCGCTGACCAAGAAGATCGTCCGCGAGCGCGTCATCAAGGACAAGGTCCGCATCGACGGCCGCGGCGTCACCGACATCCGCACCCTGGCCGCCGAGGTCGAGGCCATCCCGCGGGTGCACGGCTCCGCCCTGTTCGAGCGCGGCGAGACCCAGATCCTGGGCGTCACCACGCTGAACATGCTCCGGATGGAGCAGCAGCTGGACACGCTCTCCCCGGAGACGCGTCGCCGCTACATGCACAACTACAACTTCCCGCCGTACTCCGTCGGTGAGACCGGCCGCGTGGGCTCGCCCAAGCGCCGCGAGATCGGCCACGGCGCGCTGGCCGAGCGCGCCCTGCTGCCGGTGCTGCCGACCCGCGAGGAGTTCCCGTACGCCATCCGCCAGGTCTCCGAGGCGCTCGGCTCCAACGGCTCCACCTCGATGGGCTCGGTCTGCGCCTCGACCATGTCGCTGCTGAACGCCGGTGTGCCGCTGAAGGCCGCCGTCGCCGGCATCGCCATGGGCCTGATCTCCCAGGAGATCGACGGCGAGACCCACTACGTCACGCTGACCGACATCCTCGGCGCCGAGGACGCGTACGGCGACATGGACTTCAAGGTCGCCGGTACCCGCAACTTCATCACCGCCCTCCAGCTGGACACCAAGCTGAACGGCATCCCGGCGTCGGTGCTCGCCGCCGCGCTGAAGCAGGCCAAGGACGCCCGCCTGCACATCCTCGACGTGATGAACGAGGCCATCGACTCGCCCGACGAGATGTCCCCGAACGCGCCGCGCATCATCACCATCAAGATCCCGGTGGACAAGATCGGTGAGGTCATCGGCCCCAAGGGCAAGATGATCAACCAGATCCAGGAGGACACCGGCGCCGAGATCACGATCGAGGACGACGGCACCATCTACATCGGTGCCGCCGACGGCCCGGCCGCCGAGGCCGCCCGCACCACGATCAACCAGATCGCCAACCCGACCATGCCGGAGGTCGGCGAGCGCTACCTGGGCACCGTGGTCAAGACCACGACGTTCGGCGCGTTCGTGTCGCTGATGCCGGGCAAGGACGGCCTGCTGCACATCTCGCAGATCCGCAAGCTGGCCGGCGGCAAGCGCGTCGAGAACGTCGAGGACGTCCTCGGCGTCGGCGCCAAGGTGCAGGTCGAGATCGCCGAGATCGACCCGCGCGGCAAGCTCTCCCTGATCCCGGTCATCGAGGGCGAGGAGGGCGGCGAGGCCGCTTCCGAGTGAAGCGCCGCTAGCTGACCCCGCGGCCCGTACGCCTCCCGGCGTGCGGGCCGCACCCCGTTGTCCACGCGTTCGTCCGTACGTGCCCACCCGCACGTGCGTTTCCTCTGGAGGTACCCCCCGTGGCGCAGGCCCCGGCGGTAACGCAGCGTCCCGGCACCACCCGGACCCTGCTCAAGGGCGTCGACGGCGCCGGCACGGTGCGCCGCACCGTCCTCCCCGGCGGCCTTCGGGTCGTCACCGAGACCCTGCCGACGGTGCGCTCCGCGACCTTCGGCATCTGGGTCGGCGTCGGCTCGCGGGACGAGACCCCGCAGCTCAACGGCGCGACCCACTACCTGGAGCACCTGCTCTTCAAGGGCACCGAGCGGCGCAGCGCGCTGGACATCTCGGCGGCCCTGGACGCGGTCGGCGGCGAGATGAACGCCTTCACCGCGAAGGAGAACACCTGCTACTACGCCCGGGTCCTGGACACCGACCTGCCGCTGGCCGTCGACGTGGTCTGCGACATGGTCACCGGCTCGCTGATCCGGCCCGAGGACGTGGAGTCCGAGCGAGGCGTCATCCTGGAGGAGATGGCGATGGCCGAGGACGACCCGGGCGACGTGGTGCACGACCTGTTCGCCAAGGTGATCTTCGGCAGCGGCCCGCTCGGCCGCCCGATCCTCGGCACCCAGGAGACCATCAGGACGCTCACCCGGGACCAGATCGCCGGCTTCTACCGCCGCCGCTACCGGCCCGAGAACCTGGTCGTCGCCGCGGCCGGCAACCTCGACCACCGCAAGGTGGTCAAGCAGGTCGAGCAGGCCTTCGCGCCGGTGCTGGCGGCCTCCACGGCGGCCCCCGCCGAGGCCCGCCGCGGCCACAAGGCGCTGCGCACGGCCGGCAAGGTCGAGGTGCTCAACCGCTCCACCGAGCAGGCCCACCTGGTGCTGGGCGTGCCCGGGGTGCCGCGGCACGACGAGCGCCGCTGGGCGATGGGCGTGCTCAACGCGGCCCTCGGCGGCGGGATGAGCTCCCGGCTGTTCCAGGAGGTCCGCGAGAAGCGGGGCCTGGCCTACTCGGTCTACTCGTACTCCTCGTCCTACGCGGACAGCGGCCTGTTCGGCATCTACGCCGGCTGCCAGCCCAAGCGGGTCGAGGAGGTGCTGCGGATCTGCCGCGCCGAGCTGGCCAAGGTGGTCGAGGAGGGCATCACCGAGGAGGAGCTGAGCCGGGCGATCGGCCAGATCTCCGGCTCCACCGTGCTCGGCATGGAGGA
Source organism: Kitasatospora sp. NPDC001132 (assembly GCF_053598415.1). Lineage (NCBI taxonomy): Bacteria > Bacillati > Actinomycetota > Actinomycetes > Kitasatosporales > Streptomycetaceae > Kitasatospora > Kitasatospora sp. NPDC001132. Next base: position 5,557 of record NZ_JBSFKF010000065.1, on the reverse strand, counting down.
CAGCGGCTCGCTGATGAACCGGATCGGCAAGGCCGAGCTCAGCTACGGGCACCACCTGTCGGTGGACGACATGCTGGAGCGGATCGCGTCGGTGACCCTGGAGGACGTCCACGCGGTGGCCCGTGATGTGCTGGGCGCGTACCGGCCGTCGCTCGCCCTGATCGGCCCGGTCAACGACAAGCGGGCCGCCAAGCTCGCCGATCTGCTGGTCTGATCCGCCGATTTCCGGGTGAGAGGAATTTTGCTATGACGCTGCGTGTCGCCGTGATCGGCGCCAAGGGACGGATCGGCTCCGAGGCGGTCAAGGCCGTGGAGGCCGCGCCGGACCTGGAGCTGGTGGCCGCCCTCGGCCGCGGCTCCAAGCTGGAGGAGCTGACCGAGGCGGGCGCCCAGGTGGCCGTCGAGCTGACCCACCCGGACTCGGTGATGGGGAACCTGGACCACTGCCTGCACCACGGCATCCACGTGGTCACCGGCACCACCGGCTGGACGGACGAGCGGCTCGCCACCGTCCGCGGCTGGTTGGACCAGGCGCCGGAGCTCGGCCTGCTGATCGCCCCGAACTTCTCCATCGGCGCCATCCTCGGCATGAAGTTCTCGCAGGTCGCCGCCCGGTACTTCGAGTCGGTCGAGGTGGTCGAGCTGCACCACGACCGCAAGGCCGACGCCCCCAGCGGCACCGCCACCCGCACCGCCCAGCTGATCGCCGCCGCCAGGGCCGAGGCCGGCCGCCCGCCGCAGCAGGACCCGACCACCCACAGCCTGCCCGGCGCGCGCGGCGCCGACGTGGACGGGGTGCCGGTGCACGCGGTGCGGCTGCGCGGCCTGCTCGCCCACCAGCAGGTGATGTTCGGCGACACCGGCGAGACGCTCACCATCCGGCACGACTCGCTGCACCACAGCAGCTTCATGCCGGGCATCCTGCTGGGCGTGCGCAGGGTCGTCGGGACGCCGGGGCTGACCTTCGGCCTCGAACACTTCCTGGACCTGTGACAGTGTCGACCTCCAGGAGGGCGTCATGACCTCTCGTACCGGTTTCTTCGTCCTGTCCGGCGTGCTGCTGCTGGTCGCCCTGGTCTGCGTGGGCGAGGGCGTCCAGCTGATCGCGACCGGCAAGCCACTCGGCATCGGCATCGGGATCTGCGCCTTCGTGATCCCGGTGATCGGCGTCTGGTTCCTGCGCCAGACCGTCCGCTTCGGTCGGGACAGCGAGAGGCTGGCCCGCGAGCTGGAGGCCGAGGGCGGCCTTCCGGTGGACGAGCTGGAGCGCAGCAAGGGCGGGCGGATCGACCGGGCCTCGGCCGACGCGGTGTTCGCCCGCCGCCAGGCCGAGGCACAGGACGCGCCGGGCGACTGGCGGGTCTGGTTCCGCCTCGCCGTGGCCTACGCCGACGCCGGCGACACCCCGCGCGCCCGCAAGACCATGCAGCACGCCATCAAGCTGCACAGCACCGAACCCGCAAGGAGTAACGCGTGAGCGACGAACCGACGGCCCCCAGCTTCCGCAGCGACGTGACGGTGGAGCTGGTCCGCAGCGCCGCCGCCGACTCGGACGTCATCTGGGCGGCCCGGGTCTCGACCGCGGGCGAGCAGTCCCTGGAGGCCCTCGAGCAGGACCCGGAGAAGTCCAAGGGCCTGATCAACTTCCTGATGCGCGACCGGCACGGCACGCCGTTCGAGCACAACTCGATGACCTTCTTCATCAGCGCGCCGATCTTCGTGTTCCGGGAGTTCCACCGGCACCGCAGCGGCTGGTCGTACAACGAGGAGTCCGGCCGCTACCGCGAGCTCCAGCCGGTCTTCTACGTCCCGGGCGAGGAGCGCAAGCTGGTCCAGCAGGGCCGCCCCGGCAAGTACGAGTTCCACGAGGGCACGCCCGAGCAGCACCGGACCACCACCGAGGCGATGGAGGCCGCGTACCTCGAGTCCTACGCCCGGTACCAGGAGATGCTGGCCGCCGGCGTGGCCCGCGAGGTGGCCCGCGCGGTGCTGCCGGTGGGCCTGTTCTCCTCGATGTACGCGACCTGCAACTCGCGTTCGCTGATGCACTTCCTGTCGCTGCGCACCCGGCGGGAGAACTCGGCGGTGCCGTCCTTCCCGCAGCGCGAGATCGAGATGGTCGCGGAGCAGATGGAGGAGCAGTGGGCCCGGCTCATGCCGCTCACCCATGCGGCCTTCGAGAAGCACGGCCGAGTCGCCCCCTGACCTGGGACGACAGGCATACGGGCAGAGTGTCTGGCATGTCTGGATTGCGGCTTTTCTAGCCGCTCCCTACATTCGTGAACACGGATTCCGGTGCTGTCCGAACCCCCGAGCGGGCAGCACCGGAATCCCACGTCCGCGCCACGAATGCGCCGCACCTGTCCGAACACCGGACCGGCATGGGTACCGCCCCACCGCCTACGAGTAGCTTTGGACGCATGGCTCCGACCTCCACCCCCCAGACGCCGTTCGGCCGGGTGCTGACCGCGATGGTCACCCCGTTCACCGCCGACGGCGCGCTCGACCTCGACGGCGCCCAGCGCCTCGCCACGCACCTCGTGGACTCCGGCAACGACGGCCTCGTCGTCAACGGCACCACCGGTGAGTCCCCGACCACCAGCGACGCCGAGAAGGCCCAGCTGGTCCGCGCCGTGGTCGAGGCGGTCGGGGACCGCGCCCACGTGGTGGCCGGCGTCGGCACCAACGACACCCACCACAGCATCGAGCTGGCCCGCCAGGCGGAGGCGGCCGGGGCCCACGGCCTGCTGGTCGTCACGCCGTACTACAACAAGCCCCCGCAGGAGGGCCTGTACCGGCACAACGTCGCCGTCGCCGACGCGACCGGGCTGCCCGTCATGCTGTACGACATCCCGGGCCGCAGCGGGGTCGCGCTGAGCCACGAGACGCTGGTCCGCCTCGGCGCGCACCCGCGGATCGTCGCCAACAAGGACGCCAAGGGCGACCTCGGCGCCGCGGCCTGGGCGATCGCCCGCGCCGACCTCGCCTGGTACTCCGGCGACGACATCCTCAACCTGCCGCTGCTGTCCGTCGGAGCCGTCGGCGTGGTCAGTGTGGTCGGGCACGTGGTGGCCGGGGACCTGCGGGCGATGGTCGAGGCCTTCCTGGCGGGCGATGTGGTCAAGGCCACCAGCATCCACCAGCGCCTGCTGCCGGTGTTCAGCGGTATGTTCCGCACCCAGGGCGTCATCCTCGCCAAGGCCGCGCTGGAACTCCAGGGCCGGCCGGCGGGCCCGCTGCGGCTGCCGCTGGTCGGCGCGACGCCCGAGGAGATCGAGCGATTGAAGCAGGATCTCGCCGCCGGCGGGGTACACCTCTAACAGACACGGACGTGCGCGCCCCGGCTCGCCGGACCTCCCCGGGTCCGCCGCTGGACCGGACCGAAGGCGCGAGAGCACAGACCCAGTAGGAAAACGACACTGAGAACGCACGCCATATGTCTCCAGGGGGAGGACCCCGGGCATATGGCGTGCGTCGTGAGGAGAGTCTTTTGAGCCACCCGCACCCCGAGCTCGGCGCGCCCCCGGCCCTGAAGGAGGGCGCCCTCCGCATCACTCCGCTCGGCGGCCTCGGCGAGATCGGCCGCAACATGACGGTCCTGGAGTACGGCGACCGCATCCTGATCATCGACTGCGGCGTCCTCTTCCCCGAGGACGAGCAGCCCGGCGTGGACCTGATCCTGCCGGACTTCAGCTACATCCGGGACCGCCTCGACAAGATCGACGGCATCGTCCTCACCCACGGGCACGAGGACCACATCGGCGCCGTCCCCTTCCTCCTGCGGGAGAACCCGGACATCCCGCTGATCGGCTCCAAGCTGACCCTCGCGCTGATCGAGGCCAAGCTCGCCGAGCACCGCATCCGGCCGTACGTGCTGGAGGTCAAGGAGGGGCAGCGCGAGCGCATCGGCCCCTTCGACTGCGAGTTCATCGCGGTCAACCACTCCATCCCGGACGCCCTGGCGGTGGCGGTCCGGACCCCTGCCGGCATGGTCGTGGCCACCGGCGACTTCAAGATGGACCAGCTGCCGCTGGACGGCCGCCTGACCGACCTGCCGACCTTCGCCAAGCTGGCGGAGGAGGGCATGGACCTCCTGCTGGTGGACTCCACCAACGCCGAGGTCCCCGGCTTCATCCCGCACGAGCGGGACATCTCGGCGGCGCTGCGGAACGTCTTCGCGAACGCCGAGAAGCGCATCATCGTGGCCTCCTTCGCGAGCCACGTGCACCGCATCCAGCAGGTCCTGGACGCCGCCCACGAGTACAAGCGCAAGGTCGCCTTCGTCGGCCGCTCGATGGTCCGCAACATGGGCATCGCCCGCGACCTCGGCTACCTGAAGGTCCCCGGCAACATGGTCGTGGACGTCAAGCAACTGGACGACCTGCCGGACAAGGAGGTCGTGCTGATCTGCACCGGCTCGCAGGGCGAGCCGATGGCCGCGCTGTCCCGGATGGCCAACCGCGACCACCAGATCCGCATCGTCGAGGGCGACACCGTCGTCCTGGCCTCCTCGCTCATCCCGGGCAACGAGAACGCCGTCTACCGGGTGATCAACGGCCTGACCCGCTGGGGCGCCAAGGTCGTGCACAAGGGCAACGCCAAGGTGCACGTCTCCGGCCACGCCTCGGCAGGCGAGCTGCTGTACTTCTTCAACATCTGCAAGCCGCGCAACCTGATGCCGGTCCACGGCGAGTGGCGCCACCTGCGCGCGGCCGCCGAGCTCGGCATCGCCACCGGGGTGCCGCGCAACCGGGTGGTCATCGCCGAGGACGGCGTCTGCGTCGACCTGGAGGGCGGCGTCGCCCGGATCGCCGGCAAGGTGCAGGCCGGGTACGTCTACGTGGACGGCTCCTCGGTCGGCGACATCAGCGAGGCCTCGCTCAAGGACCGCAAGATCCTCGGCGAGGAGGGCTTCATCTCGGTCTTCGTCGCGGTCGACTCGACCAACGGCAAGATCGTCGGTGGTCCGACCATCCAGGCCCGCGGCTCCGGCATCGACGACAACGCGTTCGTCCCGGTGGTCGCCAAGCTCCAGGAGGCGCTGGACCGCTCGGCGAGCGACGGCGTGCTGGAGCCCCGTCAGGTGCAGCAGCTGGTCCGCCGGACCATCGGCAAGTGGGTCGCGGACAACTACCGCCGCCGGCCGATGATCCTGCCGGTCGTGGTCGAGGTCTGACGCTCGCTCAACACCGGCTGAGGCCGGTTTGACGTGGGGCGACCCGGTGCGTAATGTTCTCCGGGTTGCCCCACGGGACGGCCCCTCGGAAACGGGCTCGAATCTGAATTCGAGAACGACCGGGGAAAACGGACCGAGTGACTCTGGTAGAGTTCGGGAGCGCCGAAAGGCGAAAGCGAATCGGATGAATGAAACTCCGGAAAACGGAGCGGAAAACATCTGATAAGCTGGAAACACGAAAGAATGAAGCCCGGAGGGCCCGCTGGAAGGCGGTCCGAAGGAAGCATCCGTTCCTTGAGAACTCAACAGCGTGCCAAAAGTCAACGCCAGATATGTTGACATCCCCGGCCTCAGGTTTCCTGGGGTTGGAGATTCCTTTTG
>NZ_JBSFKF010000064.1:0-19129 GCF_053598415.1 Kitasatospora sp. NPDC001132 | reverse complement strand
GGTTCACCGCGGAGCCACGGATGACGGCCAGCACCTGGTGCCCGTTGCGCCGGGCGTCCGAGAGCCGCTCCAGCAGCAGCATCCCGGCGCCCTCGCCCCAGCCGGTGCCGTCCGCCCCGTCGGCGAAGGACTTGCACCGGCCGTCCGGGGAGAGCCCGCGCTGACGGCTGAAGGCGATGAACGCTCCCGGGGTGGACATCACCGAGACACCGCCGGCCATCGCCAGCGTGCACTCGCGCTGGCGCAGCGCCTGCACCGCCAGGTGCAGCGCGACCAGGGCCGAGGAGCACGCGGTGTCGATGGTGACCGCGGGCCCCTCGGTGCCGAGGGTGTAGGAGATCCGGCCGGCCATCACCGCCGCCAGCACGCCGGTGCCGAGCGCCGCCTCGGGGTCCTTCGGCAGCTTCGCCAGCACGTCGCGGTAGTCCTGGCCGTTGGTGCCCGCGAACACCCCGATCCGGGCGCCGCGTACCGAGTCCGGCGCGATGCCGCCGCGTTCCAGCGCCTCCCAAGCCACCTCGAGGAGCAGCCGCTGCTGGGGGTCCATCAGCAGCGCCTCGCGCGGCGAGATGCCGAAGAAGTCCGGCTCGAAGTCGGCGGCCCCGTGCAGGAAACCGCCCCGCAGCACATAGCTCTTGCCGGACGCGTCCGGATCGGGGTCGTAGAGCGCGGCGCCGTCCCAGCCCCGGTTGTCCGGGAAGTCCGTGACGGCATCGGTGCCCTCGTCGACCAGCCGCCAGAGCTCCTCGGGAGTGCTGACGCCACCGGGGAACCGGCAGCTCATCGCCACGATGGCGATGGGCTCCTTCTCCTCGGTCTCCACGTCGCGCAGCCGCTGCCGGGTCTGGGCCAGATCAGCGGTGACCCTCTTGAGATAGTCGAGCAGCTTGTCATCGTTGGTCATCGAGTGTCGCCACTTCTGTGCGGAAGATTCAGCCTGGCGTGCGGGGCGGGGTCGGCGGTCGTGCTCACGTCGTCACGCCGTGCCGAGCTCGTTGTCGATGAAGGCGAAGACGTCGTCGGCGGAGGCGTTCTCCAGCCGCCCTGCGACCGACTCGCCGCCGGCCGCGGACAGGGTCTCGGTCAGCCCGTTGAGCATCGCCTGCAGGCGGGCCGTGAACCGGCCCTGCTCGATCTCCTCGACCTTCAGCCCACCGAACGCGGCCTCCAGCCGGTCGAGTTCGGCCAGCAGCAGGTCGGCCGAGGAGCCGTCCTCGCCCTCGCCCAGCTCGGTTCCGAGGTGCTCGGCCAACGCGGCGGGCGTCGCGTAGTCGAAGACCAGCGTGGCCGGCAGGGCCACTCCGGCGGCGGTGCTGAGCCGGTTGCGCAGGTCCACCGAGGTCAGCGAGTCGAAGCCGAGGTCGCGGAAGGCGGTGCTGGGATCGATCCCGCCGGCCGCGCCGTAGCCGAGCACGGTGGCGGCCTGGGTGCAGACCAGGTCCACCAGGGCGCGCTTGCGCTCGCCGCCGGTCAGGGCGGCCAGCTTCTGGGCGAAGCCGTCGGGGACCGCGTTGTCACCGCCGCCGGCCGCCGCCAGTCCCTGGACCTCGGGCAGGTCGGCCAGCAGCGGGCTGGGCCGGGCGGCGCCGAAGGCGGGCGCGAACCTGGTCCAGTCCACGTCGGCCACGGTCAGCGTGGTCTCGCCGCTCTCCAGCGCCCGGCGCAGCGCGGTCAGCGCCTGGTCGGGGTTCATCGCCGAGATGCCGAGGTTGCGGCCCGCGTCACGCACGGCGCCGTGGTCGGCCATGCCGCCGCCACCCCACGGTCCCCAGGCGATCGAGGAGGCCGCCAGGCCCTCGCCGCGCCGGTACTCGGCCAGCGCGTCCAGGAAGGCGTTGGCGGCCGCGTAGTTGGCCTGCCCGGCGCCGCCGACGGTGGCGGTGAGCGAGGAGAACAGGATGAACGCCGACAGGTCCAGCTCCGCGGTGAGCTCGTGCAGGTTCAGGGCGGCCTGCGCCTTGGGCCGCAGCACCGTGGCGAAGCGCTCGGGGGTGAGCGCGTCCAGCACGCCGTCGTCCAGCACGCCGGCCAGGTGGATCACGGCGGTCAGCGGATGCTCGGCCGGGACGGTGGCCAGCAGCGCGGCCAGGCTCTCGCGGTCGGCCGCGTCGCAGGCGGCGAAGGTGACCTTGGTGCCGGTCGCGGCCAGCTCCTGCCGCAGTTCGGCGGCGCCGGGCGCTGCCTCGCCACGGCGGCTGATGAGCAGCAGGTGCTCCGCACCCTGCTCGGCCAGCCAGCTCGCCACCCGGGCACCGACCGCGCCGGTGGCGCCGGTGACCAGCACCGTGCCGGTGGGCTGCCACGGGGCACCGGGCCGCACCGGCGCGTGCTCCAGGCGGCGGGCGAACAGGCCGGACTCGCGCAGGACCAGCTGGTCCTCGTCGCCGTAGGCGGTGAGCGCGGTGGCGAGTCGGGCCAGGGTGAGCGGGCCGAGCTCGGCGGGCAGGTCGAGCAGGCCACCCCAGCGCTCGGGGTGCTCCAGCGCGGCCACCCGGCCCAGGCCCCAGACCTCGGCCTGGCTGAATCCGCTCGGACGGGCCGAGGACTCGTGAGCCATCGCGTCCCGGGTGACGGCCCACAGCCCGGCCTCGATGCCGGCGTCGCCGAGTGCCTGGATCAGCGCGGCGGTCACGGCGGCCCGGGTGTCGAGCGCCAGCAGGGAGAGAACGCCGTCCACCGCACCGTGACCATCGAGCAGTTCGGCCAGGGCGGTGCGCTGCTGCGCGGCCGTGGGCACGGCGAGCAGCTCGACCTGGTGGCCGCGCTCGCGCAGCGCGGCCAGCGCGGCCTCGACCCACGGGTCCTGGGCCAGGTCCTCGGAGACCACGGCCAGCCAGCGGAACGCGGCGGCGCGGTCCTCGGAGCCGGGCAGCATCCGCCAGCCGACGCGGTAACGCCAGCCGTCCACCGTGGCGTTGGCCTGCCGCTGGTCGTACCAGGAGGCCAGCGCCGGCATCAGCGCGGCCACCGGGGCCTGGTCGTCCACGCCGAGGGTGGCGGCGACCGCGGCCACGTCCTGCTCCCGGACCAGCTCCCAGAACTCGCCGCCCCCGTCGCCGCCGCGGCCCGGGGCGGTGGCCGCCGTGATGGACGGGGCGTTTTCCCAGTGCCGGTCGCGCCGGAAGGGGTAGGTCGGCAGGTCCACCACGCGGGCGCCGGTGAACAGCGCCGACCAGTCCGGGCTCAGGCCGCTGACGTGCAGTCGGCCGAGCGCCGTCAGCAGCGCCTTGGCCTCGCCCTGGTCCCGACGCTGGGTGGCGACCACCTCGGCCACGATGTCCTGGGACATGCCGGTGAGCACCGAGTCCGGGCCCACCTCCAGCAGCCGGGTGACGCCCTCGGCGGCCAGGGTGCGTACACCGTCGTGGAACCGGACGGCCTCACGTACGTGGCGCACCCAGTAGTCGGGCGAGGTCAGCTCGTCGGCGAGCGATCCGGTCAGGTTGGAGACGACCGGCAGCTGCGGCTGGTGGAACTCCAGCTTGTCGAGCACGGCCCGGAAGGACTCCAGCATGTCGTCCATCCGGTGCGAGTGGAACGCGTGCGAGACCTTCAGCCTGGTGGTCTTCTCGAACCGGGCGGCAACCGCGAGCACCGCCTCCTCGTCGCCCGAGACGACCACCGCGCGCTCGCCGTTGACCGCGGCGAGGTCGGCGCCCTCGGTGAGCAGCGGGGCGACCTCGGCCTCGCCGGCCCGGATGGCGACCATCGCGCCGCCGGTGGGCAGCGCCTGCATCAGCCGGCCGCGCGCGGCGACCAGGGTGACGGCGTCGCTCAGCGAGAGCACACCGGCGACATGGGCGGCGACCACCTCGCCGATCGAGTGCCCGCCGAGCAGGTCGGGGCGGATGCCCCAGGACTCCAGCAGGCGGTAGAGCGCGACCTCGAAGGCGAAGATGCCGGCCTGGGTGAAGACGGTCTGGTTCAGCAGCTCGGACTCGGTGTCCAGCACCACCTCACGCAGCGGCCGCTCCAGGTGCTGGTCGAACTCGGCGCAGATCTCGTCGAAGGCACGGGCGAACCCGGGGAAGCTCTCGATCAGTTCGCGCCCCATGCCGGGGCGCTGGGAGCCCTGGCCGGAGAAGACCACGGCGAGCTTACCGGGGCCGGCGGCGACCTGCGGCAGCTCCCGGCCCTCGGCCAGCGCGCGCAGCCCCTCCAGCAGTTCGGCGCGGTCGTGGCCGACCACCGCGGCGCGGTGGGTGAGCAGGGCGCGGGTGGTGGCCAGCGAGAAGCCGACGTCCAGCACATCGAGGTCATCGGCCGCGGCGATCAGCCGGCTCGCCTGGTCCTTGACCGCCTCCGCGGTCTTGGCGGAGAGCACCCAGGGCACGGCCGGTAGGGCGGCGCGCGGCGCCCGCTCCGCCACTTCCTCGGCCGGGGCCTCTTCGAGGATGGTGTGCGCGTTGGTGCCGCTGATCCCGAAGCCCGAGACGGCGGCGCGGCGCGGCTGACCGTAGGTCTGCCACGTCCGGGCCTCGGTCAGCAGCTCGACGTCGCCCGCCGACCAGTCCACCGCGGAGGTGCGGCGCTCGGAGTGCAGCGACTTGGGCAGCACCCCGTGGCGCATCGCCATGACCATCTTGATCACGCCCGCCACGCCGGCGGCGGCCTGCGGGTGGCCCATGTTGGACTTGATCGAGCCCAGCCACATCGGCCGGCCCTCGGGCCGGTTCTGCCCGTAGGCGGCGATGACCGCCTGGGCCTCGATCGGGTCGCCGAGCTTGGTGCCGGTGCCGTGCGCCTCCACCACGTCGATCTGGTTCGGCGACAACTGGGCGTCGGCCAGCGCCGACTGGATCACCCGAATCTGGGCCGGGCCGCTGGGCGCGGTCAGGCCGTTGGAGGCGCCGTCCTGGTTGATCGCGCTGCCCCGGATCACCGCGAGCACCCGGTGCCCCTTGCGCCGGGCGTCCGAGAGCCGCTCCACCAGCAGCACACCCGCGCCCTCCGACCAGGCGGCGCCGTCCGCGTCCTCGGAGAAGGACTTGCAGCGCCCGTCGGCCGACAGCGCCCGCCGCTCGCTGAACTCGATGAACATCTCGGGGCTGGCCATCACCGCGGCACCGCCGACCAGGGCGAACTCGCACTCGTCGCGGCGCAGCGACTGGGTCGCCTGGTGCAGGGCCACCAGCGATGCGGAGCACGCGGTGTCCATGGTGACCGCGGGTCCCTCAAGGCCCAGCGTGTAGGCGATCCGGCCCGAGACGATGCTGCCGGAGATGGTGCCGCCCACGTAGTCGTGGTGCATCAGGCCGACGAAGACGCCGGTCCGGGTGCCCTTCATCGACTGCGGGTCGATCCCGGCCCGCTCGAATGCCTCCCAGGAGGTCTCAAGCAGCATCCGCTGCTGCGGGTCGGTGCCGGGCGCGTCCTTGGGGCTGATGCCGAAGAACGCGGGGTCGCACTCGGCGGCGTCGTGCAGGAAGCCGCCCTGGCGCACGTAGCTCTTGCCGGGCTTGCCGACCTCGGGGTCGTAGAGGTTCTCCACGTCCCACCCGCGGTCCACCGGGAAGCCGGAGATCACGTCGGCGCCTTCGCTGACGATCCGCCAGAGGTCCTCGGGCGAGCGGATGCCGCCGGGGTAGCGGCAGGCCATCCCGATGATCGCGATCGGCTCGCGGTTGAGCTCCTCCAGCTCGCGCACCCGGCGGCGGGTGCGCTCCAGCTCGCTGGTGGCCCGCTTCAGGTAGTCGCGGAGCCTGTCGACGTTGGCCGGGTCTACCATCACTGGACTCCAGATTCGTTGTCGATCGTCGCGAAGAGTTCTTCGTCGGTGGCGGTGTCGAAGTCGTCCGGCGCCTCGCCGCCCGCGCTGTGGGTGTCACGCCAGGTCCGCAGCAGCGCTTCGAGGCGCGCGGTGATCCGGGCGTGTGAACCGTCCTGGTCCGGCAGTGCGGTCAGCGCGACTTCGAGCCGGTCGACCTCGGCGACCATCAGCCGGGCCTGGTCGGCCGGGCCGGGGACGAGTTCGGCCTTGAGGTAGGCGGTCAGGACGGCCGGTGCCGGCTGGTCGAAGACCAGGGTGGCGGGCAGCGAGAGGCCGGTGGCCGTCCCGAGCAGGTTGCGCAGTTCGACCGCCGCCAGCGAGTCGAAGCCCATCTCCTGGAACGCCTTGTTCGGGTCGAGCGCCTGGGCCGAGGTGTGGCCGAGTACGGCGGCCACCCCGGAGAGCACCAACTCCAGCAGCAAGCGGTCGCGATCGGCGTCCGGCAGCGGGGCGAGGCGCTCCCGCCAGCCGCTCTGCGCATCGGCGCGGGAGGTGCCCGCGGCGCCGGCGGCGCGGCGCGAGGCGCCGCGGACCAGTCCGCGCAGCAGCGTCGGGACGCCGTCGGTCCTGGCCCGCACCGCGGCGACGTCCAGTCGCATCGGCACCACGAGGGCGTCCTCGGCGGCCAGGGCGGCGTCGAACAGCTCCAGGCCCTGGGCGGCGGGCAGCGGTGGCAGGCCCATCCGGTGCATCCGCTCCAGATCGGCGGCGTCCACCTGGTCGGCCAGGCCGCCGACCTCGGACCACAGGCCCCAGGCCATCGAGACGGCGGGCAGCCCGACGGCCCTGCGGTGGGCCGCGAGGCCGTCCAGGAAGGCATTGGCGGCCGCGTAGTTGGACTGGCCGCCACCGACCAGCAGGCCGGCGGTGGAGGAGAACAGCACGAAGGCGCTGAGCTCGCGGTCCTGCGTGAGTTCGTGCAGGTTCCAGGCGGCGTCCACCTTGGGCCGCAGCACCCGCTCGACCTGCTCGGGGCTGAGCGCGGCGAGCATCCCGTTGTCGACCACGCCGGCCGAGTGCACCACGGCGCCGACCTGGTAGCGGCCCAGCAGCTCCGCGAGTTGGCCGCGGTCGGCCGCGTCGCAGCTCGCCAGCGCGACCTCGGCGCCGAGCCCTTCGAGCTCGGCCCTCAGCTCGGCCGCGCCGGGGGTGTCCGCGCCACGCCGACTCGTCAGCAGCAGCCGCCGGACGCCGTGGGAGCCCGCGAGGTGACGGGCGATCAGCTGTCCCAGGCCGCCGAGGCCGCCGGTGATCAGCACGTACGCCTCGGGGTCGAACTTCGGCGGCTGCGCCGGATTCGCCCTGGCGAGCCTGGGCACCGACAGCTTCCCCTCGCGCACCGCGACCTCGGGCTCGCCGCAGGCCAGCGCGGCGGTCAGGCCCGCAGTGCCGTCGCTGTCCACCAGCAGGAAGCGACCGGGGTTCTCCGACTCGGCGGCCCGCACCAGTCCGGCCAGCGGCGCGTGGGCGAGCTCACCGGCCCGGATCACCACCGCCAGCCGGGAGTGGTCGAAGCGCCGGTCGGCGAGGAAGGCCCCGAGGACGGCGAAGGTCTCGCCGACACTCCCGTGCACCGCGGCGGGCACCTCACCGGCGACCGTGGCCGCCGGCAGGACGATCAGGCTCGGCGCTGCCTCGATCGACGCCAGGTCCGGGTGGACCGGCACGCCGAGAGCGAGGTCGTCGGGGCCGCAGACCACGACGTCCGCGGGCAGGGCTTCGGCCGTGGCGGGGTCGAGCGGAACCTGCTCCAGGCGGAAGAGCGACTCCCCCGGGCCGGCGGCCAGTTGCCCCGCCGAGACCGGGCGGGCCACCAGCGTGCGAACGGTGGCCACCGGCGCGCCGGTGCCGTCCGCGACCGCCAGCGAGACTGCGTCCTGGCCGGCCTTGGCGACGTGCAGCCGCAACTCACCGGCCCCGCCGGCGTGCAGGGAGACCCCGCCCCAGCTGAACGGCAGCACCGCCTGGCCGTCACCCAGGTCGATCAGGTTGACGTGCAGGGCCGCGTCCAACAGCGCCGGGTGCAGACCGAAGGCGGCGGCCGTGGCCCGGGCACGGTCGGGCAGGGCGGCCTCGGCGAACAGGTCCTCGCCGCGCCGCCACGCCGCGCGCAGTCCCTGGAACACCTCGCCGTAGCCGTAGCCGACCCCGATGAGCCTGGGATAGAGCTCGCCCAGCTCAACGGGTTCGGCCCCTTCGGGCGGCCAGACCCGTAGGTCGAACTGCGGCTCCTCTGCGGCGCTGGTGAGCAGTCCGCCGGCGTTCTGACTCCACGGAGCGTCCGGCGCGTCCGCGGGCCGGGAGTACACCGCGACCGTGCGCCGCCCGGCGTCCTCGGCGCCGACCGCGACCTGCACCGCCACCGCGCCCTGCTCCGGCAAGGTCAGCGGCGCCTGGAGCGTCAACTCCTCCAGCAGGGCGCAGCCGACCCGGTCGCCGGCCTGGATCGCCAGCTCCACCAGGGCCGTACCGGGCAGCAGCACCGTGCCGTGCACGGCGTGGTCGGCCAGCCAGGGCTGGGCTGAGCGGGAGAGCCGCCCGGTCAGCACCAGCCCGCCCGAATCGGGCAGTTCGGTCGCCGCGGCCAGCAGCGGGTGCTCGACGGGGAGCTGACCGAGGCCGCTCGGGTCGCCGCCGGCGGCGGTGGCCTCCAACCAGAGCCTGGTGCGCTGGAACGGGTAGAGCGGCAGGTCGACCCGGTTCGGGCGACGGCCTTCGAAAAGTGCGGCCCAGTCGACCGGCACGCCGTCGGCGTGCAACCGCCCCAGGCCGCCCAGCAGCTCCCTCGTCTCGGCCGAGTCGCGGCGCATCGTCGCGGCGGCCACCAAGTCACCGTCGAGGCAGTCCTGCGCCATAGCGGTCAGCACCGCGTCCGGTCCCAGTTCCAGGAGCCTGCGCACGCCCAGGGCCGCAAGCGCGCGCAGCGCCGGCTCGAACCGCACGGGTCGGCGGACGTGGTCGACCCAGTAGTCCGGCGAGCCGAGCTCCTCGGCGCCGGCCAGGGCGCCGGTCAGCGTGGAGACGATCGGGATGCCCGGCGCGCCGTAGGACTGCGCCTTGGCGACGAGGGCGAACTGGGCCTGCATCGGCTCCATCAGCGGGGAGTGGAAGGCGTGCGAGACGGTCAGGCGGGTGCTCTTCCCGAACCGGGCGGCGAGCGCCAGCACCGCCTCCTCCTCGCCCGAGACCACCACCGAGCGCGGCCCGTTGACCGCGGCCAGGCCCACCCGCTCACAGAGCAGCGGCAGCACCTCGGCCTCAGTGGCCCGGATCGCCACCATCGCGCCACCCGCGGGCAGCCGGCTCATCAGGCCGCCGCGCGCCAGCACCATGGCGGCCGCGCCCTCCAGCGACAGCACGCCGGAGACGTGCGCGGCGGCCAGCTCGCCGACCGAGTGGCCGACCAGGTAGTCGGGGCACACGCCCAGCGACTCCACGAGTCTGAAGAGTGCCACCTCGACGGCGAAGATCGCCGCCTGGGCGTAGTCGGTGCGGTTCAGCAGCTGCGGCTCCGCCTCGATCACCCGGGCAAGCGGGATCTCCAGCTCCGGGTCCAGCAAGGCGGATACCTCGTCGAAGGCGGCCGCGAAGACCGGGAACGCCCGGTACAGCTCCCGCCCCATGCCAAGGCGCTGCGAGCCCTGCCCAGTGAAGAGGAACGCCAGTTTCCCGTTGCCGACCGCGGTGCCCGCAGCCAGGACCAGGGCTGCCAGCAGCTCCTCGGTGGAGCCGCCGACGGCCACCGCGCGGTGCTCCCAGGAGGAGCGGGTGCAGGCCAGCGAGAAGGCCACCTCGGCCGGGTCCAGCTCGGGGCGGGCCTCGACCCAGGCGTGTAGCCGGCCCTTCTGCTCGGCAAGCGCCTCGGGGGTGCGCGCCGACAGGAGCCACGGGACGGCGTCCAGTCGCGGTGCGGGGGTCACCGCCGGGGCGTCGGCGCTCTGCGCCTGGCTCTTCGCGGTCTCCGCCTCGTCCTGCGCCCCGGCCTGCGGCTCGCTGTCCGCCTCGGTCTGCGGTTCGAGCGCCGGGGCCTGTTCGAGGACCACGTGCGCGTTGGTGCCGCTGATCCCGAACGAGGAGACCGCCGCTCGCCGGGGCCGTCCGCTCTCGGGCCACTCCTGGGCCTCGGTCAGCAGCCGGACCTCGCCCGCCGTCCAGTCCACCTGGGTGGAGGGGCGGTCCACGTGCAGGGTCTTGGGCAGTTCGCCGTGCCGCATCGCCTGCACCATCTTGATCACCCCGGCCACGCCCGCGGCGGCCTGGGTGTGCCCGAGGTTGGACTTGATCGAGCCGAGCCACAGCGGCCGGCCCTCGGGCCGGTCCTGGCCGTAGGCCGCGAGCAGGGCCTGGGCCTCGATCGGGTCGCCCAGCGCGGTACCGGTGCCGTGCGCCTCGACCACGTCGACGTCCGCCGGGGAGACGCCGGCGCTCGCCAACGCCTGCTTGATCACCCGCTGCTGGGAGGGGCCGTTGGGTGCGGTGAGCCTGCTGCTGGCTCCGTCGGAGTTGATCGCGGTGCCCTTGACCACGGCCAGCACCCGGTGGCCGAGCCGCTGGGCGTCGGAGAGCCGCTCGACCAGCAGCATGCCCGCGCCCTCGCCCCAGCCGGTGCCGTCGGCGCCCTCGGCGAAGGCCTTGCAGCGGCCGTCGGGGGCCAGGCCGCGCTGCCGGCTGAAGTCAATGAAGGTCTCGGGGGTGGACATCACGGTCACCCCGCCCGCCAGCGCCAGCGTGCACTCGCCCGACTGCAGCGCCTTGACCGCCCAGTGCAGTGCCACCAGCGAGGACGAGCAGGCCGTGTCGACGGTGACGGCGGGCCCTTCCAGGCCGAAGGTGTAGGCCACCCGGCCCGAGGCCACGCTGGCGGCACTGCCGTTGGCCAGATAGCCGTCGAGGTCGTCCGGAACCGAGAGCAGCCGGGTCGCGTAGTCGTTGTACATGACGCCGACGAAGACGCCGGTACGAGAGCCGCGCAGCGCCGCGGGGACGATGCCGGCGTCCTCGAAGGCCTCGTGGGAGGTCTCCAGGAGCAGCCGCTGCTGCGGATCCATCGCCAGCGCCTCGCGCGGCGAGATGCCGAAGAAGTCCGGGTCGAAGTCGGCGGCGTCGTGCAGGAACGCCCCGGTCCGGGCGTAGGTCTTGCCCGCCCGCGCGGGGTCGGGGTCGTACAGTGACTCGACGTCCCAGCCCCGGTCGGCCGGGAAGTCCGACACCGCGTCGGCACCGGCGGCCACCAGGTCCCACAGTTGCTCGGGCGTGGCGACCCCGCCGGGATACCGGCAGGCCATCCCCACGATCGCGATCGGCTCGTGCGCGCGGTACTCCGACTCGCGCAGCCTGCGCCGCGTCTCGCGCAGATCCGAAGTGGTTCGCCTGAGATAGTCGAGCAGTCGGTCCTCGTTGTTCGCCAACGCAGTCATCCGATCGGGATCGATGCCTTCGGAAACGCGGGATCCCGGCTCGTCGGTCCATGTCCCCGCCTTTGGGAGGCTAGGGATCAGGGGGTGTCGGGGTCACCCCCTACTGCCCCCTGGAGCGAACCGGCCCCCGCTTTCCGAAGCATGTCGATTGCCGCGCCGATTGGCCCGCCGACATGGCGGCCACCACCAGCGGACCTGCGCGGATCGCCCGCCGCCGACCAGCCGGCGAGACCGATGTTGACAACACTGGTGTACCAAACATAACGTCAAGTCGACTCTAGGGAACGGGCAGTGTTCCCCTGAGCAGCCACAAGTCCACGATCGACCCGGAGCATCCGGGCAAGCCCGCCCGACCCCGGGAGGTCTGGACCAGTCCAAGACAACAGCGCCATCCCTGCCGCCCACGCCACGCGAAACGCCGACGGGGCAGGCAATTCCAATGATGGCAGCAGGCGACTTTCTGCTGTAGAGAAGATTTCACTTCCGCGTTTCCAGCAATTGTCGTCAAACAGCAAAGATATTACCCAAGGGGATCCATAAGGGTGGACGTCCCCGGTAAAGTCTTTCGCGGATTCAATTCAAGAACAATGGCCACGGGGGAGGCCATTACGGGGGAGGTCATGGTGCGCCTATTCGAGCGCCATCGAGAACTTGAGACCCTACGCGACGCGTTCGCCGAGTGCGTCGCCGGAGCGGGGCAGCTTGTCATCGTCACCGGCGGCCCGGGGGTCGGAAAGACCAAGCTGCTCCACGAGTTCGCAAACGCCGCGGGCAAGACCGGCGCCGGGCTGCTGACCACCCTCGGCTCCCCTCAGAAGCGGGCCCAGCCGATGAGCGCCATCCGGGAACTCCTGCACAGCGGCGAGCTCCCGACGGATGTCCTGGAAGGCTCATTACAGCCTGACATCGAAGTCAACTCAGCGTCAGGTGCCGGATACCGAACGGCATCGGGTCGACCGGACCACGGCAGCACACAATACGCCCCGGAAGCCCTTCTCCAAGCCGTGTCCGCACCGATCTTGGAGTTAGCCAGGGAACGTCCCCTGGCCATCGTCATCGACGACGCCCACCTCCTGGACACCCAGTCCCTTCAGACCCTGCTGTACCTCCTGCGGCGGATCAGGAACAAGCGGATCACGGTGCTCTGTGCCGGCTGGGAGCAGTGCGCGCTGCCGAACCCGCTCATCCACGACGGCCTCAGCCGCCAACCACACCACCGGGTCCGGCTGGCGCCACTGTCCGAGCAGGGCGTGGCCCGGATGCTCGCCGCCCAGGCCAACCGGCCGGTGCCCGCCGAGATCAGCGCCACCTACCACCAGGTGACCGGCGGAAACCCCAT
Organism: Kitasatospora sp. NPDC001132; assembly: GCF_053598415.1. Classification (NCBI taxonomy): domain Bacteria; kingdom Bacillati; phylum Actinomycetota; class Actinomycetes; order Kitasatosporales; family Streptomycetaceae; genus Kitasatospora; species Kitasatospora sp. NPDC001132. The sequence continues at coordinate 6,603 of NZ_JBSFKF010000064.1, read as the reverse complement.
GCTGATGCACGCCCTCCTGGACGACGGCACCCAGTTCGGCACCGAACTCGGTGAGCCCGTGCCGAGCATCGCCTACCGGCACGCGGTGCTGGCCTTCCTCTACCGAGGCGAGCCCAGACACCTCTCCGTCGCCAGGGCGCTGGCCGCGCTCGGCGACCACGCCAACGCCCGGACCGCCGCGCTGCTGCTGTCGGCCGGCCCTGACGCGGTGCAGGTCGTGGTCGACGTGCTGAGCTCCACCGGCCTGCTCGACGGCTACCGCTTCCGCCTGCCCGCCGCCGCCAACGCGGTGTTGAGCGACCTCGATCCCCGCGAGCGCTCGCAGCTGCACGGCAGGGTCGCCCGACTGCTCTATCTGGACGGGGCGCCCGCACCCGTGGTGACCCACCACCTCATGGCCGCGGGCCGGGTCGACGAGCCCTGGGGCTTGTCGGTGCTGCGGCTGGCCTCCGAGCAGGCGCTGGCCGCGGACGACGTCGAACGGTCCACCGGCTACCTGCGCCTGGCCCTGCGCGAGTCCGCGGACGAGCACGAACGGCACGCCCTCTCCACCGCGCTGGCGCGGGCGGAGTGGCGGGTGAACCCGGCCGCCGTGACCCCGCACCTCAATCCGCTCCACCGGCGCGTGCTGGGCGATGACCTGGAAGCGCGGGACGCGGCCACCGTGGTGCGGCACATGCTCTGGCAGGGCGAGACCGGCCTCGCCGACGAGGCTGTGACCGCGTTGGCCGCCTCGCTCGCCCCGGGCGACGCCCACGTGCTGGCCGAGGTGGAGTTCGTCCGGCACTGCTTCTTCGGCGTGCCCCAGGTCAGCCACCGCAGTGACCTCGCCAAGATGGCTACCCTGGAACAGGCCACCACGGGCAAGGTGAACACCCTGTGGGCCACGGTGGCCCTGCTGGTCGGTGGAAGCGTCAGCGCCGCGTCGGTGGCGCAGGTGACCGAGGCCCTGTACAGCGACCAGGTCAGCGACCTGAAACTGGAACTGACGGTCATCTCTCTGCTGGTCATCGCCTTCACCGGCCAGGTCCAGACCGCGATCGAGGTCTGCGAGGCGCTGCTGAGCGACTCGGTGCGGCGCGGGTGGACCACCTGGCAGGCGCTGCTGCTCGGCATCCGAGCCGAGATCGCCCTGCTGCAGGGTGATCCGGGCACCGCGGAGGCCAAGGCCACCGAGGCGCTCGAACTGCTGCACTCCCAGGCCTGGGGTGTCCTGATCGGCCTGCCACTGTCGACGGCGATCTCCGCCAACACGGCCATGGGCCGGCACGAGACCGCGGCGCAGCTGCTGCGGCGCAAGGTGCCGGACAGCATGTTCAACACCAGCTTCGGCGTGCAGTACCTGCGCGCCCGGGGACACCACTACCTGTCCACCGACCGGCCGTTCGCGGCGCTGAACGACTTCGAGACCTGCGGGCACCTGATGCGCGACCGCAGCCCCTCCCTGCAGCCGATGGTCCCCTGGCGCACCGACCTCGCCCAGGCCAACCTGCGGATCGGCAACACCCGGGTCGCCAAGGAGCTGGCGGAGGAGCAGGCCGGGCAGCGCCACCCACTGGGCACCCGCTCGCGGGCGATCGCCCTGCGGGTACTGGCCGGCACCAGCCAGCCGCGGCATCGCACCGCGCTGCTGCGCGAGTCGATCGACCTGCTGCAGGCCTACGGCGACCGGCTGGAACTCGCGCTGGCCTTCGCCGACCTGTCCGCCACCTACTACGAGCTGGGCGACTACGCCAGAGCCCGCCTGATTGAGCGTCAAGCCGCCCAGGAGGCCGGCGACGGCGAGCCGCAGGCGGCGGCGGACGGCGGGATGCCGCAGAACGAACCGGTGCCCGCCGACTCCCCTGCCACCCCCTCGCCCGCCGCCGGCCCCGCAGCCACCCCGATTGCCGACCTCGCCTCGCTGCTCAGCGACGCGGAGAGCCGGGTCGCCGTCCTGGCCGCGCTCGGATACACCAACCGTGAGATCAGCGGCCGCATCCATGTGACGGTCAGCACGGTCGAACAGCACCTCACCCGCGTGTACCGGAAGTTGAACGTCGCCAGCCGCACCGAACTGCCGTCCAAGCTCCTGGAACGACAGATCACCGCGCTGCCCGAGCACCAGTCGGCCACCAATCACCGCCCTCGCCAGCGCGCCGTGGCCACCAGGGAACTCCCAGTGCTCTGGCGCCGGTTGGCGCTGTAAGGCCTGTTGGAAGGCCTGCTGCCCGGCGCCGAAGCCGCCGCGTCCGAACCGCCCCGCGGGCAGTCGGCGGCGGCTTTGGCGTTGGTGCATCGGGAGGGCTTCCTTCGGGTGTCGGGGTGGGCCGGGGATTCCGAGCTGCTCGTGCTGAGGCGGGCGGCCGGGAGGGCGGTGCCGGTGATGCCACCGGCACCGCCTCGCGGCCTCCGGGGGGTCTGCTCGGCGCGATCCCGCCGGGCAGACCCCCCGGTCCTGCTAGTCGAACTTGCCGAGCTCGTCGTCGAGGAGATCGAAGAGCTCGTCGGCGGTGGCCGTGTCCAGCTCCGGGCCGCCCTGGTCGGCTGCCTCCGGGTGCAGGTCGCCGGCCCACCTGGCGGTCAGGGCGCGCAGGCGCAGGGCCACCCGGGAGCGCTGCTCCTCGTTGACCGAGCTGGCCGAAGCGGCTGCTTCCAGCAGGGACTCCAGTCGGATCACCTCGGCTTCGACATCCGGCACACCGTCCACGTCTTCGACCAGCTCGTCGAAGAGGTGGTCGACGATGGCCACCGGGGTCGGGTAGTCGAAGGTGAGGGTGGAGGACAGGCGCAGGCCGGTGTCGGCGCTGATCCGGTTACGCAATTCCAGCGCGGAGAGCGAGTCCACACCCAGCTCACCGAACGCGCGCTCCGGATCCACCGCCTCGGCGCTCGAATGTCCGAGCACCTCGGCAACGTGGCCGCGCACGACCTCCAGCAGCAACTGCCTGCTCTCCACCGGGGAGAGCGCCGCGAGCCGCTCGGGCAGCGGACTGAGCTGCGGCTTGTCGGTCGCGGCCGGCCCCGCCTGGGCGGTGCGGCGGGCCGGGGTCCGGGCGGCCAGCGCGCGGACCATCGGGGGCGCCTGCTCGGTGGGCTGCACCCGCATCGGCAGGAGCAGCGACTGGTCCGAGGTCAACGCCCGGTCGAAGAGCGCGAGCGCCCGGTCGACCGACAGCGGCTGGATGCCGTCCCGGGAGAGCCGGCGCAGCTCCGCCTCGCCGAGCGAGCCGGCCATCCCGGAGCCGGTGTCCCACAGGCCCCAGCCGAGCGAGAGCGCGGGGAGTCCGGCCGAGCGCCGCTGGGCGGCCAGGGCGTCCAGGAAGGCGTTGGCCGCCGCGTAGTTGCCCTGCCCGGCGGCCCCGAGGGTGGCGGCGGCCGAGGAGAACAGGACGAAGGCGGCCAGGTCCAGGCCCGCAGTCAGCTCGTGCAGGTGCCAGGCCGCGTCCGCCTTGGGCCGCAGCACCGCGTCCAGGCGCTCATCGGTGAGCGCCGAGATCAGAGCGTCGTCCAGGACCCCGGCGGCGTGCACCACCGCCGTCAGCGGGTGCTCGACGGGGATGTCGTCGAGCAGCGCGGCCATGGCCTCACGGTCGGCGGCGTCGCAGGCGGCCACCGTCACGGTCGCGCCCAGCTCGGCCAGGTCCGCCAGCTCCGTTGGCAGGACCCCGGTGCGGCTGGTCAGCAACAGGTGCCGGACGCCGTGCTCGCCCACCAGGTGCCGGGCGAGCAGGCGGCCGAGGCTGCCGGTACCGCCCGTGATGAGCACGGTGCCCTGCGGGTCCAGCGGGCTGACGCGCTCGAAGGCCGTGGCCTCGGCCAGCCTCGGGACGTACGCCTGACCGGCCCGCAGCGCCAACTCCGGTTCCCCGGTGGCCACCGCCGCCGCCAGGGCGGCCTCGGAGGCGGGATCCTCGTCGAGATCGGCCAGGACCAGACGGTCGGGGTGTTCGACAGCCGCCGCGCGCACCAGACCCCAGATACCGGCCTGCGCGGGGTCCGGCGCGCCGTCCACGCCCACCGCACCCCGGGTGACGACCACCAGCGGCGCGCCCTCGGCACGGTCCTCGGCGAGCCGCTCCTGGAGGACGGCCAGGGCGCGGTGAGCAGCCTGACCGGCCTGGGCCGGAGCGCGCGGAACGCCGTCGACGGTGATGGTCACGGTGTCCGGTTCGAGCTGCGCTTCGTCCTGTTGGAGAGCCGCCAACGGCACCGGCACCCAGTGCAGTTCGAACAGGTCGCCGGAGCCCGAGGCGGCCGTGACCGCGGCCGCGGCCGCGTTCAGCTGCTCGGCGAACACCTGCCGGATCCGCAGCGCCGACACCACGGCGACTGCTGCGCCGGCGCCGTCGAAGAGCTGCAGGCTCAGCTGCTCGGTGCTCTGCGGGGTGAGCCGCAGCCGCAGGGCCGAGGCACCCGCCGCGTACAGCGCCACGCCCTCCCAGGAGAACGGCAGGGTCATCACCGTCGGGTCCTGGCCGTCCAGCAGGTCGATGGCGTGCAGCGCGGAGTCGAGCAGTGCGGGGTGCAGGCCGAATCCGGTCTGCTCGGCCTCCTCGGGCAGGGCGAGCTCTGCGTAGACCTCCTCGCCCAGCCGCCAGGCGGCCCGCAGGCAGCGGAACAACGGGCCGTAGCCGTAACCCTGGTCGGCGAGGCGGTCGTAGCTGCCGTCGAGGTCGACGGGCACGGCACCGGTCGGCGGCCAGGCCTGAAGCGCGGCGGGTTCCGGCGCGCTCAGCGGGGCCAGGACGCCGGTGGCGTGCCTGGTCCATGCGGCGCCGCTCTCCTCGATGCGGGCGTGCACGGTGACCGGGCGGCGCCCGGATCCGTCATCGGCGCCGGTGACCACCTGGAGCTGGATCCCGCCCTGCGCGGGCAGCACCAGCGGCCGTTCGATGGTCAACTCCTCGACCAGGGTGTTGCCCACCCGGTCGCCCGCCTGGACCGCCAGTTCCACGAAGGCACTGCCGGGCAGCAGCACCACGTCGGCGACGGCGTGCTCGGCCAGCCACGGGTGGGTGCTCAGCGAGAGGCGTCCGGTCAGCACGGTGGTGTCGCTCTCCGCCAGCCTGAGCTCGGCACCGAGCAGCGGGTGCCCGGCCGCCGCCTGGCCGAAGCCGGCCGCCTCGCTCGGCCCTGACGGTCCGTCCTCCAACCAGAGCCGTCGGCGCTGGAAGGCGTACGTCGGCAGGTCGATCCGGCGCACCGCCGTACCGCCGTAGAGCCGCTCCCAGTCGATCGGGACGCCGCGCACCTGCAGCGCGCCCAACGCCGTGGCCAGGGCCAGGGGTTCCTCCTTGTCCCGGCGCAGCACGGAGATCAGCGCCGAGCGCTCGGGGTCGGCCAGGCAGTGCGTGCCCATGGTGGAGAGCACCGCGTCGGGGCCCAGTTCCAGGAAGGTGCGGACCTGCTCGGCCTCCAGGGTGCGGATCCCGTCGGCGAAGCGGACGGCCTCGCGCACGTGTCGCACCCAGTACTCGGGTGAGGTCAGCTCTTCGGTGGTGGCCCGCTCGCCGGTCAGGTTGGAGACGATCGGCACGGTCGGCGGGGCGAACTCAAGAGTGCGCGCGACCTCGGCGAACTCCGCCAGGATCGGGTCCATCAACGGCGAGTGGAACGCGTGGCTGACCCGCAGGCGCTTGGTCCTGCGGTGAGTGAAGGCGGCCTCGAAGGCGGCCACCGCCTCCTCCGCACCGGACACCACGACGGCGTTCGGCCCGTTGACGGCGGCGATGCTCACGGCCTCCCCGAGGTGCGGCAGCACCTCCTCCTCGGTGGCGTCGACGGCCAGCATCGCACCACCGACGGGCAGTGCCTGCATCAGGCGGCCCCGGGCCGCGACCAGGCGGGCGGCGTCATGAAGGCTCAGCACGCCCGCGACGTGGGCGGCAGTCAGCTCGCCGATGGAGTGCCCGGCCAGGAAGTCCGGCCTGATGCCCCAGGACTCCAGCAGCCGGAAGAGCGCGACCTCCAGGGCGAACAGGGCGCTCTGGGTGTATCGGGTCTGGTCGAGCAGCTCGGCATCCTGATCGAAGATCAGCTCCCGCAGCGGACGGTCGAGGTGCGTGTCCAGCTGGCCGCAGACCTCGTCCAACGCGCGTCGGAAGACCGGGTGGCGCTGGTACAACTCACGGCCCATGCCCGGGCGTTGCGCGCCCTGCCCGGTGAACAGGAAGGCGAGCTTGCCGGCCACCGGCTTGCCGCGCAGCACGCCGGGCGCTGCCTCACCGGCCGTCAACGCGGTCAGCCCCACGGCCAGTTCGTCCCGGTCACGGGCTATCAGCGCGGCCCGGTGGCCGAGCTCGGAGCGGCCGGTGGCCAACGAGAAGGCGAGGTCGGCGATCGGCGCGTCCACCAGGGCGGTCAGCTTCGCCGCCTGGGCCGAGAGCGCCTCCGGGGTGGCCCCGGAGAGCAGGACGGGCAACAGCGGGGCCTCGGTACCCGCCGGCTCGGCGACCTGCTCGGTGACGGCCTCGATGATGGTGTGGGCGTTGGTGCCGCTGATCCCGAAGGAGGAGATCCCGGCCCTGCGCGGCCGCTCGACCTCGGGCCAGGCCCGGGCCTCGGTCAGCAACCGGACCTCGCCCGCCGACCAGTCCACCTTGCCGGAGGGCTCGTCCACGT
>NZ_JBSFKF010000063.1:0-20890 GCF_053598415.1 Kitasatospora sp. NPDC001132 | reverse complement strand
CGTCGACGAGCTCCACCACCCCACCGCCGACACCGTCCTGGACCGCATGCGCCGCTTCGACGCCAAGGGCCGCACCAGCTGACACACCGGCAGCCGTAGCCCGCTCACCGATTCTTCCCAGGACACCCCATGTATCGCACCGCACTGCGCAACGTGCTGGCCCACAAGGGCCGACTGCTGATGACGGCGCTGGCCGTCATGCTCGGCACCGCCTTCGTGGCCGGCACCATGGTCTTCTCCGACACCTTCGGCAAGGCCATGCGGGACAGCAACTCCAAGAGCTACTCGGACGTCTCGGTCCAGGTGGTGGACCGCGCGGCGGGCTCCAACGCCTCCGCCCGGCAGAAGAGCGAGGGCGGCTCGGCCACCCTCACCGACGCCACCGTCCAGCAGCTGGCCGCCCTGCCGGGCACCGCCAACGCCCGCGGCGTGGTCAGCGGCTTCACCGGCGTCGCCGACAAGAAGGGCAACCTGATCGGCCAGGTCTGGGCCGCCAAGGGCGCCAACTTCGCCCCCGGCCAGGACGGCAAGGACCCGCGCTACCCGATGGTCGAGGGCCAGGGCCCGAAGACCGCCAAGGAGGTCGCGCTCGACCGCAGGACCGCCGACAAGGCGGGCTACAAGGTCGGCGACACCATCCGGGTCGCCGCCAACGGCCCGGTCGTCGAGGCGAAGCTCACCGGCGTCTTCACCACCGACGACCCGGTGGTGAACACCGGCGGCACGCTCACCCTCTTCGACAAGGCCACCGCCCAGCAGACCCTGCTGGAGCCGGGCCGCTACAGCAGCGTCGTGCTCACCGCCAAGCCCGGCACCAGCCAGGACGCGCTGCTCGCCGAGGCCCAGCCCAAGGTGCCGTCCGGCCACCAGTTCGACGTCGAGACCGGCGCCAAGCTCAACGCCGACGAGCAGAAGATGATCACCGAGGCCACCAGCAGCATGCGCACCATGCTCCTGGTCTTCGCCTTCATCTCGCTCTTCGTCGGCATCTTCATCATCGCCAACACCTTCACCATGCTGGTCGCCCAGCGCACCAAGGAGCTGGCCCTGCTGCGCGCCATCGGCGCCAGCCGCAAGCAGGTCACCCGGTCCGTGCTGATCGAGGCCCTGCTGATCGGCACCGCCTCCGCCGCGGCCGGCCTGCTGGCCGGCGTCGGGATCGGCGCCGGGATGCAGTCGCTGATCGGCTCGCTGAACGAGAACATGCCGAACGGCTCGCTGGTGATCAAGCCGCTCACCGTCGTGGTGACGATCGTGGTCGGCGTCCTGGTGACGGTCCTGTCGGCCCTGCTGCCCGCCATGCGCGCCTCCCGGATCGCCCCGGTGGCCGCGATGAGCAGCGGCGACCAGCCGGTCTCCCAGAAGAGCCTGGTGGTCCGCAACACGATCGGCTCGGTGCTCGCAGGCGGCGGCCTCGCCCTGATCGGCTTCGGCGCCTCCACCGGCGACGACAGCGGCCGGCTGCCGGTCGGCGCCGGCGCCTTCCTGGCCCTGATCGGCGTGTTCGTCCTGCTGCCGCTGCTCTCCCGTCCGGTGGTCGCCCTGGTCGGCCCGCTGCTGCGCGGTCTCGGCGGCACCCCGGGCAAGCTCGCCCAGCAGAACGCGGTGCGCAACCCGCGCCGCACCGCGGCCACCGCCGCCGCGCTGACCATCGGCCTGACCCTGGTCACCGGGCTCACCGTGATCGGCGCCTCGGTCAGCGACACCGTCGACCGGGCCGTCACCAGCGCGATGAAGGCCGACTACATCATCGGGGCCGCCAACAACATGAGCCTGTCCGAGCAGGTGCCCGCGCAGATCGCCAAGGCGCCCGGAGTGGCCGCCTCCTCGGCGCTGACGACCTCCTACTGGGACCTCAACGGCACCGGCACGACGATCAACGGCGTGGACGCGGCCAACCTCGACCAGCTCACCGACGTCAAGCTGACCGCCGGCTCCACCGCCAACCTCGCCAAGGGGCAGCTGCTGGTCAGCGAGGACACGGCCAAGAAGCTGAACGCCACCACCGGCTCGGTCGTGAACGTGACCTTCCCGGACGAGTCCACCGGGCAGCTCACCATCGGCGGCGTGTACGAGAACGCCGGCGTGCTCGGCCGGACGCTGCTGGCCAACAGCGAGGTCGCCAAGCACGAGCCGAAGCCGTACATCTCCGAGGTCCTGGTCAAGGGCAAGGACGGCGCCACCGGCAGCCTCAAGCAGGCCCTCAAGGACGCCACCGGCGCCAACCCGGTGATCGAGGTGAAGTCCAGGCAGGACGTCCGGGACGAGTTCAGCCAGACCATCACCTTCGCGCTGAACCTGATGTACGGCCTGCTGGGGATGGCGGTCCTGATCGCGATCCTGGGCGTGGTCAACACGCTGGCCATGTCGGTCTTCGAGCGCAAGCGCGAGATCGGGATGCTGCGGGCGATCGGCCTGGACCGCGGCGGCATCAAGCGGATGGTCCGTCTGGAGTCCGTGGTGATCTCGCTGTTCGGCGCCGGCATCGGCCTGCTGCTCGGCTGCTTCATCGCCTGGGCGGTCAACGGCACCCTGAAGTCCAGCCTCTCCGGTCTGACCACGGTCCTGCCGTACGGCCAGCTGGCGATGTTCCTGGCGCTGGCCGGGGTGGTCGGTCTGGTGGCCGCGATCTGGCCGGCCCGCCGGGCGTCCAAGCTGGACATCCTGGAGAGCATCAAGACCGACTGACCGGCCGGGGCCGGCCGACCGCTCCCGGTCGGCCGGCCCCGGAACGAGAAAGGTCCCCTGCCGGAGGGTTTCGGCAGGGGACCTTCTACTTCTGTACTCCGCCCGGTCGCACGGCCGGCTGAGCACCACGGAGGTCGTGGTCCGGCAACGCTGCCGGGCGGAGGGCCTCCGACTCATACCCCGGTGCTCCCACACCGGGGTCTCAGTCGCTTACTTGCTGGCGAGTTCCTTGTCGGCGGCCGGCTTGGCGGCCTCGACGGGCTTGGTGGGCGGAGTGACCTCCTGGATCGGCAGCTGCGGCTTCTCCATCTGGGCGAGGCCGACCATCTCGCGCTTGAGGAACATCGCGAGCGTCCAGTCGGTGAAGACGCGCACCTTGCGGTTGAAGGTCGGCACCATCGCGCCGTGGTACAGGCGGTGGAACCACCAGGCCGGACGGCCCTTCAGCTTGTACTTGCCGAAGAGGATCGCCACGCCCTTGTGCAGGCCGAGACCGGCGACCGCACCCAGGTTCTTGTGCTTGTACTCCTTCTGCGGGAAGCCACGCATGCCGGAGATCACGTTGTCGCCGAGGACGATGGCCTGGCGGCTGGCGTGCTGCGCGTTCGGCGGGCACCAGGCGCCCTCGCCCGCGGCGAGGTCCGGCACCTGGGCGTTGTCGCCGGCGGACCAGACGTAGTCGAAGCCCTGGACCTGCAGGGTCGGCGCGGTGTCGACGTGGCCGCGCGGGCCCAGCGGCAGGCCGAAGTTGGCCAGCACCGGGTTCGGCTTCACGCCGGCCGTCCACACGATGGTGGAGGCGTCCATCTCCATGCCGTTCTTCAGCATGACGTGGCCGTCGACGCAGGAGTCCATCGAGGTCTCGATGTAGACCTCGATGTTGCGCTCCTCGAGCTTCTCCTTGGTCCACAGACCGAGGTCCGGGCCCATCTCGGGGAGGATGCGGTTGGCCGCCTCGACCACGACGAAGCGCATGTCTTCGCGGCTGACGGTCTTGTACAGCTTGGCCGCGTCACGGGCCATGTCCTCGACCTCGGCGACCGTCTCGATGCCGGCGAAGCCGCCACCGATCACCACGAAGGTCAGCGCCTTGCGGCGGATCTCCTCGTCCGTGGTGGACTCGGCCTTGTCGAGCTGGGCCATGACGTGGTTGCGGAGGCCGATGGCCTCCTCGACCGTCTTCATGCCGAGGCCGTTCTCCGCCAGACCCGGGATCGGGAAGGTGCGGGAGACCGAGCCGGTCGCGACGACCAGGTACTCGAACGGCAGCTCGTAGCTGTCGCCGGCCGCGGGCTGGATCGTGGCGACCTTGCGGGCGTGGTCGATGCCGGTGACGGACCCGGTCAGCACCTCCGCCTTCTTGAGGGTGCTGCGCAGCGGCGCGATGAGGTTGCGAGGCGCGACACTGCCGCCGGCCGCCTCGGGGAGGAAGGGCAGGTACGTCATGTACGACCGCGGGTCGACGACCGTGACGGTCGCTTCGCCGTAACGCATCTTCTTGAGGATGCGCATCGCGGCATACAGGCCGACGTAACCACCGCCGACAATGAGGATGCGAGGACGCTCCGTGGTGCTCATATCCGAAAGTATCCAGCACCGTCCGGAGCAGCCTTCGTGAGCCCGGTCACAAGTTGACGGACCCCCCGTGCTATACTACGCGGCCGCAAAACCGGGCCCGGCGCGGCGGCCCCCACCCCTGGACGGCCCCGCGCGAACGTTCGCCGGAGCACCACCGGCCTGAGCAGCAACGATCCGCACAACGCCCGGGTTCCCGCGCGTGATTTCGATTTTCAAACCTCAAACGAGGCCTGACCTGCGATCCCATGGGCCACCCGCACGACGGGCCTTCGGTCCCACATATCGGACGTAGCGGGCGGGCCGGTGCGACGAATGGGCCGATCGCCATGTGAAGAAATTCACGAACTTTTCCACCCGCGTGCGGGCGCGCCAGGGCCCCGGCCCCCTTTCGGGGTGCCGGGGCCGTGACGGGTAAGCCCCGCGCGGGGTCAGGGGGCGATACCGAAGGCGATCCCGTCGAGGATGTCGTGCTCGCTCACGACCACCTCGGCGGCGCCGGTGCGCTCCATGATCTCCAGCAGCTCCAGCGCCCCGGCCGCGATCACGTCCACCCGGCCCGGGTGCATCGACGGGATGGCCGCGCGCTCGGCGTGGGTGGAGGCCAGCAGCTCCCGGGCGATCGCGGCGACCCGCTCCCGGCTGATCCGGGAGTGGTGGATCGCCGCCGAGTCGTAGCCGGGCAGGCCCTGGGCGATCGCGGACACCGTGGTGACCGTCCCGGCCAGGCCCACCAGGGTGCCCGCGCCGGTCAGCGGGACGACCTCCTCGGCCCGGTCCAGCTCGGCGCGCACGTGCGCCCGGGCCGCCTCGACCTGCTCCTCGGAGGGCAGCTCGGCGTTCCCGAAGTACCGCTCGGTGAGCCGCACGCAGCCGATGTCCACCGAGCGCGCGGCCTGCACGTCGTCCGTGCCGAGCACGAACTCGGTGGAGCCGCCACCGAGGTCGAAGACCAGGTACGGGCCGGGGAACTGACCGCCGGTCAGCTCCTTGGTGGCGCCCACGAAGGAGAGGTGCGCCTCCTCCTCGCCGCTCACCACCTCGGGCTCGACGCCCAGGATGTCGCGCACGCCCTTGACGTACTCGTCGCTGTTCTCGGCGTCCCGGGAGGCACTGGTGGCGACGAAGCGGACCCGCTCGGGGCCGACGCCGAAGCCGGAGATGATCTCCTGGTACTCCCGGCAGGCCGCGAAGGTGCGGGCCAGCGCGTCCGGGTGCAGCCGGCCGGTCTGGTCCACGCCCTGACCCAGCCGGTTGACGATCATCCGGCGGTCGAGGTCGGTGATCCCCCCGGTGTCCGGGTCGAGGTCGGCGACCAGCAGGCGGATCGAGTTGGTGCCGCAGTCGATCGCGGCGACGCGGGTCGTGCTCACTCGGACTCCTGCTCCGCCGCGGCGTCCCCGGCGGCGGCCTCCTCGGCGGCGCGCTTCTTCGCGGCGCGCTCGGCGGTCAGCTGCTGCTTGGCGGCGATCACCGCGTCGTGGTCCTGCTCCTTGGCGCGGTTGCGGGCGACCCGCTCACCGGCGGCCTCGACCTCGGCCGGGGAGACGCACGGGCCCTTGGCCCACCAGTCCTCCAGCATGCCGAGCGCCTCGTCGCCGAGCGGGTTGACGCCCTCGCCGGCCGCCAGCGAGTGGCCGACCAGCACGTGCAGGCACTTCACCCGGTCCGGCATGCCGCCGGCGCTCGGGAAGCCCTCCAGCACCTCGATCGCGTCACGCCGGGCGATGTAGTCCTCGTGCGCCTTCTGGTAGGCGGCGGCCAGCTCCGGGTCCTCGGCGAGCCGGGCGCTCTGGTCCTTCATCACGCCCTCCGCCTCCAGGGTGCCGATCAGCGAGGCGGCCTTGGGGCAGGTCAGGTAGTAGAGCGTCGGGAACGGCGTGCCGTCCGGCAGACGGGGGGCCGTCTCCACGACGTCGGGGTTGCCGCAGGGGCAGCGGTGCGCCACGCCGCGCAGGCCGCGCGGCACCCGGCCGAGCTGGGCGGCGATGGCCGCGACGTCGGCGTCGGAGACGGTGGGGTGGTTCTCAGTGGTCATGGGGGGAGGTGTCTCCAACGGGGGACGGTGGGAGGGGAAGGGGGGTGGCGGGGACCGCCGCGGCGGTGTCGGCGGCGTCCACCGAGTCCCAGATGCTGGCGTACCAGGGTTTGGCGGCCATCGCCTGGCCGGTGGCGCTTCCGGGGGCCGCGTTCCGGGCGGAGGCCGCACCGGCCGCGGAGGAGGAGGGCTGGGCGGAGCCCTGGCCGGCCGGGTCCACCGCGATGTACGGGGTCTCCCCCGGCACCGCGTAGTGCAGCCGGGCGCGGGCCTGCGCCTTGACGTACTCCGGGTCCTGCCAGCGGGCCCGCTCCCGGCGCAGCTGCTCGACCTGCTGGCGCGCGTGGTCGGCCTTCGCCCGCTGGGCGGAGATCTCGGCGCGCTGGGAGATGAACTGCCGCGTCGGGTAGGCGAGGATCGCCACCAGGGAGCAGAGCACCAGGACGAGGACGGTCGCCCGGCTCGTGAACCGGGGCCGGGCCGCCAAGCCCGGGATCCTCCAGCCAGCCATCTCCCGTATCCCCTCCTGGTCGCGACGGTGCCCCGCCGTCCACCCTACGGGGTGAACGGCGGGGCACCGGTCAGGCGTGCGCTACCGGGAGCACTCGGCCCCCGTCTCCGGAGCGCTCAGCCCCGGACTCGCCGTACTGATCCGCTGGTCACTCGGCGGAGCGGAAGCGCGGGAAGGCACCGCGGCCGGCGTACTCGGCGGCGTCGTCGAGGATCTCCTCGATGCGCAGCAGCTGGTTGTACTTGGCGACGCGCTCGGAGCGGGCCGGGGCACCGGTCTTGATCTGACCGCAGTTGGTGGCGACGGCCAGGTCGGCGATGGTGACGTCCTCGGTCTCGCCGGAGCGGTGCGACATCATGCAGCGGTAGCCGTTGCGCTGGGCCAGTTCGACGGCGTCCAGGGTCTCGGTCAGCGAGCCGATCTGGTTCACCTTCACCAGCAGCGCGTTGGCGGTGCCGGTCTCGATGCCGCGGGCCAGGCGGGCCGGGTTGGTGACGAACAGGTCGTCGCCGACCAGCTGGACCTTGTCGCCCAGCTTCTCGGTCATGGCCTTCCAGCCGTCCCAGTCCGACTCGTCCAGCGGGTCCTCGATGGAGACCAGCGGGTAGGCGGCGACCAGCTCGGCGTAGTACTCGATGAGCTCGGCGGCGGTGAGCTCCTTGCCCTCGAAGTGGTAGGCGCCGTCCTCGTAGAACTCGGAGGAGGCGACGTCCAGGGCCAGTGCGACGTCACGGCCGGGCACGTAGCCGGCCTTCTGGATGGCCTCGACGATGAGGTCCAGGGCCTCGCGGTTGGAGTCCAGGTTCGGGGCGAAGCCGCCCTCGTCGCCCAGACCGGTGGACAGGCCGCGCTCCTTCAGCACGCCCTTGAGCGTGTGGTAGACCTCGACGCCCCAGCGGACGGCCTCGGAGAAGGACTCCGCGCCGATCGGGGCGATCATGAACTCCTGGATGTCGACGTTGGAGTCGGCGTGCGACCCACCGTTGAGGATGTTCATCATCGGGACCGGCAGGACGTGCGCGTTCGGGCCGCCCAGGTAGCGGAACAGCGGCAGGTCGCTGGCCTCGGAGGCGGCGTGCGCGACGGCCAGCGAGACGCCCAGGATGGCGTTGGCGCCGAGCGAGGACTTGTCCGGGGTGGCGTCCAGGTCCAGCATGGCCTGGTCGATCAGGCGCTGCTCGGTGGCGTCGTAGCCGACCAGCTCCGGGCCGATCTGCTCGATGACGGCCAGGACGGCCTTCTCGACGCCCTTGCCGAAGTAGCGGTTCTTGTCGCCGTCGCGCAGCTCCAGCGCCTCGAAGGCGCCGGTGGAGGCACCCGACGGGACAGCGGCACGACCCGTGCTGCCGTCGTCGAGGCCGACCTCGACCTCGACCGTGGGGTTGCCGCGCGAGTCGAGGATCTCACGGGCTACGACGACATCGATGGACGGCACGAGGCATCTCCTTGCGGAAGCAGGGTCCGGTCTGACGGTGGGTGCTGTCAGCAGGACGATTGCGGAGTCGTTACGACCAGAGCCTAACCGCCCGGGCTCCCGGGGCCACGTCCACCTCGGTCCCGTCTCAGCGTGTGGCTCCACTACCCACCGGTAGTTCACCTGCTTGTCCCAGCTTGTCCCACCGGAGCGGGCGAATGCGGACGAAGGGGACCGGTAGGAACCGGTCCCCTTCGGACGGCGGGCGGAGCGGCACCGGCGTCGGGCCACGACGGGGGTGACGGCCGGGGTGACGACGGCGTCGGGTCACGACGGCGTCGGGTGACGGCCGGTGCGACGGCTCAGCCGAGGTGCAGCACCTGGCCGGGCATGATCAGGTTCGGGTCGCCGCCGACGGTGGCGTGGTTCTGCTCGTACAGCGCGTGCCAGCCGCCGGAAACGCCCTGGGCGGCGGCGATGGTCGACAGGGTGTCCCCGGCGCGGACGGTGTAGTCGTGGCCGGCGGCCTGCGGGGCCTGCTGGGCGGCGAGCGGAGCGTACTGCGGCTGGGCGGCGGCCTGGCCGGCGTACTGCTGGTAGACGCTCTGGTGGCTGGTCCAGTACCAGGCGCCGTTGTTCTGGTACCAGAACACCTTGGCGTCGGCGTCCCAGCCGGCCTTGCCGGAGAAGCCCGGGGTCTGCGGCTGCGCCTGCTGCTGCGGGGCGGCCTGCTGGACCGGCTGCGCGGCGGGCTTCTGGGCGGCGGGCTTCTGGACCGGCTTCTGGGCGGCGGGCTGCTGCGCGGCCGGCTTCTCGGCCGGCTTGGCGGCGGGCTTCGGGGTCTGCTGCTTGGGGGCGGACTGCGGCTTGGCGTCCGAGGAGGTGTCGACCACGGCCGCGGCGCCGCCCTTGGTCAGACCCGCCTTCTGGGAGCAGACCGGCCAGGCGCCCGGCCCCTGCGAGGCCAGCACCTTCTCGGCGACCGAGATCTGCTGGGCCTTGCTGGCCTGGTTGGCCTGCGACGCGTAGGCGGTGCCGCCGTACGCCTTCCAGGTGCTGGAGGTGAACTGGAGGCCGCCGTAGAAGCCGTTGCCGGTGTTGATGCTCCAGTTGCCGCCGCTCTCGCACTGGGCGACGGCGTCCCAGGTGGAGGCGGGGGCGGCGGAGGCACCGGTGGCGGTGAGGAGCGGCATCGCGAGTCCGACGCCGGCCACACCGGCG
This sequence comes from Kitasatospora sp. NPDC001132, assembly GCF_053598415.1. NCBI lineage: Bacteria > Bacillati > Actinomycetota > Actinomycetes > Kitasatosporales > Streptomycetaceae > Kitasatospora > Kitasatospora sp. NPDC001132. The sequence continues at coordinate 11,443 of NZ_JBSFKF010000063.1, read as the reverse complement.
ACGGCGATGGCCTTCTCGGCCTGGGTGCGACGACGGTGACGGCCAGTTCCAACGAACAGCATGAAGAGGTCCCTCTCCGCACGCCTGCGAGGTGAGCTGTCGGGTTCGGACCGGGAGGTGGCCCGGCCGCCGTACGCGGAAACGATTCCGCTCGGGCGGCTTCACCCCAAGCCGTGGGAGACGGCAACCAACCTGGTTCCCCCGCCCCTGCCCAGGGTCTGGTCGGTTTCCCGGGCGCGGCGGGCAGGATTCGGCGTTCCGCGCACGAGGTCCGCAGCTGCGAACTCCAGGGAGAGTAGACAGATCATCAGGACAATCACAAGCTCATATCGTCGATATCACACGACAATTACGGCCCGTGTTCGATCGCCTACCAACAGCGGTGTTATGTCCGGATTGATGGGTGTTCACACCTCCGACGGCGGGCGATCGGCGACCTCCCGTCAGCGTGATCTCAGCAGGTCGGAGGCGTTCGAGAGGCCTGCGAAGGGGGCTGCGGAGGGGTGTGCGGAGAGCGGCCCTCCGGGCTGAATTCCACCGGTAGTTCGCGCAGCCCACGCATGATCAGGCCACCGCGCCAGCGCAGGGCGTCCGGGCTTTCCGCGAGCCGCAGATCGGGCAGCCGGGAAAGCAGCGAGGCCAGCGCCGCACGCCCCTCCAACCGGGCGAGCGGAGCGCCGATGCAGTAGTGGATGCCGTGCCCGAAGCCCAGGTGGGGATTGTCCGTACGGGCCAGGTCCAGGGTGTTCTCGGCGGCGAACCGGGCCGGGTCGCGGTCCGCCGCGGCCAGCACCACGAGCACCGGGTCGCCGACCGGGATGTCCACCCCGCCGATGGTCAGCGGACGGGTCGCGAACCGCCAGGTAGCCAGCTCCACCGGCCCGTCGTAGCGCAGGAGTTCCTCGATCCCGGTCTCCAGCAGCGCGCTCTCCCCGCGCGCCACCGACTCCTGCAGCAGCCGGCGCTGCTCCGGGTTGCGCAGCAGCGCGTACGTGCCGTTGCCGATCAGGTTCACGGTCGTCTCGAAACCCGCGAAGAGGAGGATGAAGGCCATCGCCGCGGCCTCGTTCTCCGTCAGGTGCTCACCGTGGTCACTGGCCCGGATCAGACCGGAGATCAGGTCGTCCCCGAGGTCGGCGCGCTTGCGGTGGATCAGCTCCAGCAGGTACGCCCGCATCCGCTTCACCGCCCGCCCCACGCCACCGCGTTGGCCGCCGCCTTGCCCCGGCTTCGTGTGTCGCAGCATCATCCCGGCCCAGTCGCGGAAGTCGTCCTGGTCCTCGGCCGGCACCCCGAGCATGTCGCAGATCGCGTAGATGGGGAGCGGGAAGGCGAACTCGTGGATCAGGTCCGCCGAGCCGCGCTGCGCGAAGCCGTCGATCAGCCGGTCGGTGAGCTGCTGCACCCTCGGCTCGAACTCGGCCACCCGGCGCGGCGTGAACGCCTTCGACACCAGGCGGCGCAGCCGGGTGTGGTCCGGCGGGTCGATGTTCAGCAGGTGGGTCATCAGGTCCGCCTGCCGCTCCCCCGGGATGCCCACCCGGCCGGTGCGGTGCGCCTGCTCGCTGTGGTGCGCCGGGTTCTTCGACAGCCGGCTGTCCGCGAGCGCCTGCCGGGCGTCGGCGTACCTGGTCACCAGCCAGGCCTCCACCCCGCTCGGCAGGGTGGTGCGGTGCACCGGGGCGTGCTCGCGCAGCCAGGCGTAGGCGGGGTACGGGTCGGAGGCGAACTCCCAGGTGAACAGCTGCGGGGCGGGGGCATCGGAGGACGCGGCGGCGGGCCGGGCGGGGTCGGGCTGAGCTGGCATGGACCGACCGTATCCGGTGCGACCGGCGCACCCGCCCTCCGGCGGGGCGCGCCCGTCGGGCGGCGCTCCGCGGCGGGGTCATGACCGGGCCACGGCCGGCTCATGGACAGGCCGTGGCCGGGCCGTTGACCGTCCGTGGACGGGTCGTGGACGGTCCGTGGACAGCTCTTGGCCGACTCTTGGCCGCGGGGCGGGCGTGAGCCTGGTCACCTGAGGGGTAATCCCTGTTGCGGAGGGTCAGGACGTGCCTACGATCCTCCGCAGTACGCGTGGGCGCCGGTGCGGTGTCGCCCACAGGGAGGAGCAGGCCATGCGGGTCAGCGGGTCAGTCGTCGTCATCGCGGTCCTCGACGGCGGGTCGGGCGCGGGCCTCGCCCGCCGGTTCTCCGCGGCCGGCGCCGCCGGAATGCTGATCGCCGACCAGTACGTCGGCGTCGCCGAGGACCTCGCCACCGAACTCGACCGGCCGGGCTGCCCCGTCGTCGGCGTCTGCGGCGACATCCGGCGCCCCAGCGACGTCGCCGCCCTCGTCGACACCGCCGAGAAGCACCTCGGGCCGATCGACCTGTTCGCCGTCGCCGGCCCGGGCGGCGAGCGGATCATCTCGCTGGCCGACCTGCCCGACCACCTCGACCTGGAGCGGCTCGCCGAACTCGTCCTCCTCGTCGGCGAGGCCATCGGCGAACTCGTCCCGCCGCAGCGGCGCCCGGAGCACACCGCCACGGCGGCCTGAGCACCTACTCCCCGTCCGGCTCGAGACCCTCGGCCGCGCGCACTCCGTCCCGGTAACCGCGCGCGGCCGACCGCAGCGCCGCGTCCACGTCCACCCCGGCGTCGTGGGCCCGCTGCACCACCGCGAGCAGCAGCCGGCCCGCCGAGTCGGCGGTCAGCTCGGCGGGCAGCTCGTACGGCTCGTCCGGCATCCCGGTGAATCCGGACCGGCGCACCCGGGACACCAGCTTCGCCGCGTACGCCAGCGCGGGCAGCCCGGCCGGCACGCCGTCCAGCACCGACTCGCGGTCCGCCTTCTCGGCCGCCTTCAGCTGCTCCCAGTTCGCCTCCGCCTCGGTGGCACCCTCGACCTCGACGTTCCCGAACACGTGCGGGTGCCGGTACATCAGCTTCTCGACGATGTCCCCTGCCACGTCGTCGACGGTGAACGGGTCGGTCGGGTGCTCCTCGGCGATCCGGGAGTGGAAGACCACCTGGAACAGGACGTCGCCCAGCTCCTCGCGCAGCGTCTGCCGCTCCCCGTCCTCGATCGCCTCGACCAGCTCGTACGCCTCCTCGACCAGGTACTTCACCAGGGTCTCGTGCGTCTGCTCGGCGTCCCAGGGGCAACCGCCCGGGGAGCGCAGCCGGTCCATCACCGTCACCAGGTCCAGCAGCCGCGACCCCGGCAGGTCGTACGAGCCGGGCAGCACCTCGATCTCGGGCACCTCGCCGGCCTGCTCCACCGCGAGCCGCGCCAACGCGTCGGTCAGCCCCGGGTCCCCGTCCGGGCTGCCCAGCCACACCGTCGGCCCGCCCCCGGCCGGCTGCCCGGTCAGCAGCCGCGCCAACGCGGGCGCCGACCCGGCCGGCACGACCTCCACGCCCACCCCGGCCTGCCGCACCGCCGCCACCTGCGGATGCCCCTCGTCCCCCACCAACACCCGCCCCGCCGACCGCAACGCCTCCCACGCCGGCCACGCCAGCAGCCCGGGAGCCACCCGGTGGGTGGTGGTCAACAGGATCAACTTCGCGCCCGGAACATTCGTCGTCACACCCCGAACCTACCTCCGCCCCCAGCCACGACCCCATCAGCGCAGAACGCCGAACCCGCCGACTTCCCGCTCCCAGACGCCGCCCTACTCCCCAGCAAGCCACCAGCACGAAAAGTCGACCCGGCCGCTTCCTGATCCGAGATGGCGACACCGTCCGTCGGGGCGGTGGAGAGCGGCTGTGGCACAGCGTTCGGCGAACGGGCCGGCAGGTGGCGGCGTCCCGGGATACCTGGAGGCCCAGGGGGCTGGAGAGCCGCAGGGGCCAACGTCCCGGAGGGCGAATCGGAGGGCCACACCACCATGCCGGGCGAACGGGCCGGCAGGTGGCGGGGCGGCGGGGCGGCGTCTCGATGTCGGGGGGCGGGGTGGGTCAGCGGGGTTTCGGGGGCCAGGAGGTGGAGGCCGATGCGTTCGCGGAGGTCGTGGACGCCCAGGGCCAGGCGTACGGGCCGAACCTCGAGGAGACCAAGGTCGGCCCCGCTTTCCGGACCCCCACCAACATCGCTCCCGGCGAGACGGGCAAGGGCTTCGTCACCTTCGAGGTCCCGGACGGCACCAAGCTCGACAAGGTCCAGTTCGCGCTGGACAACGGCTTCTCCAACCAGGCCGGCCAGTCGAAGCTCGGCTGACTTCCCGACGCACCCCCGTACGTACGGAACGGCGGCCCCGGGCCGAAGCCCGAGACCGCCGCGATCTAGCTGTGAACCCCGCGGGGCCCCAGCCGTGAACCAGCCGGGAACCGCCGAGCTGCGGACGCTACTTCTTCGCCCCCGCCAGGTCGTCGAACATGGCCGACAGGAACTCGCTGCACCAGCCCAGCAGTTCCCGCCCGACCAGCGGCTTGCCGCCGATCCGCCCGGTGCTCGGGCGCGGCACCAGCAGCTGCTGGGCCGCCGCCTTCACCTGGCTGCGCGGGTAGAGCCGGTTCAGCCGCAGCTGCTGGGACTCCCGCAGCTCCACCGGCCCGAAGCGGACGTTGGAGCCCTGGAGGGTGATGTCCGCGATCCCGCACCGCCGGGCGTACAACCGCAGCGCCGCGACCAGCAGCAGGTTCTCCACCGGCTCGGGCAGCTTGCCGTAGCGGTCCACCAGCTCGTCCCGGACCTGCCGGATGTCCTCCTCCGAGTTGACGGCGGCGATCGAGCGGTACGCCTGCAGCCGCAGCCGCTCGCCGGGCGCGTAGTCGTGCGGCACGTGGGCGTCGACGGGCAGCTCGATCTTCACCTCGAGCGGCTCCTCCTCCGGCTCCCCGCCGCCCGCCAGCGACTCGCGGAACTCCGCCACCGCCTCGCCGACCATCCGCATGTAGAGGTCGAAGCCGACGCCCGCGATGTGCCCGGACTGCTCGCCGCCGAGCAGGTTGCCCGCCCCGCGGATCTCCAGGTCCTTCATCGCGACGTACATGCCGGCGCCCATCTCGGTGTGCTGGGCGATGGTGGCCAGCCGCTCGTGCGCGGTCTCGGTGAGCGGCTTCTCCGGCGGGTACAGCATGTACGCGTAGCCGCGCTCGCGCCCTCGCCCGACCCGCCCGCGCAGCTGGTGCAGCTGGGAGAGGCCGAAGGTGTCGCCGCGTTCCACGATCAGGGTGTTGGCGTTGGAGATGTCGATGCCGGACTCCACGATCGTGGTCGACACCAGGACGTCGAACTCCTTCTCCCAGAAGTCGACGACCACCTTCTCCAGCTGGGTCTCCCCCATCTGCCCGTGTGCGGTGGCGATCCGCGCCTCGGGCACCAGGTCCTTCAGTCGGGCGGCCGCCTTGTCGATCGACTCCACCCGGTTGTGGATGTAGAACACCTGGCCCTCGCGCAGGAGTTCACGCCGGATCGCGGCCGAGATCTGCTTCTCGTCGTACGGGCCGACGAAGGTCAGCACCGGGTGCCGCTCCTCCGGCGGGGTGGTGATGGTGGACATCTCGCGGATGCCGGTGACGGCCATCTCCAGGGTGCGCGGGATCGGCGTCGCGGACATGGTGAGCACGTCCACGTTGGCGCGCAGCTTCTTCAGCTGCTCCTTGTGCTCGACGCCGAACCGCTGCTCCTCGTCGACGATGACCAGGCCGAGGTCCTTGAACCTGGTCTCGGAGGAGAACAGCCGGTGGGTGCCGATCACGACGTCCACCGAGCCCTCGAACAGCCCCTCCAGCACGGCCTTGGCCTCGGTGTCGGTCTGGAAGCGGGACAGCGCCTTCACCGTCACCGGGAAGTTGGCGTAGCGCTCGGCGAAGGTCGAGAAGTGCTGCTGCACCAGCAGCGTGGTCGGCACCAGGACGGCCACCTGCTTGCCGTCCTGCACGGCCTTGAAGGCGGCCCGCACCGCGATCTCGGTCTTGCCGTAGCCGACGTCGCCGCAGATCAGCCGGTCCATCGGAACGGACTTCTCCATGTCCGACTTGACCTCGGCGATGGTGGTCAGCTGGTCCGGCGTCTCCGCGTACGGGAAGGCGTCCTCCAGCTCGCGCTGCCACGGGGTGTCCGGGCCGAAGGTGTGGCCGGGGGCGGCCATCCGTGCCGAGTACAGCCTGATCAGGTCGGCGGCGATCTCCTTGACGGCCTTCTTGGCCCGCTGCTTGGTCTTCGCCCAGTCCGCGCCGCCGAGACGGTGCAGCGTCGGGGCCTCGCCGCCGACGTACTTGGTGACCTGGTCCAGCTGGTCGGTCGGCACGAACAGCCGGTCGCCGGGGTGGCCGCGCTTGGCCGGGGCGTACTCCAGCACCAGGTACTCGCGGGTGGCGCCCTGGACGGTGCGCTGCACCATCTCGACGTACTTGCCGACGCCGTGCGCCTCGTGGACGACGTAGTCGCCGGCCACCAGCGCCAGCGGGTCGATCGCGTTGCGGCGGCGCGAGGGCATCCGGCGCATGTCCTTGGTGGAGGACTTCTGCCCGGACAGGTCGGTCTCGGTGATGACCGTGAGCCTGAGGTTCTCGTCCACGAAGCCGTGCTCGATCGAGCCGCAGGAGACGTGGACGACGTCCCGGGTGGGCGCGTCGGTGAGGTCGGCGACCAGGCGGGCCGGGATGCCCTCGTTGCCCAGCACCTCGGCGAGCCGGGAGGCCGGGCCGTGGCCCTCGGTCACCATGACGACCCGCCAGTCGGCGGCCAGCCGCTCCTTGGCGTCGGCGATCGCCCGGGCGGTGTCGCCCCGGTAGGCCTCGACGGCGTGCATGCCGAGGGTCAGCGTGTTGGCGTCGAACTCCAGGATGCCGTCGACGGAGGACTGGCTCGTCGCGAACGGGCTGACGGACCACCAGGGCAGCCCGATCTCGTCGGCGTGCTCGCGCACCTCGGCGAGCGAGCGCAGCGAGGCGGCGGAGACGTCGATGGCCTCCAGGTCGATCGGCCGGTCCCCGCCGGCCGCGGCCGCGACCCAGGAGGCGTGCAGGAACTCCTGGCTGGTCGCGACCAGGTCGGCGGCCCGGGTGCGGACCCGCTCCGGGTCGCAGACCACGGTGACGGAGCCGAGCGGCAGCACGTCCAGCAGCAGCTCCATGTCGTCGACCAGCACCGGCGCCAGCGACTCCATGCCCTCGACCGCGATGCCCTCGGCGATCTTGTCCAGGATCTCGGCCAGCCCGGGGTGCTCGGCGGACAGCTCGGCGGCCCGGGCCCGCACCTCGTCGGTGAGCAGCAGTTCGCGGCAGGGCGGCGCCCACAGGCCGTGCTCGGCGATCTCCAGCGAGCGCTGGTCGGCGACCTTGAAGTACCGGACCTCCTCGACCTCGTCGCCCCAGAACTCCACCCGCAGCGGGTGCTCCTCGGTGGGCGGGAAGACGTCCAGGATGCCGCCGCGGACGGCGAACTCGCCGCGCTTCTCGACCAGTTCGACGCGCGCGTAGGCGGCGGCGGAGAGCCGGCGGGCCACCTCCTCCAGGTCGTACGACCCACCGCGCCGGACGGCCACCGGCTCCAGCTCGGCCAGCCCCTTGACCTGCGGCTGGAGCACCGAGCGGACCGGGGCGACGACCACCTGCACCGGCCCGGCCGCCGGGTCGTCGGCCCGCGGGTGGACGATCCGGCGCAGTACGGCCAGCCGGCGCCCGACGGTGTCCGAGCGGGGCGACAGCCGCTCGTGCGGCAGCGTCTCCCAGGCCGGGAACTCGGCGACGGCGTCGCCGGGCAGCAGCGAGCGCAGCGAGGCCGCGAGGTCCTCGGCCTCGCGGCCGGTCGCGGTGACGGCGAGCACCGGGCGGCCCCGCTCCCCGGCGGACTGCCCGGCGAGCCCGCGGGCCAGCGCGGCGATGGCGAACGGCCGGGCGGCGGGCGGCCCGACCAGGTCCAGGTGGCGGCGTCCGCCGGCCGCGGCTCCGGGGGCGGTGGCCGCCTCGATCGCCTCGGCGAGCGCCGCGTCCCGCGCGACGACATCGAGCAGTCCGGTCAGGCTCATCTGGGGTCTCTTCTTCGTCCCGTGGCTGGTGCCGCCCCGGGGCGGTCGTAGGCCCGCCGGGGCAACGCGAACGGCCCGGCACGCCGAGCGGCCGGGGGTCTCCAGCCTACGCCGCGGCACGGACAGGCACGCGGTCCACGACATCGGCGGGGCCGGAACGGGATCGGCGCGGGGCCGTACCGGGGCCGTGACCGGAGTCGGAGCACCGGGCAGCACGCCCCTCCTCGCTGTTTTTGTCAGGGGCACGTCCGGGAACGAACGATTGGACGGAACACCGGACCGGCCGGTGGACGAACCAACCCGGAGTACCACCGAACCGAGCACGGCTGTCCGCCACGAACTGGACATACTCCTGTCACTGGCCGTCCATGGAGATCGCGCACCATGGTGAACGTGCCCGCCGCACCCAACCGTGGGGGATGGCTGTGGGGGCACTGTCGCACCACCGATGGGGGTCGGAGGTGCGAGGCCGGGCGGCCCTGGGTGGGGGCGCCCGCCCAAGCGCCGGGAACCGTGGCGCCCTTTCCTGGAGGGCGCCACGGGTCTCGGCCTCTTTCGCTCCCGGCGCCCACCCGGTCGGCCGCCGCCCACGCGAAACGCTCGGCTGGGAAACCCCAGCCGAGCGCCTGGCTGAACTCATCGCGGCCTGGACGACCGACCACGTGTGGCAACGACCACTGGAAACCGCCCCAGGGGAAGCGGCCGGGGCCTTCACGACGACGTACGGTCGGCGGCCGGTCAGCGGCGGCGGTAGCTCACCGTGTTGGGGGTCGCGTAGTCGGTGCCGTCGTCCACGATGATGATCTTCGGAACGATCCGGGTCTCGTCCTCCGCCCGCCCCTCGGCGGCCTTCCCGGCAGCGGCGGCGTCGGAGGCCACCATCTCCCCGGCGGGCGGCGAGGCCGGCTTCGGGGGCACCGGGCCGGTCGCCACGGGCCCACCGATGGCCCTGGTCGCGCTGCTGCCGACCACCGGCGTCCGCAGCACGGGCGCCGGCTTCTCCGGGGCGGAGCCCTTGGCTCCGGCCGGAGCGGCGGTGGCCAGGGCCTTGCGCAGGTTCGCCACCGGGATCTCTCCGGTGTCCGCCTCCGAGTCCACCGGCGCGGTGTCGGCGGCGGCGTCCTCGACCGCGTCCCGCGGAGCGGGGGCCGTGGGGGCCTCGGCGGACTCCTCGGCGGCCTGGTCGGCCGAGCCCTCCGCGGCCCGGGCCGCCGCGACGGCCGCGGCCGCCACCTCGGGCTCGATCTGGCCGACCGCCGCCCCGGTGAGCGAGGCCAGCGTGGCCTTGATGTGGTCCAGGTGCTGCTGCACCGTCTCCAGCCGGGTGTCGAACTCGCGCTGCTCGCGCTCGCTCGCCGCGTTGATCTCCTCGGCCTCCCGGCGGGCCTGCTCGATCAGCTGGTCGGCCTTGGCCTGGGCGTCCGTCTCCAGCTGCTTGATCCGGTTCAGCACGGTCTCCCGCTGCTGTTCCGCCTCCTTGACCCGGCGCTCGGCGGTCTCCGAGACCTCGGCGTCCTCGGCGTCGGCCTTGGCCTGGGCCGCGGCGAAGGTCTCGTCGGCCTTGCGGCGCCGGGCGGCCAGCTCGGCCTCGGCCTGTTCGCTGGCCTCGGCGGCGGCCACCCGCACCTTGGCGGCGTACGCGGTGGCGGCGTCCCGGATGGCGCGGCTCTCCCGGTCGGCCTCGGACCGGATGCCCTCGGCCTCGGCCCGGGTCCGCTCCTCGGTGCGGCGGGCGGCCGCGTCGGCCGCGGCCCGGGTCGTGGCGCTGTACTCCCTGGCGGCGCGGTCGGCCGCCTGCCCGGCCTCGTAGACCTCGTCCCGGAGGTCCTCGGCGAAGCGCTCGGCCTTCTCCCGGACGGCGCGCGCCTCGTTCTCGGCCATCGCGGCGAGTCCGGCGGCCTGCTCGCTGAGCACCTGGTAGTCGGGCTCCGGGGCCTCCTCGGCGGTCCGGCGGATGTCGGCCAGCCGGGCCTCCATCTGCCGGATGCCGGCGCCCAGGACACTCAGCCGCTCCCACGCCTCGTCGCGCTGCGCGGTGAGCGCGGCCAGGGCTCGGTCGACCTGCTCGGGCGCGTAGCCCTTGCGGGCCTGGGTGAAGCCGTACTGGGGGACGGCGTCGCTCATGGGCTCTTCCCCTCGATTCGCGGGCTGCGGAGCCCATGATCGGACGGAACGGTCGGATCCGGAACCGGTTGGGAGTCCGGGGCCGGATTCCGCCGTCCTACGGACCGGATTGCGTCGAGGACGGGACGAATAGACCCATCCTCTTGACCTATTTTGCGCAGATCCGGGCGAAACCCCAATGAGGCACGGCTGCGACGGCATGCCGGAGGGGCCGTCCCGGACACCGGAACGACCCCTCCCCACCTGCGAGGATCGGCGACGGACCGCTACAGCAGGCCGTCCCAGAACTGCTCCAGCAGCACGGCCCACCAGGTGTCGGCGTTCTGCAGGGCCGCCGGGTCGATCGCGGCGAGCTGGGCCTGGAAGTCGGTCGTCCAGCGACCGGCCTGGTCCGGCGTCAGCCCGTACCGCAGCCGCCACATCCGGCCCAGCAGGGCCAGCGAGCGGACGAACTCCGGTACACCGCTGTTGACGAACCGGGGCGGCTGGCCGGTTCCATCGATGTCCACCGCCACCACGTGCGCGGTGCCGTACTGGACGCACAGCTGGCGGCCGTAGTCGTTGCCGAGCACCAGGTAGCCGCCGAAGTCCGGGCCCGCGGCGAGGCCGCGCTCGGCGGCCAGCTCGGCGAGCGTCGGGATCGGGCGGCCCTCCTGCGCCTGCGCCCAGAAGAACGGCCCGAAGTCGCGCGGCAGCCCGGCCCACATCAGGGTCTGGGACACCGGCTCGGGCACGCCCTGGCGGGAGACGGCGCGCTGCTCGTAACGGAACAGGTTCTGCCCGAACGCGGCGCCGATCTCCTGGGCGAGCTGCTGCGGCGGGAGCGGCGGCAGCGCCTGGACCGTCCCCGGCGCGGGCGCCGGCACCCGGAACGGGCGGACCCGCTGGGCGCCGGAGGCCAGCTGGTGCAGCTCGTCCAGGTGGTCGAGCAGCTCGGACATCCCGGCCTGCCGGGAGGCGTGGTCGCGGCCGTACGGGGCGGTGTGGGTGAGCCGGACGTTCGGCCAGGACGCGGCGATCATGCGGTTGCAGTAGCCGCCCGGCAGGTCGCAGGACTCCAGCTCGGTGTACAGCTCCAGAACCTGCTCCGGCGGCACGTTGAGCCGGCGCAGGTCCTGGAGGATCTTCCACTCCGGGTGCGGGGTGCCGGGCTCGCTGCGGTGCAGCAGCTTCTGCTCCGAGCCGTCCGGGCCCCGGTAGCTGAGCGCGGCGAAGTACCCCGGGCCGACCGCGGGCACGCCCGGGGGCACCGGCGCGGGCTGCGGCGAGCCGGGCACCGCCGCCGGCGGGACGAGCCCGGCGGCGCCGCCCGCGTTCGGGTAGCCGTAGCCGGCCGCGGGCGCGACGGGGGCCGCCGGGC
>NZ_JBSFKF010000062.1:13944-22757 GCF_053598415.1 Kitasatospora sp. NPDC001132 | reverse complement strand
GTGCTGGCGGAATTGGTCGGGCAGTTACGGGCGAAGGCCGAGACCGACCTCCAATCCACCTCGACTTCCACCAGCCACCGCTCGTCGATGAAGCGCGACACCTCCACGAAGGTGGTGACCGGCCGGATGAGCGCGAAGCGCTCGCCGTGGGCGCGCGCCGCCTCCCGCCACTGGCTCATGTCGGTGAGCATGATGCGGGTCCGTACGACGTCCGCGAGCGTGGCGCCCGCCTCCCGCAGGGCGGCCTCGGCGATGTCCAGGCAGCGGACGGTCTGGGCGTGGACGTCGCCCTGGCCGACGGTCGTGCCGTCCTCGCCGAGCGGGGCGGTTCCCGCGACCGCGACGTAGTCGCCCTTGCGCACGGCCCGGGAGAAGCCGATCCGCGGTTCGAGGGGCGAGCCGGAACTGACTGTCTGTCGAGTGCTGTCCATCGGACCATGGTGCCGTACGGGGGTGCGCGTCGGGCCGTGATCACGGGCGGGTCGGGCGGGGCCTTCGGTCTCATCCGCGCGGGTTACCAGCGGGGGCCGAATCCGCGGGGAGGGGAGAGAAAGGAAGCCCGGCCCACTCCCCCACTCCCCCGCAGACCCGCAGACCCGCACGGAGGTACGGACAATGACCCAGAGCATCGCCAGGAACGACACCGAGCAGGACGTGGACGCCGCCGCACTCGTCGCGAGCGTCGAACAGGCCCTGGCCATGGCGCGCCTGCACCGGATCGCCGATCCCGAGGAACGCCTGGCCTACTACGACAAGATCGTCCCGAAATACGTCTACAACCTCGGCATCGCGAACAACGTGCTCCTGTTCGACCTGCTGAACGAGCACGTCTTCTCCAAGATCAAGCTGACGGAGCAGGACGCCAGGTACGCGCTGCCGCCCTACGGCGTGCAGGAGCTGCTCGACCCGATCACCAGGTTCCTGAACCTCAGGTTCCCGGACGGGATCGACCCGAAGGAGGACGTGTTCGCGACCGCCGGCGGTTCGGGGGCCCTGGAGTGCCTGGCGTTCGGGCTGATCCACGGCGGGGTGCTGAAGCCGGGCGACCGGGTCATGCTGCCGGCGCCGTTCTGGCCCGGCTTCCTGTGGTGCTTCGAGCAGCGGCCCGGGCTGCAGTGCGTGCCCGTGCGCCTCGACGGGGACGACCGCTTCACGCTGTCGGTGCCCGCCCTGCAGAAGGCGTACGACGCCGCCTCCGAGCCCAAGCCCAAGCTCCTGGTCCTGACGAACCCGCACAACCCGCTCGGCGTCAACTACGGCAAGGAGCTGCTGGACGACGTCTGCCGGTGGGCGCTGGACAAGCAGATGCACGTCGTCTCCGACGAGATCTACTCCTACTCGCAGAGCACCGGCACCGACGGCTTCCACAGCGTCCTGTCGACGGACGCCTACCGCACCGACCCCGACCGCATCCACCTCGTGTACGGGCTGACCAAGGACTTCGGGCTGTCCGGTTTCCGGATCGGCTTCCTCGTCTCCAAGTCGAACGACGTCCGCAAGGTCATGCAGGGCGACGAGACGCTGAAGTCGCTGGCCTGGTTCGGCCCGCTCGACTCCCTCAAGAGCGCCTACGTGCGCAAGCTGTTCGTCGCCGACGACGGCAGGCCGAGCGACTTCCCCAAGACGCTCATGGCGGAGTACGCCAAGCTCCTCAAGAGCGCGTTCGACCGCACCGCGAAGCGGCTCCAGGCCAAGAAGATCCCGTACGTCGGCGAGAAGGAGAAGTCCCGCAACGCCGCCCAGTTCTTCCTGCTCGACCTGAGCGCCTACCTGGACAAGGCGTTCCCCCCGGACCTGGTGTCGATCAACCACGAGATCGACCAGCGCGAGGCCCTCCTGGGGGCGTACCTGGCGAAGGACGCGAGCGTCACCCTGCTGCCCGGCGGGGAGATGCACTGCCCCAAGCCCGGGTACTTCCGGCTGTGTTACACCGCCGACACCCCCGAGCACGTCGAGCAGGCCGTCGACAACATCGCCGCCTCGCTCGCGAAGCTCAAGCCCGCCAACAGCTGAACCCGACGCCGGGACCGGACACCCCGCACGGTGCACCAGGGCACCGTGCGGGGTGTCCGCCCGCGCGCCGCCCGTGCCGCCCGCGCCTCCACGCGCCTCCCGGTGATCAAATCGCTTGCGTCGTCCGATGATCGCCGTAGGCTGACGGACCATGGCATGCCGTATCAGTGAACTGGTCATCGAAGCCGCCGACGTCGAGCGGCTCGCCGCGTTCTGGAGTGAGGTGCTCGGCTACGTCGAGGTCGGCCGCGAGGGCGGCGGCTGCGTCGAGATCGGGCCGCCCGGCACCGGCTTCGGCGGCCCGCAGCCCACCCTCTTCTTCATCCCCAACAGCGAGCCGCGGCCCGGCAAGCTCCGGCTGCACATCGACGTCAACCCCACCGACCGCGACCAGGACGCCGAGCTGGAGCGGCTGCTCGCGCTCGGCGCCAAGCCCGTCGACATCGGCCAGCCCGCCGACGCCCACTGGCACGTCCTGGCCGACCCTGAGGGCAACGAGTTCTGCCTCCTGCGCACCCGGCTCCAGCCCGTCTGAGCCGCCGTACGCCTCCGGCCGTTCGACCGGCCGCCGTGAAGGCCGCTTCGTGCGCGGCTACTTCGCGCGCGGCTGGTTGAAGCGCAGCATGTTGCCCGACGGGTCGCGGAAGGCGCAGTCGCGCACCCCGTAGGGCTGGTCCATCGGCTCCTGGAGGACCTCGGCGCCGGCCGCGCGCAGCCGCTCGAAGGTGGCGTCGCAGTCGTCGGTGCGGAAGATGACGCCGCGCAGCAGGCCCTTGGCGAGGAGTTCGGCGGCGGCCCGGCGGTCGGCCTCGGAGGCGTGCGGGTCGGCCAGCGGGGGCTCCAGGACGATCTCCACGCCGGGCTGGTCGGGCGAGCCGACGGTGACCCAGCGCATGCCCTCGAAGGCGACGTCGTTGCGGACCTCGAAGCCGAGGACGTCGCGGTAGAAGGCGAGCGCCCGGTCGTGGTCGTCGACGGCGATGAAGCACTGCGCGAGTTCGATGCTCATGCCCCTCACGCTACCGTTCGGCGCCGCCCGCGCCCTGGGCTCCGTGAGCCCCCTCGGCCCCCTTGGCGTCCGGGCGCCGCACCGGGCGGGTGCGGACCTTGGCGACGCAGGCCGGGATCGCCGCGCCCTGCTCGTGGTCGCGGGCCCGGTAGGCGCTGGGGCTCTGCCCGACCAGCTCGGTGAAGCGGGTGCTGAAGGAGCCCAGTGAGGTGCAGCCCACCGCCATGCACACCTCCGTCACGCTCAGGTCCCCGCGCCGCAGCAGCGCCTTGGCCCGCTCGATCCGGCGGGTCATGAGGTAGCTGTACGGGGTCTCGCCGTACGCGGCGCGGAAGCTGCGCGAGAAGTGGCCGGAGGACATCAGCGCGGTGCGGGCCAGCGCCTGCACGTCCAGCGGCTGCGCGTACTCGCGGTCCATCCGGTCGCGGGCCCGGCGCAGCCGTACGAGGTCGTCGAGCGGCACCCGGCCGGCGGAGGACGACGCGGACGAAGGCGCGGGCGCGGGCGAAGGCACGGGCGCGGACGAAGGCACGGGCGCGGACGAGGCCGAGGCTGGGGGTGTGGGCGGGGGCGACACACCGGCCACCGTACCGGCCCGCACCGACAGGCGGTGTCCCCCGCCCGGCGCAGCCCGCTCGCGCCCGCCCCGCCGCGCCGACCACCCTGGGGAGGAACGGTCACGGCGAGAGGGCGGCGGGTGGACAGCGACGACACCTCCCCGCGCGCCCCCGGCAACGGGACGGTGGCGTTCGCGGTGCTGGCCGTCACCGCCGTCGTGCTGCTCGTCCAGGTGGTGGCCAGCGGCAGCAACTCCCGTCTGGTCCTGCAGCTGGTGCTGCTGCCCGCGCTGCTGGCGGGTCTGGGCACCGTCGCCCAGACGGTGGCCGCCTCGGTGTGGGTGACGGCCGTGATCGTGGTCCACTCGGTGCTGTTCCCGCCCGGGGACCTGTCGGCCCGCCTGGGGACCCTGCTGGTCGTGATCGCCGCGCAGGCCGCCGTGATCGGCCTGTGCGCGCGGCGGGTGCGGCGTGACCGGCAGCTGTCCCGGATGCGGCAGAGCGCCGTGGCCCTCCAGCGCCAGCTGCTGCGCCCGCTGCCCGTCACCACCCCGGACGTGCGGCTGGACGGCCTGTACCGGCCGGTGGAGGAGGACGCCATGGTCGGCGGCGACCTGTACGACGTCGTCGAAACCCCGCACGGCACCCGGGTGCTGGTCGGCGACGTCCAAGGCAAGGGCCTGCCCGCGATCGGGACGGGCTTCGCGGTGCTGAGCGCCTTCCGGGAGGCGGCCTTCCGCGAGGCGCACCTGCCCGCCGTGGCCGACGCCCTGGAGGTGGCGGTAGAGCGGCACAACGCCTACGCGGTGCAGAGCGGCGAGCAGGAACGGTTCGTCACCGCCACCGTGCTGTGCGTCGGCGGCGAGGGCGAGGGCGACGGGGGTAGCCCCGGCGGGAACGGCCACGGCGGCGGGGCCGGGTATGCCACCGAGGTGCGGGCCGTCAACTGCGGCCACCTCTCCCCCTACCTGCTGCGCCCGGACGGCCGCGTGGAGCCCGTCCCCCTGGACGCCGGGGTCCCGCTCGGCCTCGCCTCCCTGGCCGGCCCCGGCGAGCCGCGCCCGGTACGGCGCTTCGCGCTGCCCGGGGACGGGGTGCTGGTGCTGCTCACCGACGGCATCACCGAGGCCCAGGACGCCTCCGGCGCGTTCTACCCGGTCGAGCAGGGCCTGGCCGACCTCACCGCCGTCCCCGCCGACGCCCTGCCCGAGGCCCTCGACCGGCGGGCCCGGCGCTGGAGCGGCGGCCGCAGCCGCGACGACGTCACCGTCCTGGCCCTGCGGCGCGCCCCCTGACACCCGGCCGTACGCCCGTGAGCACCGGGCCGTACGCCCCGTGGGCAGCCGGTCGTACGCCCGCGAACGCCCGCTCGTACCCCCCGTGGGCACCCGGTCTGCGGCCGTCCGCCCCGTGACCCCCTGCTGCGGGCTCCACCTGCGGCGATCTAGGGTGCTGGCATGATCCCCACACCGATATCCGACCCTGAGCCCCGCCCGCTCGACGGCCCGACGGACGACTTCCTGACCGACCCCGCCCAGGCGCTGCGGGTGATGATGCAGGGCAACGCCCGGTTCGTCGCGGGCAGTCCCGAGCACCCCAACCAGGACGCCGGGCGCCGCGCGGCGCTCGCCCCGGCGCAGCGGCCCTTCGCGGTGCTGTTCGGCTGTTCGGACTCCCGACTGGCCGCCGAGATCATCTTCGACCAGGGCCTGGGCGACCTGTTCGTGGTGCGCACCGCCGGGCACGTCACCGGCGCGGAGGCGCTGGGCAGCATCGAGTACGGGGTGAGCGTGCTGGACTGCCCGCTGGTGGTGGTGCTGGGGCACGACTCCTGCGGTGCGGTGGCGGCGGCGCTGGAGTCCCTGGAGCAGGGGCAGCTGCCGGGCGGCTTCGTCCGGGACGTGGTGGAGCGGGTGACGCCGAGCGTGCTGTCCGCCAGGGCGGCGGGCATCGAGGACGGCGACGAGATCGTGGACGAGCACATCCGCCAGACCGTGGACCTGCTGGTGGAGCGCTCGCAGGCCCTGGCCGCGCGGATCGCCGAGGGGAAGGTGGCCGTGGTGGGCCTGTCCTACCGGCTGCGTGACGGTCGGGCCCGGCTGGTCGCCGCCCGGGGGCCGGTGGGCTGACGGCGGGTCCCCCGCCCCGTCCTCGGGAACTCCGGGAACGTTACGGAACTGGATGTCCGATCACCGCCAGCGCCCTCGTCGGGGCGGCGGCACAGTCGTGACCAGCAACGATTCGCTTCCCGAGTTTCCCGAGTTTCCCGAGGACGGCAGTTCCCGTGCACAAGGTCATCGATCTCAAGGTCCTGTACTTCGGTACCCCGGTGGTGCTGATCGGCTCCCGCAACGAGGACGGCAGCTCCAACCTGATGCCGATGTCCTCGGCGTGGTGGCTGAACCAGTCCTGCGTACTGGGCCTGGGCGACAGCTCCCAGACCGCCGCCAACCTGCGGCGCGAGGGCGAGTGCGTGCTCAACCTGCCGTCCTCGGCGCAGGTGGACGCGGTGGACGCCCTCGCGCTGCTGACCGCCAACCCGCACATCCCCGAGTACCGCCAGCGCCAGGGCTACCGCCACGAGCGGCGCAAGTTCGAGGCCGCCGGGCTGACCGAGGTGCCCGGCGAGCTGGTGCGGGCGCCGCGCGCCGCCGAGTGCCCGGTGCAGTTGGAGTGCCGGGTGGCGTCGACGACGGCGCTGACCGGCAACGGGTGCACCGCCTTCGAGGTGACGGTGGTGCGCGCCCACGTCGAGGAGAGCCTGCTGGTGCCCGGCAGCGACCACTACGTCGACCCGGTCGGCTGGGACCCGCTGATCATGAAGTTCTGCGAGTTCTTCGGCGACGGGCAGCGCCTGTCCCCCTCCCGCCTCGCCGAGGGCTGGCAGATGCCCGGACGGCTGCCCGCCGCCGTGTGACGCGGCGTCCGCTCAGTCCTCGGCCCGCTGCCGCTCCTGCGCCTGCTCCTGCTCCTGCTCCTGCTCCTGCTCCTGCTCCTGCTCCTGCTCCTGCTCCTGCTCCTGCTCCTGCCGACGCTGCGGCTCCTGTCGGCGCCGCTGCCGGCGCCCGCGGACGCGGCGGCCGGCCGTGGTCGCCAGGCCGAGGACGAGCAGCCCCGGCTCACGCCCGCTCACGGCGCGACGGTGGCCCCGCAGGAGTCGCACACCCGGGTCGCGGGCAGTTCCAGGAAGCAGTTCGGGCAGATCGCCGGCGGGCGCGGCGGGGCGGTGGCGGCGGCCTTGCGCTCCACCGAGGCACGCAGGCGCGGTGCCAGGGCGGGGATGCCGCCGTCGGCGGGCAGGTCGGCGCCGAAGTGCCGGTAGCAGGCCAGTCGGGCGGCGGCCGCGTGCTGCTCGCGGTCCATCTCCGCGGCCACCGGCGGCTGCCCGGCCACCGCCAGCACCTCCTGGTAGCCGGGGCCGACCTTGCCGTCCGCGGCGTGCACCACCAGGGCCGTCAGCGGTGGGTCGCCGCGCCGGTGCGCCTCGCGGATCACCAGGGACAGCACCTTGCCGATCCAGTGCCGCTGGTTGATCCGGGTGCGCACCCCGGAGGCCTCCTGCACCGCCTCGGCCAGGTCCGGGTAGCTGATCACCGCGTGGTAGCGGCCTGCCACCTCCACCAGAGCGGGATAGGCCGCCCTGGTCCACACGATGTGCGCCTGGGTGGCGCTGACCGCCGACCCGTCCGACGCTCGCCAGTAGCCGTGCTGCTGCTCAGTCATCCGCCCGCCCCTGCCCGTTCCGTGTCCGTCTTGTCCGTGTCTGTCCCCCGCAGGCCCCCGCCGGGAGCGAGGCTACCCGGCCCGGGAGCGGCA
The DNA here is from genome assembly GCF_053598415.1 of Kitasatospora sp. NPDC001132. Taxonomy (NCBI): domain Bacteria; kingdom Bacillati; phylum Actinomycetota; class Actinomycetes; order Kitasatosporales; family Streptomycetaceae; genus Kitasatospora; species Kitasatospora sp. NPDC001132. The sequence goes on along the minus strand of NZ_JBSFKF010000062.1, from coordinate 15,362 downwards.
CCCTCGGGCGGGGCCTCGCCTCGGGCGGGGCTTGACTTCAAGCGCTGTTGAAGTCGTGGAATGAGTCCCGACCGCAGCCGTACGGGCACCGCGGTCGATGCCCCGCCCGTACGGACCCGTACCGGGGCCGGGGCCGCCGTCTTCCCGATCGTGCCGACGGCGGCCCCGGCCCTCGTACACCCCCCGCCCGCTCCCCGTGGTGTAGACCTGTCCGATCGCCCGGCGGGCTTAGGCTCGGCCCATGGCTGACGCATCCTTCGGGCATCCGCGGCTCGCCGCGCTCTACGACCCGCTCGACCCCGATCGCGGCGATCTCGACGCCTACGTGCGGATGGTGCAGGAGTTCGGAGCGCGCCGGGTGCTGGACATCGGCTGCGGCACCGGGGTATTCGCGCTGCTGCTGGCCGGGCGCGGGATCGAGGTCGTCGGGGTCGATCCCGCGCTCGCCTCCGTCGAGGTCGCGCGCGCCAAGCCGGGCGCGGCGAAGGTGCGGTGGATCCACGGGGACGCGACGAGCCTGCCTGCGCTGCGGGTCGACCTGGCGGCGATGACGGCGAACGTCGCCCAGGAGATCACCGGCCGGGCCCGGTGGCGGGGGACGCTGCGGGGCGCCTTCGGGGCGCTGCGGCCGGGCGGGCGGCTGGTCTTCGAGACCCGTGATCCGGCCGCCCGCGCCTGGGAGGAGTGGACCCGCGAGCGCTCCCACCGGGTGACGGAGGTCCCGGGTGTCGGCCCGGTCGAGAGCTGGGTCCACCTGCTCGGGGTGCGTTGGCCTCTGGTGTCGTTCCGGTGGACGTACGTCTTCGCTGCGGACGGGCAGGTGCTGACCTCGGATTCGACGCTGCGCTTCCGGGAGCGGGGCGAGGTCGAACGGGACTTGGCCGCCTGCGGCTTCGTGGTGGAGGAGGTGCGCGACGCGCCCGACCGGCCGGGGCGGGAGTTCGTCTTCGTGGCCCGGCGCCCGTGATCCCCCATCCCCGCGGGTGGCGGCGCTTGCGAGGGTTCCGCCGGCTCCGATCACGAGCGCCTTCATGCCGGCGATCGTCACGGCGACCGGCCGGTTCAGGCGGGCTTTTCGGCGAGGGTGTGGGCGACGAGGGCGTTGGCGTGGCCGTGGCCGAGGCCGTGGTCGGTCTTGAGCCAGGCGACGAGTTCCATGTGCCTGGTGAGCGGGGAGGTGCGGATGAGGTCCTTCCACTCCTCGATCGGGCGGCCGTACTTCTTCTCGATGGACGGGAAGTACGAGGCGGGGCCCTTCACGGCGGCGGCGGTCATGAGTGTGGTCCTCTCGAAAGTGCGGTGCGGTCACGGGGGTGGACCGTGACCGCACCCCCCACACAAACCCCCCCGCCGGGTTTAACCGGGACAACCCCGCCGGGGGGCCGGGGCGGGCGGGGGCCCGGGCGGCGCCCCCCCGC
>NZ_JBSFKF010000062.1:0-13934 GCF_053598415.1 Kitasatospora sp. NPDC001132 | reverse complement strand
CTGGTGGGGGCACATCCCGATCGCGGGGGGGGGCCGGGGGGGGCCCCCGCCCCCCCACCGCGAACTCATCGGCCCCGGAGGGTGATCCCGGTCACACCCCGGCGGTGGCCCGGGCGCGGCCGCGGCCGCGGCGGCGCCCGGCGGGCGGGGTGGGGTCGGCGTTCCAGGCGGCGACGGGGTTGCCGAGCCAGCGGGTGGCGCCGGGGACGTTCTCGCCGCGCATGACGAGGGAGGCGGGGCCGACGGTGGTGCCGGCGCCGAGGGTGGAGTTGAGCAGGACGATGGAGTGCGGGCCGGTGGTGGAGCCGGCGGCGAGGTGGACGGGGCCCAGGCGCATCACCCGGTCGTGGAAGAGGTGGGTCTGCAGGACGGTGCCGCGGTTGACGCTGGCGCCGGCTTCGACGGTGACGAGGTCGGTCTCGGGCAGCCAGTGGGTCTCGCACCACACGCCGCGTCCGATGCGGGCGCCGAGGCTGCGCAGCCAGGCGTTGAGGTAGGGGGTGCCGGTGATGGTGTGGCCGCCGAAGGGCATGGCGAGTTCCTCGACGAAGGTGTCGTAGAGCTCGTTGCGCCACACGAAGGAGGACCACAGGGGGTGTTCGGCGACGCGGAAGCGGCCGACGAGCAGCCATTTGGCGGCGGTGGTGACGGCGCAGGCGACGACGGCGGCGGCGGTGAGGACGAGTCCGGCGGCGGCGAGGGCGGTGCCGAGTCCGTAGTCGTCGCGCAGTTCCTGGAGGGCGGCGAGGACGAGGTCGCCGAGCAGGGCGGCGAGGACGATCGGCAGCAGTCGGCAGAGTTCGACGCCGGCGCGGGCCCACATCAGGCGCCGGGGCGGGTCGTAGGTGCGGCCTTCGGCGCCGGTGTCGGCGACGCGGGGCAGGGCGAAGGCGGGGCGGCCGAGCCAGGAGGAGCCTTCGGGGGCGTGGGCGGGGGTGTCGGACAGGACGCCGACGAGGGAGCCGGCGGGCAGGTGGCGGTCGGGGCCGACGATGCCGGAGTTGCCGACGAAGGAGCGGCGTCCGACGTGGGAGGGGCCGAGGTGGAGCCAGCCGCCGCGCAGCTCGTAGGGGGCGACGAGGGTGTCGTCGGCGAGGAAGGCGCCGTCGTCGACGCGCATCAGGCCGGGCAGGGCGAGCACGGTGGAGGCTTCGACGCGCCGTCCGACACGGGCGCCGAGCAGGCGCAGCCACACGGGGGTGAAGAGGCTGGCGTAGAAGGGGAAGAGGGTGCGCCGGGCGGTGTCGCTGAGGCGGCTGACGGCCCAGGCGCAGAAGGCGACGCGGCCGGTGGCGGGGTGGAAGCCGGGGCGCAGCGGGCGGGAGAGGAGGCGTACGAGGAGCGCTATGAGGGTGGCGTAGCAGGCGAGGGTGAGGGCGGCGAGGGGGATGGTGGCGGGCAGGAGTTGGACGAGGGCGTCGGCGAGGGTGGCGTCGGTGTCGATCATCGGGTAGACGATGAGCAGGGCGGGCAGGGCGGCGAGGATGGGGACGAGGCCGAGGACGGCGAAGCCGGCGCCGTAGGCGAGGTTCCAGCCGCGGGAGACGGGGGCCGGGGCTGACGGCCAGTCGGTGGGGGCGTCGGTGGTGGGGCGGGCCGGGGAGCCGGTCCAGTGTTCGCCCGGGGGGACGGTGGCGGTGACGCAGGAGCCGGGGGCGATCTCGGCGCGGGCGCCGATGCGGGCGCCGGGCATGAGGGTGGCGCGGTGGCCGATGCGGGCGCCTTCGCCGATGTCGAGGTGGCCGACGTGGAGGGTGTCGCCGTCGAGCCACCAGCCGGCGAGGTCGGCTTCGGGTTCGACGCAGGCGTTGGCGCCGATGCGGGCGAGGCCGGTGACGGGGGGCAGGGTGTGGAGTTGGACGCCGGGGCCGACGCGGCAGCCGAGTGCGCGGGCGTAGCGGGGGGCCCAGGGGGTGCCGGCGAGGGCGGCGGTGGCGAACATGGCGGTGTGGCGTTCGGCGGCCCACAGGCGCAGGTGGACGTGGCCGCCGCGGGGGTGGCTGCCGGGGCGGATGCCGGCGGTGAGCAGGCGGGCGCCGGCGGCGGCGAGCAGGGTGCGGCCGGGGGCGCTGTAGAGGAGGAGGAGTCCGGCGGCGACGGGCCACCAGGAGCTGTGGGGGGCCCAGGCGAGGTGGCTGCCGGTGAGGTTGTCGAGGGCGATGAGGACGAGGATCCAGCGCAGTCCGGCGAGGGAGAACATGCCGAGCAGGAGCAGGGTCTGCCACAGGCCGGCGCTGCGGGGGGTGCGGCGTACGGTGCGGGCGCGGACGGCCGCGGTGGCGGCGGTGGCGGTGGCCTCGGGTGGGGTGGTGGGGGTGAGGGTGTCGAGGTAGGCGGCGAGGTCGGTGAGGACGGGGTGGGCGTACAGGTCGGCGACGGAGACGCCGCTGTGGCGGGTGCGCAGTTCGGAGACGAGGCGGGCGGCGGTGAGGCTGGAGCCGCCGAGGGCGAAGAAGTCGTCGCCGGGGCCGGGGGGTGTGCCGAGCAGGCGTTCCCAGTGGCCGGCGAGCCAGCCGGCGGTGCCGTCGAGGCTCTCGGTGGGAGTGGCGGTTCCGGTGGTGGCGAGCGGCCAGGGCAGGGCGCCCCGGTCGACCTTGCCGGAGGTGCGGGTGGGCAGGGAGTCGACGAGGGCGAGGACGGGCACCAGCGGGGCGGGCAGGCGTTCGAGCAGGTGCCGGCGGGCGGTGGTGAGGTCGGGGGTGGTGCCGGGGTGGGCGACGAGGTAGCCGACGAGGAGGTCGGCGCCGGCGGGGGTCTTGCGGACGGCCGCGGCGGCGGCGCGGATGCCGGGCAGGGCTTGGAGGGCGGCGTCGATCTCGCCGAGTTCGATGCGGCGGCCGCCGAGTTTGACCTGGTCGTCGGCGCGGCCGAGGAAGACGAGGCCGTCGGGGTCGTTGCGGACGAGGTCGCCGCTGCGGTAGACGCGGGGTGAGGTGAGGGCGGGGTGGGCGCTGAACTTCTCGGCGTCCTTGGCGGGGTCGAGGTAGCGGGCGGTGCCGACGCCGGTGATGAGCAGTTCGCCGGTGGCGTGCCAGGGGACGGGGTTGCCGGCCTGGTCGACGACGGCGATCTCCCAGCCGTCGAGGGGGGCGCCGATGCGTACGGGCTTGCCGGGGAGCATGCGGGCGGCGGTGGCGACGACGGTGGTCTCGGTGGGGCCGTAGGTGTTCCAGAACTCTCGGCCCTCGACGGCGAGGCGTTCGACGAGTTCGGCGGGGCAGGCCTCGCCGCCGACGATGATCAGGCGGACGGCGTCCAGGCACTCCTGCGGCCACAGGGCGAGCAGGGTGGGGACGGTGGAGACGGCGGTGATGCGCCGGGTGACGAGCCAGGGGCCGAGGTCGGTGCCGGCCTTGACGAGGGCTCGGGGGGCGGGGACGAGGCAGGCGCCGTGGCGCCAGGCGAGCCACATCTCCTCGCAGGAGGCGTCGAAGGCGACGGAGAGTCCGGCGAGGACGCGGTCGCCGGGGCCGAGCGGGCGGGTCTGCAGGAACAGGCGGGCCTCGGCGTCGACGAAGGCGGCGGCGCTGCGGTGGGTGACGGCGACGCCCTTGGGGCGGCCGGTGGTGCCGGAGGTGAAGATGATCCAGGCGTCGTCGGCGGGGGCGGGCCAGGCGGGGCGGCCCGAGGGGTGGGCGGCGGGGCCGGCGTGCAGGGCGCGGCCGGGGCCGAGGACGGCGCAGACGGCGGCGTCCTGCCAGATCATCTCGGCGCGCTCGTCGGGGTCGTCGGCGTCGACGGGGACGTAGGCGGCGCCGCAGCGCAGCACGGCGAGGATGGCGGTGTAGAGGTCGGCGGTGCCGGAGGGGATGCGGATCCCGACCCGGTCGCCGCGGCCGATGCCGCGGGCGGCGAGTTGTCCGGCGAGGGTGTCGACCTCGTGGAGCAGGGCGCGGTAGTCGAGGACGGTGTCGCCGGTGTCGAGCGCGGGCGCGTGGGGGTGGGCGTCGGCGGTGGCGGCGATGACGTCGAGCAGGCTGCGGGGGTGGGCGGCCTGGGCCACCGGCCAGCCGGCCGCGGGGCCCTGGTGGGGGCGGTGCAGTGTGCCTGGGCCGGCTGTGTCGGGGCGTGCGTCCATGGATGGGTTTCCTTGGTTCCGGGGTCCTGGGGGCGCGTACGGGTGTGCGGGTGTACGGCCGGGCGGCTGTACGGGGGTGGTGCCGGGTGACGGGTGGTCACCTGCGGGAGAGCGCCCACTCACCATGACTCGGCTGGGAGTCGGCTGGATGCAGCGAGGATTGGATCAAAGGAAATTCTCATCATCGATGTCGCAAGGGAGCGACGACGGTATGAATCGAATGACATTTCGCGGGTTTTCGCTCGTTTTCGCTGGTGCAGAGTAATCGCCGAATACCGGAGCAGCGCGACGGGAGCGGGAAGGGTGATGAACGCCATGGCGACCGGAACGGTACAGGTAGTGAGGGGGACACCGCCGAATCGGGGGGTTCCGGTCGGATCATCGGGCTGTTCACGGTTTTCACATCTTCATGTGGGAGTCTTTCGCACCCCGCACTGCGGAGCCTCGCTGTGAACGGGCCAGGAAAAGGCCGCTCCGGCTGGGATTCCACTGACGGTGGCGGCCCCCGGAAGAGTGCCGGCGGCCGGAACGGGAGCGTGCTCGTCTGGTACGTGGCGTACGGCTCGAACCTGCACGCCGCCCGCCTCGCCTGCTACCTGCGCGGCGGGTGCCCGGACGGCGCCGCGCAGGCCCAGCCCGGCAGCCGCGACCCCGGCGCGCCGCGCCGGACGGTGGCCACCGCGCTGCCGGGCACGCTCTACTTCGCCGGGCGCTCGCCCACCTGGGGCGGCGGCTCGGCCTTCTACGACCCGGGTGGCAGCGGAGAAGTTCCGTGTCGCGCCTATCTGGTGACGGTCGATCAGTTCAGTGACATCGTCGCGCAGGAGATGCGCCGCTCCCCCGGCGCCGACCTCGACCTCACCACGGTGCTCGCCACCGGGCGCGCCGAACTGGGCCCGGGGCGCTACGAGACCCTGCTGCGCGTCGGCGAGTCGGACGGGCACCCGCTGCTGACCTTCACCTCCGCCCGGGGCGTGGCCGGCGCCGAGCTCAACGCCCCCACCCCGCCCTACCTGCGCACCCTGGCCGCCGGGCTGGCCGAGTCCCACGGCTGGGGCCCCTGGCGCACCGCCGGCTACCTCGCCACCCGGCCGGGCGCGGCGGGGCACTGGACGCCGTGGACGGTGGCGGCGGTGCTGGACTGAACCGGCGGCGCCTGCCCCGGACCCCTTCCCCGGGCCCCTTGCCCGGGCCCCTTGCCCGCCCCCGGCTCGGCCCTGCTCGGCGACCGGCACGGTCCGATGCGCGACGGGCACAACCGGGGCCGGAGGTAGGCGGATCCCGGGGTGTGGGCCGACGGCGGGGCCGACGGCGGGGACCGCCGCGGGGCGTGCGGTGTCCTCCGCGGCCGGTGCGGGCTTCGCGTAGCCGTAGTGGACGACGGCCACCGCCTTCCCGCCGCCGAGGGTCGACGGCGCGCTGTCCGGCCGGGGCACGGCGCTGTCGGCGGGCGCCGCTACGGTACCGCCATGACCACTGCCCCCACCGCACCCGTGAACTCCCCTGCCCCGGACGCCGACTGGGACCGCCTGCTCGCCGAGGCCTTCGCCGTCCTGCTCGGCCGGCCCCTGGAGGAGTACGACCCGAAGGCCGTCTACGCCGCCCGCGTCAGCGGCAACCTGATGGACGAGTCCGGCTTCGAACGCGACGCCGCCTGGGTGCACCCGGCGGCCCTGCGCGGCGAGCACCCGGTCGCCGCGGATCTCTACCTGTTCGACGAGGCCGAGCGGACCCCGGACTTCGACGCGAGCCGGTCGCTCTTCGAGTTCCGGCCGTCCGACGCGCCGCGGGCGGACCTGCCGGAGGGCTTCGCCGCCGCCGTCGAGGCCGCCTGCTTCACCCGCGCCCTCGTGCGCGGCGCCGACCTCGGCGCGCTGGCCGAGCGGTACGGCGTCGACCTCGCCTCCCCCGCCCTGGCCGGCGCCTGGAGCGTCCGCTTCGCCCGGCTCGTCTGCGACGGCACCCTCCTGGACGCCCTGCGCGCCGCCCTCGGCGCCGGCCGCACCCCCGAGGAGCTGACGCCCTTCTCGGCGGAGCCCGAGGAGGACTGGCAGGAGGCCCTGGCCGCGATACCCCACCCCGGGCTCCGCGCCCACCTCGGCTTCTTCTGCACCGACGGCGACGAGGGCCTGATGCCCCTGGCGGAGGACGCCACGGCGTGCGGTCTGGAGGACGAGGGCTGCGAAGCCGTCGCGGGCTGGGAGGACGGGCACGGCCAGCTCGACATCACCGTGGTCCGCCTCAGCGACCTCGTCGCCGGCCCGCGCCGCTGACCCCGCCCCACCACGGCGCGGCGGCCCGGCAGTTCGCCGGGCGGCCCCGGCCCGACCGCCCCTGCGCGGAGGGACAGTCGGGGAAGGGGCCCCGGGAACCGGTCAGTGGCCGTACATGCCCACCTCGTAGGTGCCACCGGGCTGACGGATCATCACATTGGCCCGGTTGAAGGCGTTGATGATCGCGATCACGCAGACCAGCGCCGCCAGCTGCTCCTCGTCGTAGTACTTGGCGGCGTTCGCCCACGCCTCGTCGCTCACCCCGCCGGCCGCGTCGGCGATCCGGGTGCCCTCCTCGGCGAGCTCCAGCGCGGCGCGCTCGGCGTCGGTGAACACGGTGGCCTCGCGCCAGACGGCGACCATGTTCAGGCGCGCCGGGTCCTCCCCGGCGTGCACGGCCTCCTTGAAGTGCATGTCGACGCAGGGGCCGCAGCCGTTGATCTGGCTGGCGCGCAGCCGCACCAGCTCCTGGACGGCCAGCGGCAGGCTCGACTCGGTGGTGGGCTTGCTGGCCGCGATCAGGTGCTTGACGACCTTGCCCAGGATCGGGTTGGTGAAGACGTCCAGGCGGGGTTCCATGGTGTGCTCCTCGGTCGGTGTTTCCGTTGCTGTCATGAAGACAAGACAGCCCGCCGCTTTGTGACAGCCCCCGAAGTGACCTGCGCCACACCGCCCGCCGGTGCGAGCGGACGGGCCTCGGATAACCTGCCGACCACGCTCAGGACAGGGGGATTCCATGACGAGTGGGACGGGCAGGACGGGTGCGGGTGGCATGGATGTGGCGGGTGGGACGGATGCGGCGGGCACGGCCGCCGGGTACCGGCCGCTGCTGTTCTCCATCGCCTACGGGATGACGGGCTCGGTCGGAGACGCCGAGGACCTCGTCCAGGACGCCTTCCTCGGCCTCGCCCGCGCCGAGCGGGCCGGCACCGCGATCGCCGCCCCCAGGGCGTACCTGACCACGGCCGTCACCCGCCTGGGCATCAACCACCTCACGTCCGCCCGGGTGCGCCGCGAGACCTACGTCGGCCAGTGGCTGCCCGAGCCCGTCGTCAGCACCGCCGAGCGTCCCGGCCCGGCCGAGCACGCCGAGCTGGCCGACTCGCTGTCGATGGCGTTCCTGGTGCTGCTGGAGGCCCTCTCCCCGGTCGAGCGCGCGGTGTTCACGCTGCGCGAGGCGTTCGGGTACGGCTACCCGGAGGTCGCCGGGATGGTCGGCCGCAGCGAGGCGAACTGCCGTCAGATCCTCGCCCGTGCCCGCAAGCGCCTGGCCCTCAAGGACGACGCCCCTGCTTGCCCGGCGCGCCGCGCGGAGGGCGAGGAGCTGGCCCGCCGCTTCTTCGCGGCCGCCGAGGGCGGCGACCTGGACGCCCTGCTCGGCCTGCTCGCCCCCGACGTCGCCTTCCGCGGCGACGGCGGCGGCAAGGCCCGCGCGCTCGCCCACTGCCTCACCGACCCGCGCCGCGTCGCCCAACTGCTCGTCGGCGGCCTGCGCCGCCTGCGCCGCCTGGGCGCGCACCTCGTCCCGGCGCGGGTCAACGGCCGCCCCGGGGCGGTGGTGTACGACGCCGAACGGCGCGTGGCCAGCGTCATCGGGCTGGACGTCGACGCCGACGGCGCGGTGCGGGCCGTCCACGCCGTCTCCAACCCCGACAAGCTCGCCCACCTCGGCCCGCTCTCCGGCCTCGGACTGCTGCCGGAACCGCGGGCATAGGCCCCGCCCCCGGGCCCCCGGCCCCCGGCCCCCCCCGGACACGGAACGGCCCGGGCCCGAAGACGCCGGACCCGGGCCGTTCACCCGAGAGGTCAGGGGGTGGTGCACACGGCGTTCGCCGACAGGGCCTGGGTCGTGGTGCCGGTGTTGGTGCCGCGGATGACCCAGGAGCTGCCGCTCGGGTAGGAGTCGGTGAAGAAGATGTCGAAGCCGCTGGTCTGGCCGCCACCGCCGGTGGGCACCTGACCGGACGGGCAGGTCACGGTGGCGATCCCGTGGCCGCCCGCGGGCACGTCGACGGGGTTGCCGAAGACCGGGGTGTGCGCGGCCAGCAGGGCCGGGTCGGCGGCGGCCTGGTCATGGGGGACGACGACGCCCGGCTTGACGGCGGGCCCGCCGTCGGCGAAGGCGACGGCGGCACTCGCGGACAGGACGGTGACGGCGGTCAGAGCGGTCAGGGCGAGGGACTTCGTGCGAGCCACGGCGGCCTCCTGAGGATGTGGGGGTCGGACTGGCGTCGGCGGGGGCTGCTCCCCGTGCCAACCTCCGATACGTGCCCGAACCACCCTTCCCGTGGACGGGTGGACGGCTTCGGCGACCCGGGCGGAGGAATGCCGGTGCCCGTCCGGGCTAACCCGGGCTAGACTCCCCGACTTGATCAACGAACCGCCAACGGGGGAAGCATGAACAGCCGTCACCTCGACCAGTTCCGCCGGCTCGACGCCGCCGCACGCGTCATCGGCCGGCGCAACGCCCTGCGCTACCTCGCGCTCGGGGTGGGGTCCGCGCTGGTCGCCGCCTGCTCCAGCAGCGGGGGCGGGGGCGGCACCGACACCCGGACCGACGCCGCTCCCCCGGCCGGCACTCCCACCCCCGCCGACTCCCCCACCCCCTCGGCCCCAGCGGCCTCCACCCCCGCCGCCAAGCCCACCGTCGGCGAACGCATCTTCGACGCCTTCGTGACCGGCACCTGGGCGATCGAGTCCACCAGCACCCGCGGCGACAAGGCCCACGGAAGGATCACCATCGAGTCCAGCGGCCGCAACGGCGGCTGGACGCTCGTCTGGGACGACCTCGGCGGCAAGCCCGTCACCTGGCGCGGCAGCCTGCTGCTGCGTGGCGGGCACCTGTCGCTGAGCCTCTTCGAGGGCCCCGAGAAGCTGATGGCCGGGCACCCCGAGGCCCTCCAGGTCCCGGACGCCGTGGGCGACACCGTCCAACTGACCTTCCCCTGGGCACCGCCCGGCGCCACCGCCGCGAGCAGCAAGGACAAGCTGGACGTCCGCTACGCGAACAACGTCCTGACCATCGCCCACACCTCGGGCGGCAAGCCCACCACCCACGTCTGCACCCGCACCTGAGCCCCGGTCAGTCATGCCTCGGCGGCAGTCCGGGTGCGGGTGAGCCGGCAGGCCAGCAGCAGGTTGGGCACCCAGCACAGCCAGGCGATCGCGGTGTAGGAGGTACGGAAGTCCAGGTGCAAGGCGGTGGCGGCGAGCAGCATGAGGCGCAGCGTGACGGCGGCGAAGGTCAGCGCGAAGCTGCGGACCATCCAGCGGCGGTGGTCGGCCACCCGGCCGTCCAGGACGGCCCGCAGCCCGGCGCCGCCGGTCACCAGCCAGGCCACGGCCAGGCACCCGAACCCGGCCCCGGTGACGGCGCCCCCGTACGCGACCGGTACCAGCAGCAGCGCCCCCGCCGCGCCGACCAGGCAGGCGAGCAGGTAGGTGGCGCCGGTCCGGCGGTGCAGGCTCGGTCGGCGCTCGCGCAGGCGGCGGGAGAACTGCCACGGCCCGACCGCGAGGGCGGTGACGGCGCCGAAGATGTGGATGTAGAGCGGGAGTTGGTGGATCAGATAGGTGGCGCGCTGGTGGCGGAAGAACGTGGACGGGTCGAAGCTGAGGTACTTGGCGGAGACGACGACGATCAGCGTGGAGAGCACCGTCATGACGGTCCAACCGGCCCGAGTGATGCGCATACCTCCGAGTCTCGGGCCCGGCGGCCCCCGGCGGTATCCGGGTCGACCCGATAAGCACACTCAGAGAACCCTCATTCCCTTGCGATGGCAGGGAATTGATTCATTCGACCCAGTGAGGCGCACGGCCCGGAACGGGTCCGACCCCGCGATCACAACAGTCTTGGCCGCGATCTTCCCCTCTTGGTGCGGGGCCGACCGCAGGTCCCTCCCTTCACCCCCACTCCGACCTTTCGGCCAGGCGGCGATACCACCAGAACTCCGTGCGCCACTGGCGCCGGTGCGCGAACGGATCGGGGAGGGTGCGGCGCAGGAACGCTGCGTCCCTTCGCAGCTCCACCCCACGAACCCGCGAGGGCAGTTGCGGGACAACCCTCCGGCCCGGCGCGGGGGTTCCGCGCCGGGCCCGGGGGCATGTCCGGGTGGGCAGCGCGTTGCGGCAGGTGCACGACCGCTGTTCAGGTGAACCAGCGGGCTTGTGGAGAGGGACAGTCGCGAAACGGGGCAGACCGTCGCCGGGAGCGACGAGGTGCCCACCGGTTCGGGGCCTCGAAGCACCCGGCAACACCCCCGCAGAACCCAAGTACGGGAGTCCTCATGCGCATGCGCTTCAGCGCCCGCTCCGTCCTCGCGGTCACCGCCGGCGTCCTCGCCCTGTCCCTCGTCAACGTCACGGCGGCCTCGGCGGCCCCCGGCGTCGTGATCATGGAGAGCGGCAGCAACTTCAAGCAGGTCCGGGACCCGCAGGCCGGCCGGTGCTACCCCGGCCTCGGCCCCGACACCGCGATCGCCAACCGGACCAGCGGCACCATCCTGCTGTTCCCCGACGGCAACTGCATGACGAGGATCCTCAACCCGCTCGGGCCGGGCGAGTTCCGGCCGGACGAGAACGTCGGCAGCTTCCTCGCCCTGGACTGACCCGGCGGCAACGCCTCGGCCCGGCGCGGGAGTCCGCGCCGGGCCGAGGCGTGTTCACCGGCCGTCACGCGGCCCGCTGGCCGTGGAGCAGGACGGGCAGGGAGCGGTGGGCGAGGGCCTCGGTGGCGCGGGCGGCCTGGGAGGGGGCCATGAAGTCCGGCAGGTCCGGGGCGGGGACGAAGCGGGCACCGAGCAGGCCGCTCCTGCGCTGCGACGGGACGGTGATCCGGGTGCTGTCGGGGACGGTGCCGCCGTCGAAGACCAGGTTGAGGCGCTGCAGGTAGCGGTCGGCGGGGGTGAAGTCGACGGCGAGGATGTCGGTGAGACGCACGATCAGCCCGGTGTCCGCGTGGAGGTGGCGGGCGGCGGCCAGGTGCGGGGGCTCGTTGGGGCGGGCGGAGCCGCCCGGGAGGATCATGCCGTCCATGTAGTCCGGGTCGACGAGCAGGACGTCGCCGCGCTGGTTGCGGATCAGGACGAGGCAGCCGAGCCGGCAGACGGGGGGCTTGGCGAGCAGGCGGGGGTCGTGCATCGGGGGTCGCTTTCAGACGTCGAAGGTGAGGCGCTCGTAGCGCAGGCCCTTGCGGAGCAGGTCGACCATGCGCAGGAGGTCGACGGGGCGGGCGGTGAGGTGCAGCAGGTAGCTGCACGTCAGGCGGCCGGTTTCCCAGTCGACTTCGAGGGTGGGAAGGTGGACGCCGCCGAGCGCGAGGACGGTGGTGAGGTCGTCCAGGACGTCGGCGGCGTTGCGGCGCTGCTCGGCGGTGGCGCGGGAGAGGGTGGACATCACCGCTCCCCGGGGCGCTTGTGGACCTCGAAGGCCCGCCAGGCGCTGTAGGCGTCGCCGAAGAAGACGAAGGCGGCCAGGTCACCACCGGGCCGGCGCAGCCACTCGCCGGTCATCTCGTTGCGGACCCGGTAGCGGTCGGCCTCCGGGTCCCAGCGGACGCCGTAGCCGTGGAGGCGCGGGAGTTGGTCGTGGGGCATGGGAATGGAACCCTCTGCGATCGGAGTTTCACGTTCTGTACATATGGTGGCGCAAGGTCCCCTAGGATCAGAAGTGGCTTGCTACTTGCCATGAGGCACCACGGGAGTTGAGGGCTGCCATGAACAAGAAGAAGATTGACCCGGAGTCGAGCCCCTGGGCGCCCTTCGGAATCCAGCTCAGGGCCTTCCGAGAGGCCAGGGACCTCCTCCAGGAGGAGCTGGCGCCGCTCATCGGGTGCTCCCCCTCGCACCTCTCGTACATCGAACTTGCGCACCGGCCGCCGAGCCGCAAACTTGCGGAGCTCTCCGACATCGCGCTCGACACGGGCGGCACGATGCTGCTGATGTGGTATCAGCTGAAGAACGCCGCGATCCTGGAGGGTTTTCCGGAGTTCTCGCGCTACGAGGCCCTTGCCGAAGAGATCCGCATCTTCGAGGCCACCGTCATCACCGGACTTCTGCAGACCCGCGCGTACACAACCGCGCTCCAGATGGGTAGCGTCAACCTGGGCCTCTCATCCCAGAAACTGGCCAACGAACGCATCGAATTCAGGATGGCCCGGCAGCAAATCCTACAGCGGACCCCTCCCCCAGTCCTGCACGTGGTGCTGGACGAGACCTGCCTCAGGAGGGTCGTCGGCGGACGTGACGTCATGGTTGAACAGCTGCTTCATCTTGAGCAGCTGTCTGCTCGACCCAACGTGATTATCCAGGTGGCCCCGTTCACCTTGGGCGCGAACCGGCCGTTCACCCACATGGCGACCCTCCTTACCATGCCGAACCGCAGAGTTCTCGCTTACGGCGAGGTTGAGCAGCGCGGTTACATCGACCGCGATTCCAAGTCGGTTGCCGAGCTGACCAAGAGCTACGATCGGCTGGCGGTCGAGGCCCTTGGTCAGACCGAATCGTTGGCTTTCATGCGTGCGGTGAGGAGGGACCTGGAGTGGATGTCGACCTGACGGAGGCTTCCTGGCGGAAGAGTTCGTACAGCGGTCCAAACGGCGGCCAGTGTGTGGAGGTCGCCGAAGGCTTCGCCGACGTCACCCCCGTACGCGACTCCAAGGACCCCTCCGGCCCCGCCCTCCTCTTCCCCACCGCCGCCTGGCAGGCCTTCGTCACCGCCGTCCGCACCGGCGAGTTCGACACCCACTGACCGTGACCACCGGCCCCGCCGCCCCAACCCCAAGGCGACAGGGCCGAGCTGCGCCCACCCGCGCTGCCGAAACCCCCGCCCGCAACACTTTTTCAGGCGCTCTGCAAGGCGAATACGAAGGTGGCCGTGCTGAGCACGAGCATGCCGGTGGCGTTGAGGAAGAGGTTGCGTCCCAGATCGCGGGCGCGAATGTGCATGCCCACGGCGGTGAGGAAGTAGCAGACGACGACGGCGCTGGTCAGCACCGCCAGCGGGGCGGACCAGATGCCCGCGACCAGTCCTGCGGCCGTCACGGTCTTGAGCAGCGGCAGGAGCGGCCAGAACCTGCGGGGGAATCCGACGTCCCGCAGGCAGTCGCGGATGAAGCCGACCGGCTTGAGGCACATCGCGGCGTCCGCGAGCTGGATGACGGCGAGGCCGGCCAGCGGCCACCAGAACTGGATCACAGTTGTTGCTCCTTTAAAGGTTCGGATCTGCGCGCCCCGAGCAGGGGCACGTCTGAGAGACAGGGCGGCGCGGCGATTCGTGACACCGTCACCGAAGGCCCGTGGTCAAGTCAGTTGCCTCCCTGACCAAGAGCTACGATCGGCTTACGGTCGAGGCCCATGGCCAGGCCGAATCGCTGGCTTTCATCCGTGCGGCAAGGAGGGACCTGGAGTGGATGTCGACCTGACTGACGTTTCCTGGCGCAAGAGTTCGTACAGCGGCACCGGTGGCGGTGCCTGCATCGAGGTCGCCGACGGCTTCGCCGACGTCACCCCCGTACGCGACTCCAAGGACCCCTCCGGCCCCGCCCTCCTCTTCCCCACCGCCGCCTGGCAGGCCTTCGTCACCGC
>NZ_JBSFKF010000061.1:22822-25052 GCF_053598415.1 Kitasatospora sp. NPDC001132 | reverse complement strand
AGACGCTCGGCTGGGAAACCCCAGCCGAGCGCCTGGCTAAACTCCTCGCGGCCTAGACAACCGACCACGTGTTGCAACGACCACTAGAAACCGCCGCCGCGGGAGCGGGCCACCGTGCGGACCGGGGCCCGCTACGCCGAGGCCCTGTCCGGGATCGCCGAGGCGAACACCAGCCGCCGCCGTACCAAGACCGGGCAGAAGGCCCGGGTGCGGGGCAAGGACACCGTCGGCGAGGCGGGCGGCTCGATGGCCGGCCGGGCGGGCAAGCAGGCCATCAAGTCTGGTGCCTCCCACCTCGCCCCGGTGGTCCACGAGACCGGCCAGGCCGGCGGCCGCCTCGCCTTCACGGTGCGGACGAAGGCCGACCAGTACGTCTACAGCGCGGGCTCGGAGAAGGACTCCGGCGGCATCCGGCGCGGGTTCATCCCCCGCTCCGACGGCACCGAGGAGCGCACCTACGGCTCCGCCTCGACCGGCGGGTTCGACGCCGCCGAGTGGTCCCAGCGGGTCGCGGACCACCACGGCGACGTGACCGAGGTGATGCGGGAGTGGCTGGTGGAGACCGGCCGCGCCGTCGAGGACGCCGACATCGCCTACCTCGAGGTCCGCGGCTGGATCCCCGAGGACCAGCAGTAGGTCCGGCCGGCCTCTCCCCATCCATGACCTGGCCCGGGGAGAGGCCGCCTGCCCCGCCCCTCCCACAGCCCCGCCCGCCCCGCCGAGCCGCCTCGGCATCCGAAGGAGAAGCACCGCCGTGGAGACCACCACCGCCACCGCCGAGCAGAACGTGCCGGCCGCTCCGCGCGCCCAGCCCGAGCCGCCGCTCCCGGCCCGGCCGCTCGGCACCGCCGTGAACCCGCTGCCGCTGCACTGGTTCCAGAAGGACGCGGTCGCGGCCGCGGTGCGCGAGGTGAAGGACGGCGGCCGCGCGACCGTCATCGCGGCGACCGGCTCCGGCAAGACCCTCATCGCGGCCGGCTGTGCCCGGCGCCTGGCCGCTCGGGGCCGGGTGCTGCTGCCGCTGTTCACCCTCGTGTTCTGGCCACGGGTCCGGACCCTGGAGCTCCTCCGCAGCCCGAGACTCTACGAGCGCCACCTGCGCAGGCACCTGGCGAAGGGGGACAACTACCGGTACGACTCGGCGGGCCGGATCCTGCGCCGGGTCGCCGTCAAGCTCCGGCACCACCGAGGGGCGGGAGCCTGGGCCGTCCTGCGGATCGCCGCCGAACACGGCTGGACACTCGACCACTCCTTTCCCGCGGACCCGTCGGGAACCCTCCATCTCTGCCGCTTGGAAGAGCGCACCCGGTGGAGCCGCTGACCCGGCTGTCCGACGCACTGGTGCGCTACGCCGCTGACCTCGACGCCAGCGTCGCCGACGCGCACGGCCAGCCCGCGGCCACCTGGCGCCGGGTCCGGGCACGGGCGGACAAACTCGGCACCGCTGGAGCAGGTCTCGCAGTACCACAACAGCCGTCACTGGAAGGCTGAACCTGCGGATTTCTAGCCCGTGCCCCCGCCGTGCATTCGCCCCGTCGAGCATCAGCTCGACGGGGCGAATGATCAGGAACTCCGAACTTACCAGCAACGTCTCTGAGGGGTTGGGGACTTCGTGGTGCCGTGGGTTGCGGTTGCCTTCGTGACCAGCTCTGCCGGAGCCTTCCGTATCAGGCCGCAGCCGGCTGTTCTTGGGCTTGCTCGGGCAGAGTGCCGGCTCTTCGCTGCCGACTCCGCAAAACGGCGAGTTCTGGTGTGGCGGGTTCCCTGACCCGCCGGGGCCGGGGGTCAGGGCAGCAGGGGGAGGGGGACCAGGGTCAGCGGCGCCGTGGCGGAGGAGGCGTTGTAGCAGGTGTTGCCGCTGAAGGACGCCGTGTAGCTGGTGGCGGTGATGACGGTGGCGGGGACGGTGAGTTGCGGGGGTGCGAGGGTGGCGACGCCGGAGGCGTTGGTCGTGGCGCTGCCCAGCGCGGTCGGGCCGCCGACCGTGTTGGCGCGGAAGGTGACGTTCTGGCCGGCGATGGGGGCGCCGGCGGTGGTCTTGAGGGTGGCGCTCATCGCGGGGATGACGAAGTTGCCGTTGACCCGCAGGCGGATCTGCGCCGGGTCGGCGGTCAGCGTCGTGTTCACCGCGTTCACGGTGACGGCGAGCGTTGCGGTGGAGGCGGTGAAGCAGGTGTTGCCGCTGTAGGTGGCGGTGACGGTGCCGGTCTGGAGGGTGCTGGTGGTGATG
>NZ_JBSFKF010000061.1:0-22724 GCF_053598415.1 Kitasatospora sp. NPDC001132 | reverse complement strand
GAGTGCCGTCACCTGCGCGCAGACGGTGACCGGCTGCCCGCACACCGAGGGGTTGGGCGTCGCGGTCAGCGCGACCGTCGAGGACGCCTGGTTGACGGTGACGGCGAGCGTTGCGGTGGAGGCGGTGAAGCAGGTGTTGCCGCTGTAGGTGGCGGTGACGGTGCCGGTCTGGAGGGTGCTGGTGGTGATGCAGGCCTTGCCCGTGGAGTCCAGGGTGGCGGTCTGGTTGAGGCCGCCGGGGCCGGTGAAGGTCACGGTGCCGCCGGGAACGGCGGTGCTGGGTGCGAGTGCCGTCACCTGCGCGCAGACGGTGACCGGCTGCCCGCACACCGAGGGGTTGGGCGTCGCGGTCAGCGCGACCGTCGAGGACGCCTGGTTGACAGTCGCGGTCGTAGTCGCGGTCGAGGTGGTGAAGCAGTCGTTGCCGCTGTAGGTGGCGGTGACGGTGCCGGTCTGGAGGGTGCTGGTGGTGATGCAGACCTTACCGGTGGAGTCCAGGGTGGCGGTCTGGTTGAGGCCGCCGGGGCCGGTGAAGGTCACGGTGCCGGTGGGCGTTCCCGAGCCCGGGGCGAGCGCCGTCACGGTCGCGCACACCGTCACCGGCTGCCCGCACACCGACGGGACGGGCGAGACCAGCAGGGCGGTGGCGGACGAGGCCTTGTTCACCGTGACCGTGCCACTGCCGGACGAACTCGTGAAGCAGGAGTCGCCGTTGTAGGTCGCGGCGACGGTCGTTGACGCGTGGAAGGCGGCGGCCAGACACGCCTTGCCGGTGGCGTCGACGTTGACCGTCGTGCTCGTGCTCCCGTAGGAGAAGGTGACTGTCCCGGTGGGCGTGCCGGCCCCGGGGGGAACCGCCGCCACCTGGGCGCAGACCGTGACGAGTTGGCCGCACACCGAGGGCGACGGGCTGACCGTCACGGCGGTGGTGGTCGACGCCTGGTTCACCGTCACGGGAATGCCCGCGCTGCCGGTGGTGAAGCAGCCACTACCGCTGTAGGTGGCGGTGACGGTGCCGGTCTGGAGGGTGCTGGTGGTGATGCAGGCTTTGCCGGTGGCGTCCAGGGTGGCGGTCTGGTTGAGGCCGCCGGGTTCCCTGAAGGTCACCTTGCCGGTCGGGGTGGCGGTGCTCGGCGCCGTTGGTGTGACGGTGGCGCACACGGTGACCGTCTGCCCGCACACCGAGGGGTTGGGGGTGGCGGTCAGCTGGATCTTCGGGGTGGCCTTGTTCACCGTCACCGGGGTCGCGGACTTGACGGGGAGGAAACAGGCGTCGCCGTTGTACACGGCGGTGACGGTTCCGGACTGCAGGGTGTTGGTGGTGAAGCAGGCCGTGCCGGTGGCGTCCAGCGGCACGGTCTGTTCGAAGGCGGGGGGACCGAAGAAGGTCACCGTACCGGTGGGGATGCCCGTGCCGGGGGGAACCGCCGTGACGGTGGCGCACACGGTGACCGCCTGGCCGCACACCGAGGGCGCCGGGTTGACGGACAGGGCCAGGCTGCTTGCGGCCTGGTTGACCACCACCTTCCCGGCCCCGCTGGAGCCGGTGAAGCACGTGTCCCCGTTGTACTGGGCGGAGACGGGGCCGGTGCTGAGGGAGCTGCTGGTGAAGCAGGCCTTGCCCGTGGCGTCGAGGGTGACGGTCTCGTTGAGCCCGCCGGAGCCGGTGAACGTCACCGTGCCGGTCGGGGTGCCCGAACTCGGCGCGACCGCCGTGACGGTGGCGCACACGGTGACCGGCTGCCCGCACACCGAGGGGTTGGGCGTGATGGACACGTCGGTGGTGCTCGCGGCCTGGTCGACCTCCACCACCGTGCTGAGGAAGGAGGTGTCGAAGCACGTGTCCCCGTTGTACTGGGCGGAGACCGGGCCGCTTTCGAGGGAGTTGGTGGTGAAGCAGGCCGTGCCGGTGGCGTCGAGGGTGACGGTCTCGTTGAGCCCGCCGGAGCCGGTGAACGTCACCGTGCCGGTCGGGATGCCGGAGCCCGGGGGGAGCGCCGTGACGGTGGCGCACACGGTGACCGTCTGCCCGCACACGGAAGGGGTGGGGTTCACCGTCAACGTGGTGCTGGTGGGAGCCAGGGTGACGCTCTGGTTCACCAGGTTGGAGCTGGAGGGTGCGTAGTTCGTGTCGCCGCTGTAGCTGGCAATGGCCTGGTGGGTGCCGATGGACAGACCGTTCTCGACGACCTGGGCCTGGCCGGTGGTGGGGTCCAGGGCCGCGGTCAACGACGGCCCGTCGGCACTGACCACGAACGTCACCGTCCCGGTGGGGGACGCGAGAGGCGGCAACTGCTGGGAGCCCACCTGTGCGGAGCTCACCTGTGCCGTGAAGGTCACCGGTTCCCCGCAGACCGAGGGGTTCGGCGAACTGGTCAGGGTCGTCGTCGTCGGCGCCGCCGTCGCCTGGTCGACGGTGACGGGCACTTCGTGGGTGGCAGTGCCCTCGTTGCCGCTGTACACCGTGCTGACGGTGTGGTCACCGGCGGGCAGTTCGGTCTCGTGGGAGGCGGAGCCGCTGGAGTCGAGGGGGACGGCGGCCAGGAGGGTCTGGTCGAGGAGGAAGTGGACGGTACCCGTGGGGACCTGGGCAACCTGACCGACCTTCACGTCGGTCGACCGGACCTGCGCGGTCAGGGTGACCCGCTCGCGGGCGACCGGGCGGGCGGGCTCCAGGGTGTGGATGACAATAGCGCCCATGGCAATGGCTCCTTGCTGATGTGTCGAGTGGGCTCATCCCGGTGGGCCCACCTGAAGCGGGATGGGACGAGCAGCGAGACCGGCTTATGCCGATCCGCGGCCGGCGCCGTCCGATGGGACGAGCGGGGCCGAGGTCAGCAGTAGGCACCGGATTTCGGCGGATCCGCCAGACAGGTGACGCCGAAAACCCCTGAACGGCCGAGCGTGAGGCCTTCGGGACATGCGCCGCGCATATGCCACTGCTTTGCTCCGGCGCAATCCCAGCGGCAAGGAAGTAGCCGGACAAAATGCCCTTCTGGCCTCGTCAGAGAGGTGTACAAAGGATCACTTAAGGCCTTTCCCAGTGCGCTGCGGAGGGCGAGCGGAGCGCACGGGAGTTCAGCAAGATCTGCGTGCGTCAGGCCCTCGCCACTGCCTTTCGGGTACTGCCGCAGTCATGCAGCGATCCCGCTGCCACGGTCGCGCCGTATTTCGCCTCGCTGTTCAGAGCGGTGGTTGGTGGCAGCTGGGTGTCGGTGGGCGGGCCATCTGTCGCACCACCCTGCGAAGCTTCCCGGAAGTCGCGTGACGCAATCCCGGCCCTTTGTCGGGGTCGGCGGCAGCCAGTCCGGGCCGTTGGTGTCCGATCCACGTCGTTGCAGTGCGCCCCGGGGCGCGCCGATGTCCAGGGCGAGCCTCCGCACGCGATGGCCGAGAGGAGCGCGTGGCGCCGTGCGCACGCCACCTGAGGCCCGGTTTCGTTCTCATTGCAGCACCTCAGCAGCCGGAGACGGCCGTTCGACAACGGAGCCGGCGGGGACGGCTCGGCAGCTCGCCGAATACTCAGAGGCCTCGGATCTTCCCGACTGTCGAGTTCTCCGTACGATGAATTGCATGAACTTCGCCGCATTTCTCATGGCCCTGGGCGCCACATGCCGCATGACGCGGTTCGTCACAAAGGACACTCTGGCCTCAGGATTTCGCTCATGGATCGCCGATCGTTTCGGTGACGATTCCAGGCCCGCCTACCTGGTTTCCTGCGGCTGGTGCGCCAGCATCTGGGTGGCCGCAGTGGTGGCTCCTGTGGTATTCCTGATCGGCGACACGCCGGGGTTCCAGATCGTCGCCACGTCCTTGACCCTCTCCTACATAGCCGGCATAGCCTCCAGTCGTTTGGACTGACGTGTCCAGCTCGAAGTCGGGCTGAGAGGCGTGAAGCGGTCCGGAAAGCTGTTCATATCCGCTTCAATTAGTATGATTATTCCTCAGTGCTGTGTAGACGCACCGTCGAAAGAGAACTGGTCGGAGTGAAGTACAGCCGGAAACAGGGGAATACCGCACCCGGGGTGGCGCTGTCTCGCGCCGAAAAGGAATGTCGCCGCGCTCACCGTCCCGACTCGGACCTTCCTCTATCGCCCCGCTGTGTCCGCGACACGGCGTTGCTGCCCCTGGGCGGCACGGGAGCGGCCACCGACCTGGGCATTCACATGGCGGTGCTGCGGCCGAGCATCCGGCTTGGGCATCATCAGGCGAAGGAGCTGGCGTGGGATGCAAATGCGGGGGTGCCCATCGCCCACCCGTCACTGTCTACCGGCTGACCCTGCCCCACGGCGAGAGCCGTCAGTATGTGACCGGCAGGAGGCCGAAGCTGCCGACAAGCGAGCGGGCGGAGGCGGCACCATCACCGTCGAACACGTGTAAGAGGGCGGAATTAGAGATTAAGTCCGTTCTGTCGTCGCTTGAACGTGTGGCCTTACCGCTTCCGGCCGGTCGGGAGGCTGGCGCCGTGCTGAGGTGACTGCGTGAGTAACCGCAAGCCCTACAAGAGCGACTTATCCGACGAACGCTGGGCGCTGATCGAGCCGGTGATCACCTCATGGAAGGTCCAGCATCCCTCGGTCAGCGGCCACGAGGGCCGCTACGAGATGCGGGAGATCGTCAACGCCCTGCTCTACCAGTCCCGGACTGGCTGCCAGTGGGACTACCTCCCGCATGACCTGCCACCCACTGGCGCGGTGAAGTACTACTTCTGCACGTGGCGCAGCCGGGTCGTCGTTCTCGCCGGGCTCGCCGCAGTGGGTGCAGGGGAAAGGCCCCCAGTCGGCGCCGGACGGCCGCCGGCCCAGGTGCGGCCGGGCGGCGGCGGGTGCTGTCGGACCTGGTCCAGCGAGCACCTGATCCCTGGCGGGATGGTCGTGAAGACCACCTGGCACGAGCCCGCCTGCCCGACCTGGGGCCAGCCGTCCACGGCGACCGGCGACCGGGCCGTTCCCCACCGCCCGGCGGCCGGCCGCGGATAGGCTCGACGCACTGTCGCCAGGGAGGGGTGGACCGATGACACAGCCGATCCGACTGGGGCCCGAGCCGGTAGCCGAGTGGATCACCGAGGTCTGCGGCTGGCAGGAGCAGGCCCGCGTGCTCCTCGGGCACCCGCCCTCCCAGCGGCGCCTGGTCCACGACGCGGACCGCTGGTGGATCGGGATCGACGCCTTCGCCCCGTACCTGCGCGTCCAGCTGTGCGCGGGCCGCGTTCTCGACGATGGCACCTTCGGCGATGTCTCCGCCGTTCTGGACGGTCCGGTCAACGCCACCGACCGGGAAGAACTCGCCCAGGCCGTTCAGGAGCTGCGCAAGCGCCTGGACGCCCCGCAGCCGCCGAACCGCTGGGCCGCCGGCCGCTACGGCTTCCCCCAGCCCTGACCCGCCGTCACCCCTTCGAGTGAACCGCCCGGCCCCGGCCCCGGGGTCGGGCAGACTGCCGCTGTGACCGACACCGACAGCCTGTTCCAGCCCGGCACCACCGTGGTGCGCCGCGACGTCCACGCCGACCGGGTGTGGACCGCGATGCCCCAGCGCGTGATCGACGACACCGGCCACGTGCTGACCCTGGCCTACTGGCCGGGCATCGAGAGTCTGGCCCCGACGACCTGGATCACCTCGACCCGCACCGGCGACGACACCACCCGCAAGCAGGGCCTGGCCGACCTGGCGGCCGGCACCTGGACGCTGGGCCACCACCGCTGGAAGAACACGGAGGTGCTCTCCCACTTCCTGGCCGGAGAGTGGTTCTCCGTGCACTGCTTCCAGGACGCCGCCACCCATGAACCGCTGCGCTGGTACGGGAACTTCGAGCACCCCTACCACCGCCACCCCGGCCTCGGCATCGACACCCTGGACCTGTGCCTGGACCTGGTCATCACCCCCGACCTGACGGGCCACCACTGGAAGGACACCGAGGAGTACGCCCAGCTGCGGCGCCTCGACGTGGTCAACGACTACGCGGACCGCCAGATCGAGCAGGCCCGCAGCCGGGCGATCGCCATGCTGGACGACCGCACCGGGCCGTTCGCCGCTGGCTGGCCGACCTGGGCACCGGACCCGGCCTGGCCACTGCCCACGCTGCCGACCGGCGCCGACGAAGCGGCCACCTCGGCGACGGCGTACCGGCTGTGACGGGCAGCGGCGCGGCGCCCGGGTAGTTACGCGGCCGCAGGCTCCGCCGGCCACCTTGATGGTCGCCCCGGAGTGGGCGGGCGGTACCTTGACGGCTGCCCGGGCTGTCTCGCCGATTCCTTGATGGTCACGCCAATGCCTTGGTGAACACCTTGATGGTCACCTTGGTAGGCGCCCCCAGATACCTTGGAGACCGTCCCGCCCGCTGGCCGGAAACCTTGGAGTTCAGGTAAAAGCCGCAGGTCAAAGCATTGGTGGCGCCGTCTGCGGAGTACCTTGATAGGCCGCCCGGGTGTTCCTGGCCGGGCCATCAAGGTGCGGGTGCCGGTCAGGCCTACAGCTCGGTCCACCCGCACGCCCGCCCGCCCATGCCGCTGAGCGGATGCCAGATCGGCGTGGACGGCCCGCGCTGGACCAGGTCCTCGATCCGGGCGGCGCCAGCCGGGACGGCGGCCAGCATCTCGGTGACGGCCGGGTTCTCCTCGGCGGCCAGCCGCAGATCCGCCACCGCGCCGCGCACCCCGGCGGCCGCCGTGCCGACCAAGACCACCAGCAGCCGCAGGAAAGCTCGCCAGCGCCGCTCCCACGCCCGGCCCCGCCCGTCCGGGCCCGACTGCTCCCACCCGGGCGCACGCCGCCAGCTGCGCCGCGGTCTCCTCTGCGCCGACACCGGGACGGTGGCGCTCGACGAACGCCCGCAGGCGCTGCCGCTCCTCGCCGGTGCCGGCGGTGTAGGCGAGCTCGGCAGCGGGCCGGTACACCCCGCCGCCCTTGACCACCAGCCCCGGGGAGGGGCGGAGGTCCAGCGGCCCGCAGTCCTCGCCGCGCTCCCGGGCGTCGGCGACGAAGGCTGCGTGGATCCGGCCGACGCCGAGCAGGCCGCCGCCGAGCAGGCCCGCCAGGAACGGGAGCAGGAACGGCAGAAGGCGGAGCGCGAGCGCCGCCGTCCGGCCTGCACCCGATGCACCGTGCCGTTCTCGGACGAGCGGTGGGAGGAACGCGAGCGGGCCGCCTGGGGCGACGACGGGCCGTGCGCCGACTACCGCCAGGCCGCCGCCGAGGAGCAGGCCCGGGAGGAGGCCCGGGAGGAGGCCGAGCGCGAGCGAGCCGCGGCCGAAGCCGCAGCCGCCGAGGCGAAGCGGCGCGGCTCCTGGTGGCGCCGACCCTGACCAGGCCTCAGAAGCCGTTGTCTTTCCGAGAGCGACGGGTGCGTTTCCGCTGGTCAGGCATAGACCCGGTGCTTCGGCGGCAGAGACGAAGCGTCGTTTCGTCTCTTCGGTGGAGGTGCCGGATGCCGTCGGTGATGGGGCTGCTGGAGGAGCGTGAACGCGCCGCTCGGCAGCGGATGGAGGCCCTTCAGGCCGAGCTGTTGGAGGCCGAGGCCGCGTGGAAGCGGTTCGTGATCGCCCGTGAGACGGTGGCCGAGGTCCTGGCTCTTCCGTGCGGAGGCGAAGAAGGGCCGCCGGTCGTGGTGGCCGGTGAGGGGTCGGGGCGGATCACCACGGCGTTGCCCGGTTCGACGGTGCCGCAGTGGCACGAAGGGCTCGCCCCGGCGGTGCTGGCGCCGGACTACCAGCGGCTTATGGACGCCCTGTCCGGTCGTGGGGAGGCGATGGACTGTCGGCAGCTCGCGGCGGCGCTCGGCCTGGAGGTCGTTCCGGCAAAGGTCGAGGGGGTGCGGTCGAAGGTGAAGCGGCTGGCCGCGCGGGGCTGGCTGGCTGAGGACCGTCCGGGGATGTTCAGTGCGGTCGCCGGGCGAGCCGGCGGCTCATGACCATGCTCATCGACCACCGAATCATCGCTTCCGAGGTGTCGGTTCGGGTTTCGTAGTCGCGGACGAGGCGGCGTGAGCGCACCAGCCACGCGAACGTCCGTTCCACCAGCCACCTTTTCGGCAGCACCACGAAGCCCGCGGTGTCGCCGCTGCGTTTGATCACGGTCAGCGCGACCCGCCAGGCATCGCGGGCGAGGTCGACCAGGCGCCCGGTGTAACCGCCGTCGGCCCACACCAGCGTGATGCGCCAGTGCCGTTCGCGCAGTCGTGCCAGCAGCCTCTGGCCGCTCTCGCGGTCGGTGGCGGATGCCGCGGTGACCATCACGACCAGCAGCAGGCCGAGGGTGTCCACCACGATGTGCCTCTTGCGGCCGTTCACTCGCTTCCCGGCATCGAAGCCCCGGCTCGCGGCCGGCACGGATGCGGCCCCCTTCACCGACTGGGAGTCGATGATCCCGGCGGTCGGCTCCGGATCGCGGCCCGCGCCCCGGCGGACCCGGTCGCGCAGCCGGTCGTGGAACTCGGCGACCAGGCCCGTGTCGCGCCAGCGTCGGAAGAAGGCGTAGACGCGGTCCCACGCGGGGAAGTCCGCGGGCACCGCCCTCCACGCGATACCGCCCGCGACGCATGGTCATGAGCCGCCGGCTCGCCCGGCGACCGCACTGAACATCCCCGGACGGTCCTCAGCCAGCCAGCCCCGCGCGGCCAGCCGCTTCACCTTCGACCGCACCCCCTCGACCTTTGCCGGAACGACCTCCAGGCCGAGCGCCGCCGCGAGCTGCCGACAGTCCATCGCCTCCCCACGACCGGACAGGGCGTCCATAAGCCGCTGGTAGTCCGGCGCCAGCACCGCCGGGGCGAGCCCTTCGTGCCACTGCGGCACCGTCGAACCGGGCAACGCCGTGGTGATCCGCCCCGACCCCTCACCGGCCCCGTCAACCGCACCGGCGGCGAAGCCGACCCGACGTTCCGGCCCGGCACCTGGGCTGCGCAAGCAGGACAAGGCCCGCACCGAGGGCAAGCTGACCGACCACCAGGCCGCGCTCCTGGACGCCCTCACCCGGCACGCCGAGACCGTCGCCGGCTGACCCGCCAAACCCACGCCCGCCGTCCCGGCCCACCTCGGGCCGGGACGGCCCGCTCCCCGGAAGGAGACGAGTGACCACCACCCAGCAGCCGAAGGTGTCCTGGTACGCGCAGTACGTCTGCCACACCTGCGGCGACGGCGGCGACGCGCTGTTCGAGGACGGCACCATCGTGGACGCCGACCACGACTGCGACCACGGCGAAGCCGAGATCGCGTGGGAAGGCCGAGCGGAGTGCACTGCGGCTGGTCCCTGGAGACCGACTTCGCCGACGGCGACTACGTCGAAGCCGACCACGACTGTCACACCGACCAGTAGCACCACCGCCATCGGGGCGGCCCGGCACGCGGGCCGCCCCGCCCCGCACCCAGGCCCCATCACCCGCCGGAGGGCACCCGCGATGACCGACACCACCACCCCGACCACCTCGACCGCCACGCGGCCCACCCCCGCGCCGACAGTGGCCCGGCCGGGTGTCCAGCGCTCCCCGGCCTCCACCGGCACGAGCGCACCCAGTTCCCCGCGGATGCTGGTGCTGGATCCCGGCGCCCTGGCCGACCCGGTCGAGCGGGAGCAGGCGTTCGTGCAACTGCTTCGCTACCAGGCCCAGGTCCTCACCAGCCACGTGCGCCTGGAGGAGGGGGACAGGGTCGAGCTACTGGAGCCGGTGCGCGCGTCGTGGATCGACGAGGACCTGGCGGCCGAGGAGTCCTGGGAGGAGGACGCCCGCGCCCACGTCAACCTCCCGGCCGGCACCCTCGGCGTCATCACCCGAGTCCGCCGCTACCCGACCCCGTTCCCGTACGTCGTCGCCTTCGACCGCGGCCCCGAGTGCGGCGTACGCAACCACCCCACCCGCTGCGCCGACCAGTCGCTCACCCCCGCAGCGCCGCCCGAGCCGGCCCCGGAGCCATGGAGGCGCTGACCGCCCACCGGCCGCCACCACCTGGTGACGGCCGCGTTGAACCGCACAGCGGAGAAGGGGAGGCACCAACATGCCGGAAGCCGTGAAGACGCTCCCGTCCTACACCCGGTGGAGCGAGGTCCCCGACCACCTGGCGCACCACGACCCAGCTCGCCGCGCTGGACCTGCCGCGCCAGGCGGCCGGCCCGGTCCGCGCCACCGTCAAGACCCGCAACCCCGGCACCGGCCGCAAGGACAACTTCGACCTGTACGACGTGCGCGAGTCCACCCCCAGCCCGGCCACCGCCGCGCAGCTCCTCGCGGCCGCCGCCCGCCGCACCACCAACACCCGCACCTGCGAAGACTGCGGCGCCCACCCCGAAACACCGTGCACCCCGGCCGCCGACCGCCGGGCACGGTCTACGACCCGGACCACGACCTGTCGCTCCTGCGGGCCCTGTACGCCGAGCAGCACCGCCGAGCCGCGTTGGCGCTGGGTCCAACTGGGATCCGTTTTCACGGAACGTAAATGCTGATGCCGTCGCGGTAACGGTCGCGCGGGTAGTACCCGTCCGTGTTCCGAGGTAGCGAGTCGACTGCGGCAGTAGTGCAATTCGCACCGGCGTGAATTCTTACGGCGGTGTTGAGCCTGTTCTCGACGAACCATCCGCTGAGTTGGTCGCTGGTTTGGACGTGGTAGCAGCCGGAAGGTGGGTCGGTCACGATCCAGGGCTGGCCCACCAGGATGCACGGCCCCTTGACGTCACTGTTCTGGCAGAAGGCGTCGTGGGCGGTGACGGTGCCGGAGGCGGCCTGCGCGGTGGTGGGCGGCAGCAGAGCGACGGCGGTGAGAGCGGCGGCGACCATGACCGTCCGGCGGACGCAGGAGCGGCGGGACATCAGTCTTTTCCCTTCGGGAAGGTGCGGCTGATTCGCGGGTCGCTGTGCCAGGTCTTGAACCGCAGGATCTCCTCGCCGGTGACGCGGCAGACGGTGTATTCGTCCTGGCGGAAGAAGTCGGCTACGGCAAGGTCATCGTTGTCGGGAGGGGACACCTCGTAGTCCCCGCCTTGTTTCTTGGAATGGGATTTCGTGCGCTTGCTACTCGTCTTGACGTTCAGCTCCTCCCCGTAGGTTCCGCTCGCCTTCGCCCCGATTCCGCCGTACGAGAATCCCGCTTCCGCAGTGACACTCCACTGCGTCTTTTTGTCGACTTCCTGAGCGTACTCCTCCGACGTTCCTTCCATCACTTCCCAGTATTTCCGCTCCTTGACCCCGCGTGCGTAGATCTTGAAATTTTTGTCTGACAGGTGCCAGCACGACTCTCGACGCATCAGATAGTATGGGGATTTTTCCCCCTGCCACTCCTGGCTGTGCTTTCCGTCAGTGACGAGATAGTAGGGGATCGCACAAACACCCGCCAATTGCGTGCCCGGCACCGGATCCTCGGGCGGATTCTTGTGAACGTTATCGTAGAGCGCGCACTCCGGCGGCTGCTTCTTGTTAGTGATCAGGTTTGGAAGTGCAAGGCTGGGCTTGAGTTGTTCCTTGTACAGATTAAGAACGCTCTCGTAAGTGGAGAGCGCATCGAGGTGGAAGACGGCCGCCTTCTCCTTGGTGTCGCAGAAGTGGAGGAGGTAGCGGTTGCCGGTCTCCTCTCTCACCTCCGCGTACTGCGTGCGTCCCACATTCCACAGGTAGTACTCGCCTTCATCCTTCGGGATGAGTTGCCAGACCGCCGCCTCCAGCTTGTCGCCGGTCATCTCCCAGACGGGCCGTGTCCATGGGAGATTTTCGTGTGCGGTCACGAGGTATCCGGGGCGGCAGGCGCCGTCAGCCCCGCCGCGGACTACGGCCAGAGTGCATTTTCCCGTTTTCTTGTGCGCCCAGTGGACGACGAGTTCAGCGGGCGAGGAGTCCTCGGTGTACTCGACCATCGAGTAGGTGCCATCGAACGCATAGCCGCTGCTGTGTAGCACGTAGACCGTGCCCGCCTGCGGGAGCTTCCCCTCCTCGACATGTCGCTCGTGGATATCCGTGACGGATTCTTGCGTTGCCATGTCATGTTCTCCCAAGGTGTTTCGATTGATTGCGGTGCCGAGCGGCGCATCGAGCCTCAAGTGATCGTTTACTTTCTCTGGTTCGCGGCTTCCCCTGGCGGCCAATCCGGCTCAGCGGCGACGCTAGTCCTCGGTCGACGTGGGGCGCGACCCGATTAGTGCATTCGCATACATCCCTTTGCGCTAATGGAGCGTTTCCGGCCGGCCTTGGATGTTCGTCTGGCTGCTTGTTCTCTACGGATCTAAGACGTGCGTCTCCTTATGGGCCGCCCGGTCCGGCCGAGGAAGGGTGACGGCCCGCCACCCCCTGGGCTGCGCCGCAGCCAGTGGTTGCCAGCCGGACTGGGACGATGACGGGTCCGGACCGTTGCTGCTCCGCCGCCACTCACCCCGCCCGCGAGGACGCGCAGCAACGGGTCCACCAGGGGCTGATGGACTCCCTGGTCTGCATCGACTGCGGCGACGTTCCCCAGGAGAAGAGCACCTGGGAGTACGGCCGCCAGGGACAGGTCGAGTGGACCCGCCGCCCCGGCAGCCGTTGCTGGTCCTGCCACCAGGACCGCGAGGAACGCCTGGAACGGGAGGCCGAAGAGCAACTGGAGGCCGCCCGCACGGCCAACGCCGCGCTGCGCCCGTGGTTGGACGTGCCGGGGGTCGATCGGGGGGAAGGAGGGCTCGGAGCTGGAGCTGCGGGAGAAGGCGGCCCCGGACCGGCTGGAGTGCCCCGAGTGCGTACAGGCCCGCGCCGCAACGGACTTGGGCCCGCTGATGCTGCCGGTCCCGACCAAGCGCGAGCTGGTGGCCGCGCTGGTCTCCGCTCTGGACGAACTTGTACCTCGTCGAGGAGCGCGGCATGTGGGCCGTGCGGTTGCCCCGCGCTCTCGCGCGGGAGGCGAGCTGCTCGGTGTGGCATGCTGCCTGGCATGGCCGTCACTCCTGATTTCGACGCCTCGGGCGGGACTTGGTCGTTCGCGACCGCACGTGAGCCGGCCGAGTTCCCGCGGTCGAGGTCGAAGGCGTGCCTGGTGTCAAGCACGCCGGGGGAGCGGGCCGTACCCTGTGCGGGATCCGTGGCCGGTACCTGAAGCTCTTCCTGCACCACTTCCAGCCGCAGGCATTGGCCTCGTGCCGCAAGTGTC
Source organism: Kitasatospora sp. NPDC001132 (assembly GCF_053598415.1). NCBI lineage: Bacteria > Bacillati > Actinomycetota > Actinomycetes > Kitasatosporales > Streptomycetaceae > Kitasatospora > Kitasatospora sp. NPDC001132. Next base: position 9,630 of record NZ_JBSFKF010000061.1, on the reverse strand, counting down.
GAGCGCTGGCCGAGGGGGCGCCGTCCCGGCCGTGCGGGCAGGAACGCCTGCACGACCTGCTCCTCCAGGAAGCTGAAGACGGGCCGCTGCGTACAGACCTGCTCGCCGCGCTGCGCCGGGGTGCGCGGATCGCGATCTGGATCACCGGCCCGGCAAAGGGCCTCACCCGCTTCCACTCGCGGATCGACCGGATGACCGAGGAGGCCGGCCCGGCCGCCGAGGCGCTCGCAGCGGCCAAAACCTCCATCACATTGGCCCGCGTCGAGGACACGGACCGGCAGTACCTCGTTGTCCTGCCGCCAGACGGCCGCGCCCGCATCGCACGCGGGGTGGTGGCCGGCTCTCCTGCGGCTTAGCCCTCCTCCGACAACACCAATCCTGCGGGGCGCTGCCCCTTCGTCCGCTCCGCGCGGCGAATGCCTTGCTGCGCCCGTCTTGAACGTGCCGGGGCTCGATCGGGGGGAAGGTTGGCTCCTTGCTGGAGCTGACCGAGGAGGCTGGCCCGGATCGGCTGGAGTGGCCCGAGTGCGTACAGGACCGCGCCGTCAAGGACTTGGGCCCGCTGGTGCTGCCCGCCCCGACCAAGCGCGAGCAAGTGGCCGCGCTGGTCTTCATGATGGGTGGTGTGTGGTTGCAGCGGTGGTGCGCCGCCTGTTTTCAGTCGCTGGGCGGTGGTCGCTGCTGGTCAGTGCCGCGTATCGCTGAACGGTGGTGTCGTGTTCGTACTGAAGAGCATTGTCGTAGGCTGGCGAAGTTCCGGTGTCGCCTGTAACAGAGACCGCGATGCGAGCGGCGCGGCTTGTACCGGGGCGGTCACCGAGCTGCGGTGCGGTTCTGCCTGAGGTGGAGCTCGACGGAACGGCACAGGCTCAGCGCGTCCTGCGGGTCGTCGGCCCGGTGGCCGAACCGGCGGATGAGCACTACCGAGTCGAGTGTGACGCCTGCGCGGGCCAGCACGAACAGCAGGGTGAGCAGGGCGGCGCGGGCGTTGCCGTCGTCGAACGGGTGGAAGAAGCAGACATCCAGGTAGGCCCGGGCCGCCCTGGCGGCCAGCGAGAGCCGGCCGTCGTTGGCCTGCGTCAGACAGGCGTCGAGGCGGGTGCGGGTGTCGGGGCCGATCCCGTAGCGCTCCTCGCCGTCCTTGGCGAAGGCGGGGTGGGCGCGCAGCGGTGGCGGCTCGGGTGTGCCCAGTACGTGCTGCTGCCAGCCGCGCAGCAGCTCGAAGTCGAGCACGGCACCACGCGCCGCGTCGGCCCGCACCAGCTCCAGTGCGGTGAGCAGGCCGGCGGCGCGGGTGGGGTCCACTGCGGCGTCGAAGGAGCGGAAGTCCTCCGCTGCGCCGTCGCGGGCGGGGGTCGCCGGTCCACTGTCCGCGCTGTCCTCGCGGTTTGGCCACGGCACGCTCTCGCGTACCGCGAGCCAGCGCTCCAGGTGGTCCGGGAGCTCGCCCGGGTCCGGTGACCAGTGGGTGTCCTGCGGGCGCAGTGGGCCGACGAGCCGCTCAGCGATGTCCTCCGCCAGGACGGTGTCCGGCGCGGTCCAGCTCTTGAACCGGCCGCCGACCGCCTGTCGCCCCAGCCGCTCGGCCAACTCGGGGGCGACACCCCAGTAGCTGAGGAACCAGCCCAGGACCTGCTGGCAGTGCCCGTACCAGCCGCTCTCGGCGCCTGTCCGGTCGGCCACCTGCAGGATCAGGTTGCGGGCGGCGCGCTCCCACAGGATCCGGTCCGCCACCAGGGTCTGCGGGTCCAGGGGGTAGGCCTCGAACCACTGCGCGAGGTGCTCCAGCCAGTCGCGCCACTCGCACAGCGCCGCCGCGACGTGGTCCAGGGTCTGCTCCGGAGTGGTGATCGAGTGCGACCCGCAGCACCAGTTCCCGACCGGCCCGCCGTCGACGTCCCCCTCGCCGAGCGACCAGCGCCACCCGGCCGCCCACCGGCCGTAGCGCTCGATCAGCACATGCGTCATGGCATCGGACCAGGGCTTGGCCACCTCCCAGGCCCAGTTGACTTTGGTCAGATCGAGGTTGGGGTCCAGCCGTGAGGGCACCCGCCGTGCCGGGCCGAGGGAGTGGACCACCTGTGCCGCCGAAGCGCGGTCGAAGGGGTGGCCGGCGGGGTCGACCTCGTCCCAGGTCAGGCCTGTGGGGTGGAGCGTATTGAACACCCGGTCAGGGTGCCACGGGGGCCAGGGGTGTGAGCAACGCTATTTCCCCCCAGGCCGAGGTGGCTTTGTTCACGAGACCGGGTTCTGGCTCAACTTCCGTGCCTTGGTGACGGTAAGTTACTTCGAGTGGGGGCGGAAGCGGCATGGTGATCAGTCTGGTCTCCGCCGGTCGGGATGTGGGAGGCTCGCCAGGTCGCTTCAACAGGCGTCGCCGGGGCGCCCGAGGTCCGATCGTGGACCGAACCAGCGGGAGTATGAGGCGGTGCAGGCGGTAGCCGCACGCGTGACGCGCGATCGGCGTCCTGAGTAGGCCCCGCTGGATCCCGGCATCGATCATCTCCATCCCTTACGCCAGCAACACCCTCTTCCGGAGAAGCGTGAAGCCGGCGCAGGGCGTCGCCGAAGGCCTGCGTGAGGCCGGTGGCATCGGCGAGATCGGCCAGCAGGCGCGACCCGGCGTGGCTGACGACCCCGCGCCCGTCGGTGGAGACGACGAGCCGGGGGCGTGACCCGGTAGTGTGCTGCACGTAGAAAGTGCCTTCCTGCTGGGCTGACGGAGACCTTAGACAAGCCTCATCATCCCAGTTCAGAAGGCACTTTCGCGTTCCCGATCATGATCCGGACACGGCCCCAAGAGAAACGTGCAGGCTAGAGGGGTTGCCCGACGAGAGCCTCTTGCGCACCTCGGGGCCCGCCCACGTCACTGCCCTGGTCCTGCTGCTGAGGGCTGCTCGCGCCAGGGCCGGGCGGCCTCGCTGCCCCGGACGACGGCCGCCGTGCTGCGCCGGCAGAGCGTCCGGGGCAGGGCTGGCCTGATCTTCGACGCCCGGGCTCCGCTGCGCCGTGCCGTCGTCCTGGTCCTGCCCGCCGCCCCGGGGCCGGCCTACGGCCGACAGCTGCGCCGGGGCCCCGTCCGGCCGGGGCGACTGGCACGCCAGCGCTCAACGCAACCTCCTCAACCGCCTGCTCGGCCAGCTCCACCACTGCCTCCAGAACCGGTTGCTCTTCGACGAACACCACGCCTTCACCCCCTCCGGGAGGCCTGAGCAGCCAGAACGCGACCGCGTGGGCACATGCCCACTCGGCCTCGTTCTCGACGTTTCCGCAATTCAGACACCATTTCCGGTCCCTGTGCACGCCGGAGAGGCGTCAGCCGCCGTTATGTCAGAAGGGTGCTGAGGATCCGATGGGCGGACGTCCACAGGAGAGCGCCGCCGATCCCGGGTACGAGGTGTCGGACGGCGCCGGGGATGCGCGATGTCAGGAGGGCTCCTTGGTCGGGGGAGTGCGTGAGATCCTCCGCGCCGTACCAGACGTCCACCGGGACGCCGACCGATGAGAGGTCGATGTGCCACCGGCCCATCGCGAGGACGGTGTCGCGGGCGTAGCCGGCGGCCCCGGGGGCGAAGGCCTCGTCCAGGGCCCGGCGGTAGGCGTCGGCGAACGCCTGGTCCCGGTACACGGCGAGGTCACTGGCCGGGCTGTTGCCCATGACCATCTCCCACATCGCCCGGGCGGTGAATCCGGCGAAGAGGTTCTCGGCGGAATCCGGGTCCTGCACGGACAGGTCCACCAGCGCCCGCAGCTCGGGCGGCAGAGCCCCGGTGAACCGCGGGTCGGCTAGCTCGTCAGAGGCCGAGACGAGGGCCAAGGGGCCGATCGCTCCGGCGGCCGCGCAGGCGAGCGCGAAGGGCGCCCCTTGCGAGCTGCCGACCATGGCGGGCCGCCCGAGGTGTCTGCGATCGGTGAGTTCCGCGATGTCGGCCGCGAAGTCCGCGAAGGTACGGCGAGGTGCAGGCGTCGAGGCGCCCAGTCCGGGCCGATCCACGGAGATCAGCCGGACTCCGAGGGCGTCCACCGTGTCCGCTCCGAAGCCGAGGCGACGGCTTGTAGCCGCTCCGGGCGAGAACAGGACGGGCGTGCCGTCGGAGGGGCCCCATTCGGCCCAGCCCAGGACCCTGCCGTCGGATAACACCGATTCGCCGGTGCGGGCCGGTACTGCCACATATGCGTTCATACCGTCATCATGCCTGGCCGGTTGAGGCTGCCGGCCCGTCGCCCCCCCGCGCGGACCGCAGAGCTCCGGCACGCCGCCGGTCCCAGCCTCCGCTTGACGCTTTAGTGTGGCGGGTTGGTGATCGGCTGAGGGGGGTTGTTTGCGGGCTGGGGGTTGATGGGTTGGTTGAGAAGAACCAGGCTGTGGCGGGGTCGTATCCCGGGGACAGGGCCGGTTTTGAGGATGTCGCCGGCTGGCTGTCTGGGTTGTTTGACCTGCAGGTTTTGGTGGTTGGTTGAGAACTTGCGGGTCGCGTGAGAAGTGGTGGGGATTCCCGTGGTCTGGTTGAGAGCCCTGTGTATGTATTTGGGTGGGCTGGGGGTGGCTGACGCTGGGTTGGCCTTGGTTTACCGGGTGTGGTGGCGGGTCCAGGTGGTGAGGAGGTCACGGGGTGGTGGGGTGAGGCGGGCCAGGCCGAGCGCGGTGGCGGTGTGGTCGAGGAAGGTGTGGATGGCTGGGTGGGGGTGGCCGTGGCGGGGTGCGGGGAAGCGTCGGGTGGTGGCCAGGGCGCGGGCGAGGGTGACGGTTTCGGGGTAGGTGACGGCGTCACGGGCCAGGAGTGTCCAGGAGCCGGTCACGGGCTGTACGTCGGGGTTGGTGGCCTGGAGGAGGCGTCGGCGGTGCTGCCAGCGGGCGGTGAGGGTGGCGTGGGTGGAGTGGTCGTGCCAGCGGGTGATGATGGCGGTGGCCCAGGTCCACGCGTCCGCGGTGTCTGTGCGGCGGTGTAGGCGCTGGTGGCCCGTGTGGGCGCGGGTGAGTTCGGGGAGCGCGGCGGTACTGAGGCTGTGGTGGGGGCCGGCGGCCCAGCGGTGGTGCCGGGGGCAGAGCCGGGCGTGGTCGGGCAGGTAGGCCAGGGCCCGGTTGGTGGCGCCGGCTGTGCGGCGCAGGGTGCAGACGGGGCAGGCCCGCACGGGCGCCTCGTGGGCCTCGAGCCTGCGCCAGGCGCCGTGGCCGCCTGTGTGGCCGGAGCGTGCGGGGACCGGGGGGGAGGGTGTTCAGGCGGGGCAGGGCACGGGTGAGGTGGTGATGGGGGAGGCGGGTGAACGCGGCCAGGCGGTGCTGCGCCGTGCGGTCGAGGTGGAGTTCGCTGCCTCCGGGTGCGCGGCTGGGGCGGTCGCTCGTGGTGATGGCGAGGCCGTCCAGCAGGTGCGCGGGCGCAAGGTGGTGGGCGTCGGCGAGGCGCTGCAGCCAGGAGGCGGTGCTCTCCGCGGGCAGCGGCCGGATGTCCAGGAGGGTGGGCGTCGGTGTGAGGAGGACCGGGATCGGCCGGGTGCCGGATACGGGCACGGCCCCCGGACCGGGTCCGGGGGCCGTGCGCGGACCGCCTGGGGAGGGCCGCGCCTGCTGTCCGGAGGCGGGGGTGTCGTCTGCCTCTGGCCCGGCGGTGGTTGCGGGCAGGGAGAGGGTGTTCACCGTCGCCGTGCCGCGGGCCGGACCGGTCGGTGGTGTTGTTCGGCGAAGTGGTCGAGGGTGATCGCGTCCAACGATGTCTTGGTGATCTTCTCGGTGCCGTCGACGATGGCGGTGATCGCGGCTTCGCGGATGAGGCGGGAGAGGCTGCCGATCCGGCCGGCGGTGCGCTGGTGGAGGTAGGGGGCGAGCCGGCGCAGGGCACCGGGGCGGTGGTGTGTGAGGTCGAGGGCGTTCTCGAACGCGGCGACGGTGGAGCGGAACGGTGCCTGGTGGCCGTGGCGGGCGGGTAGGGGGTCGCAGTCGATCAGCGAGGCGCGCCCGGCGAGCTGGGCGCCGCGCACACCGGAGAACAGCGGGGTGTCGGTGACGTCGACGCCGGCGTACACGAAGGTGGCGGGCAGCCGTTCGGAGAGGTCTTTGAGGAAGTCCGCGGCCTCGGCGCCGCCTGTGGTGCGGGGGTTGAGGCGGTGGATCTCGTCCACGAGGACCAGGCTCACTCCCAGGCTGGTGTACATGCTGCACACGGTCGCGGTGAGCAGGGCCTGGGTCATGCGCGGGCCGACCGGCAGGCCGACGAAGCGGGCGAACTCGGCGGCCAGGCTCTTGGCGCTCGCTCCGGGCGGCACCAGGATGTACGCGACCGGCGCCCGCCCGGGGACGGGACTGTGGGACAGGGACCGCACGTGCAGCTCGTAGGTGCGCCCGACTTCCTGCAGGGCGGTGCTCTTGCCGGTGGTGGGCGGTCCGGTGACGATCAGCCCGGGCCGGGCGGTGCCGTCCTGGTGGCGCCCGAGCAGGGTGAGGGTGCGCACGCTGGCGGTGATCTGGTCCAGGGCCGGGGTGCGCGCGACGACGAACCGGGAGTGATAGGCCAGTCGCTGGGCCGCGCTGCGCCTGGGCGAGCCGGGCGTGGGAGGTGTGGGGCGCCGGCGGTCGACGAAGCGCCGCCATTCCTCCCAGGTGGTAGGCGTCGCGCTCCCGGTCTGGGGCGCGCAGTGGCCGGTGGTCGCAGTCACCACTGCTGCGCCTCCTCGGCCGCGTCGTAAAGTCCGAAGCCGGCGTCCCCCGTATCCGCGTCGTCCAGGTCGTCCTCGTCGTCCCAGGCGTGGCTGGCATCGAGGCCGTCCTCGCCGCCCGGGGCCGGACTTCCCGGGGGTGGCACCGGTGTGGGCCAGGGTGCGGCTGCGCCGAACAGGGCCGCGGGGGCCTCGTTCTCCCCGGCCGCCGTCCCGGCTCGGGCGGCGCCGGCCCGCCGTGGCCCTGGAACGGCGTGCCCGCGATCGTCCGGCTGCTGCCCGGGGCCGGGGCTCTCCGGGGCGGCGGCCTGCTTCTGGCGCCTCGTCTTCCCGCGCCCTCGGGTCTGTCCGCCCGGATCCTCCACGGCACCGACGGGTCCACCGGGCCCGCTGGTGGCGTCGAGGGCGCGGGCGAGGTCCGCTTCGTGCCGGTCGCGGTCGCCGCGCCGGGTGACGGTGTCCTTGAGGTGCTGCCACAGCTGGTCGCCGAAGGGCTGGTGGACGTGGTCGGCGTGGATCCACGAGATGGGCGTGAAGCCGCCCCCGCCGAGGCGGACCCAGATCCGGCGGGCGTCATGGGGGTTGTGGTGGACTTCCCACCGGCCGGCTTGCGCGCTGGTGCCGGAGGGCCGGCCGCGGTGGTCGCCGAGCGCGGGGTGGTCGTAGGTGCGGTGGTTCAGGCGGATGCCGCGCTCGTTGATCGGTTTCCAGACCACGGGTAGCAGTTCGATGTAGTCGTCGCCGCTCAGGGGGAGTGGTACGTGCCCGGTGGCGCCGAGCATGGCGCCCCACATCTCGTTCGGGGTCAGGGCGGTGGCGGGCATCGAGGGGTGGCGCAGTCCCTCGGTGGGGCGGTTCTGCCACTCGGTGGTGATCCACTGGTCGAGCATGTCCTGCAGTTGGGCGACGCTCCATACGGCTTCGCGCTGGCTGTCGGATCCGCGGCGTAGGACGTTGGAGCCGGTGTGGCCGGCGACGTGCTGGCAGAACAGGGTGTTGATGGACCCGAAGGCGCGCTCGACGTGGCCCTTGGCGGTGGGGCGCCTCGGCGGGGTGGGCTGCACGCTGATGCCCAGGCTCTCGCAGGCGGCCAGGAACGCCGCGGACAGGAAGATCCGGCCGCGGTCGACGACCACGGTCTCCGGCACCACCACCGGGCGGCCCGCGGCGGCCTCCAGGCGCGGGTCAGCGTCCAGGAGGTCCTCGTACGGCACGGGCGCGCGCGACATCGCCAGCGCGTCGGGCCAGGCGGGGCGCAGCGGGTGCGGGACGGCCATCTCGGCGAGCAGCAGCGCCGCATCGACGGCTTTGGTGCTGGCCGGGCGCAGGAGGGCGGCCAGGATGGAGCGGGTGGCGACGTCCAGCGCGATGGTCAGCTCCGGGCGGCCGGTGGTGCCGTCGGCGAAGACGGCCATGACCTCCAGGCGGGTGGAGTCGAGCATGACCTGCTCGCCCGGCCGCAGCGCCGCCGCCGGCGTGAACGGCCGCCCCGGTGAGGCGGTGGCGGTGCGCGCGGGCCGGCCGGGCAGCTCGGCGGGGTCGGCCAGCGCCTTCACCAGCCGGTAGAACGTCGCCTGCGCCGGCAGTTTCACCGTCCCCACCCCGTACCGCTCGTCCAGCACCTGCCTTGTGAGCTGCATCAGCCCCTTCACCGTGCCCTGGGAACGGCCGCGCTGGCGCCGCAGCGCCTCCAGCACCGCGGCGACGACCTTCTCGTCGGCGCGCCCGGTGCGGCTGACCGGCTTGGTGGTGCGGTGGTCGACCAGCCCCCGCAGCCCCTGTCGCCGGTAGTTCAACCGCATCCGCTGCACCGTGCTGACAGCGACGCGTTCCCACCCCAGCGCGGTGAGCTCGTCGGCCTTGGCCCGCTCCCGCTCGGCGAGCGTGCGCGAGAGCGGGTCGTACTGCGGCCGCGGCACCCCCGCCGCGCCCTGCCCGCCGACGAGCCCGAACTCCACTTCCTGGATGTGCCGCTGCCAGGCCAGCGCCTTCTCCTGCTCGCGCACCGGCACCGTCTGGAACAGCCCCCACTGCGGCACCCCCGCCTGCGGCCGCGCGCCGGTCACCGCGAAGTCCGGCGCCGCCACCAGGTGCCCGGCCAGCACGGTGGCGACCTCGCCCCGCTCGCCGGCCAGCCGCACCAGCTGCCCCTCCACCCCGACCACCTGCCAGGAACGCCCGTCGAAGACGATGTGCGCGCCCACCGCCAGCACCCGCCGGCCCGACCCGCCGCTCACGCCGCCACCCCCCCCGGCCCACCACGGTCCCGGCGTCCAACGGCCGATCCGCCAACGCCGCGGACAGCGCACCGGACCACAGCAGATGGAAGACCATCGGCCCCGCCCGCAACGGCACCCCCACCGCCGCGACCCCCTCCGCCAACGCCCTCGGCCGCGCGAACGCCGCCAGTACCGCCTCACGCAGCACCCCGTCAGCCCCGAACCGGGGATGCCGGTACCCGGCCAGCCACCGCACATTCGCCGCCACCACCGGCGACGGCGGCTCCAACCGCCGATACATCCACCCCACCCCCTCACACACCTGAGCCAGCACCCGCGCAGCCCGCTGCGCCGCCGGCCCACCCGCGCCCGCAACGGCAGGACAGTCGGCCAGCAACGCTCCGCCGTCCGCGTAGCGGGCGAACAACTGCGGGACCCAGGAACGCACTACTCCGTCCTCCTCGCGCCACAGCAGCCGCACCGGCCGCCCCGCCAGAACTGTCACCGAACGCTCGCGGTCCAGCAGCATCAACTGCATCCGCATCGCCATCGACCCGTGCGCCACCAGCCGCCCCGTCGTCGAGGACCACCACCATCCCGGACCCCAGCTGCGCCCGGGCACCACCGGGAACGCCGCTGTGGCGGGTCGGTGATTCGTTGGGTCGGGGGTGTTCCTGGGCTGGGGGGTCATGGGTTGGTTGAGAAGGGCCAGGCCGTGGTGGGGTCGCGTTCGGGACGGGGGCCGGTTTCGTGGGGTGTT